>NZ_BAFB01000063.1 GCF_000248075.1 Gordonia otitidis NBRC 100426 | reverse complement strand
CGCACAGCGGGGGTGACTGGCCATTGTGGAAACTGTTCTTGAAGTTTCTCGACCAGCTCGTCGACGGTCAATGTGCCTGCTCGAACCGCCTCAAGGGCGGCAGTTGTGACATCGGAGTTGGTGAGTTCCGGGTCGCGAAACCCGTCGAGGTAACCCATGTTGAGTGACACCATCTCATCGGGTTCGGTCACGTGGACCTCGGTGTTCCAGCCCAGTGCTTGGATCCGTGGCATCGCCCACTGCAGGCACGAAGCTACTTTGGGATCGTTGAGTCCTGGAGCTGTTTTGACTTCCACTATGGTGACCTCTCCCGACCGCGAAACCGTGGCGTAGTCGGGTGTGTAGCGGCGGAGGCGGCGCTCGGCCCGTTCGACGAGCCGAAACGGCTGCGAATGGATCTCGATGATCTCCGGATCGGCATCTGCGAGCTGGAGTCGTCGTAGCTCTCGCAATGACTCGTATTGCACGTGAGCGCCCATCGTGAAGCAGTAGTGTTTACCCGAGTAGTACCACTGCCCCGAGAAATGACGAACAAGCCGTATGGGAAGTGTGTTCTTGAGCGCTTCGCGGCTTTGGACGCCGTCACAGGGGACAGTCGTCACGGTGTCATCAAGACCTCGTATCCTTATTACAGGACCCCCGGCGCTTGCTTTGATGTCTTCCTGTAAGCCATGTTTTTCCGGCACGGCACTATCCTCTCGGAGGGTCTGTGCATGGGACTTCGACATGATCTGACCGCACAACTGCGTGCTTGCACACATTGTTTCGACATCAATCACCGTCCTGGAAACAGGCATCATGCTCGGCCGACCTGGCGGACGAACTCGCTGAGTAATTGCTTCCAAGGGCGAGGTGTGCTCATCGCTCAAGCGATTCGGCAGGAAAGAGTGATCAGAGATCCGCGATCAGAGTATGAGCCAGTTCATTGGCATCACTTCGATTCAGAGTTAACGAGAGTGTCTGCTCGGCGGTCCTGATGCCGTTTCACCTCTGAGAGCCAATGGTAGCGCGAACTGGCGGACCAATCCATAGCCGTGAGCCCCTTTTATCAGACCACGAAAACTCTGCGCGTATCGTCGTCCCCATACATCGAAGCCACAACTAACTCTGGCGGACTGACTACACCGCGTGCGATCGAGTACGTGATAGTTCGGGTTGCCAGTTTGGGAGAGGGACCCTATGTCCATCTATGCGCTCGGCACGGCTCACACCGTAGAGCAACTACTCGAAAGCGGCCGCGACTATCCCTCCGAGTCGGTGTGCCTCAACCCGTTCTGCACCAAGCCTGTCTCGTACGCCGTCCACCACGCGGGTCGGCGGCAGCTGTTCTGCAGTCCGAGGTGCCGTCTTCAGTACCGCGACTATCGCAATCATCTCACCGCCGAGCGAACACAACTCGTCAGTCATATCAACTCGTGTGAGGTACCCCGTCGCACGAAAGTGATTCTCGGGCGCCAACTTAACCAGCTGGACTGGTCACTCGTGCTCTTCCCTCCCACCGACTGGGTTAAGCAGTTCGACTAGCCCCACCGATCCTGCCTTGGTGGAGGACACTGTTGCCACACTTGGTGCACATGACCCTCGTGCAGGAGGCGCCTCCGGCTGCGACAGCTCCGAGCAGACAGCGGATCAATCAGTTGCTCCTGCGGATCAGACGCTTGCTCGAGTCTGGCACGAATTCGGCGGTGCGCAGCCGGTTCCAAATCAGTTCAACTTGAACACTTCGACGCGCCCACGCATTCATCTCCAGGTGCAGATTTGTACAGTGTAGATGCTCTGCTGGTAGCGGAAGCAGCTCGTGCAAGCGCCGGGCAGCCTCATCGATGCCCGCACAGTCGAGCACTCCGAGAGCCAGCGCTATCGTTGGTGCGAGAACAAAGCTCGATACAAAGTTGCGCGTGCTGTTGCGCGCCATGTCACCGGTCTCCCGCAGTTCCAAGATCGCCGCGCCACTTCCCCTTACAAGACAGTCGATCTGCGTGATATCACCAGCCAGAATGATCTGGCGCGCCAGGTACGCCACATCATGCAGCAGTGGACTCGGCGCCCAGGTTGAAGGCGACGGATCACGTTCGGTGCGCAGAAGCGTGTCGATGCGTGCCTGTGCGCACAAGATGGGCGAATCGGCATCGAGAGCAGTCGCCTGAACTCCGCCGAGGACGAACTGGCAAACACCGCCGTAGCGACCATTCGCGCCATCACACGAACCTCCGCGAAGCCGCAGTTGCGTGATGCGACGACGTCGTGGGTGCGATCCGCACTGGGGGCATGTATCCACGAGCAAGCAGTGGTGGCGGCGACACGCGAAAGCCCACCGAGACCGCCAGCCCAACTGCCATCGGCCACCATCTTCGGTTAGGCACTGCGGGCAGAACCGTGAGCTCCTTGTCACGAGCCAGAAGCCCGCACGCGGACGTGGATAAACCTGGTAGTCCGTAGCAACCGGCGTCACGGTGTACCCATCAGTCTCTGGGAACATTGCCGACACAGTCATCGACTCGATCTGCGCCGAGCGCATTCCGCCGGCGAGCGCTAACCGCTCGATCTCGGATCGCGATACGCCGGTAACGAGGTCGCGCCTGCCTGCCCCCGGCATAGACATGTGTCGATAGAACTCGCCCAGCGTGAGCCGATGCCGCCGACAGCACGCTTCTACCCACGAATCGAGCGCTTCTCCGTCGATTGCCGGAACACGCAGCGCCAATGTACGCAAAGCAGTTCGAGCTTGCGAGTCGGACTTGGTTTGCGAGAGCATGTCTTAGTATCGCGTGCGATACAATGGGCGTGGGGCGAACCGCGCCCCTCCCCGACCGGTCACAATGAACGACGTGCCGGTCCCTGAAGCGTCCCTGACGCCAGCTCAAAGGCGGGTCCGGAAGATGCGGCGAGATGCAGTTGGAGACGCGATTCGCCGAGCACGAGTCGGGGCCGGACTAACTCAGCAGCAACTCGCCGACGCCAGCGGCGTCAGCCGACCAGCCATCGCCCGCATCGAAACCGGTGAAGCCTCGACTCAAGTAGACCGGCTGTGGGATCTGGCCGAAGCACTGGGCACGACGCCGAGCGCGATACTCGCGGATGCAGAGTCAAATCTCTAGTCATCAAGGGGTGGCAGGCTGTGCAGGGCTCAAAAGAGCGGCAGCGCCTGGACTGCCTAGAGATGTGTGCCCGCCTGGGGATCACCGATCCGGCGGTGTTCGTGGACAACGACATCTCCGCCTACTCGGGCAAGAAGCGCCCCGGTTACCTCGACCTGCTGGAGCGGGTGAAGCTCGGGCCGTCGCGGATCGTGGCGTGGCATGTGGATCGCCTCTACCGCCGCCCCGCGAGTTGGAAGACCTCATCGACCTCGTGGAAACGCACCCGATCAAGATCGAGACCGTCAAGGGCGGCGCGTTCGACCTGAACACCCACGAAGGCAGGCTGATGGCGCGTCAGCTCGTCGCGATCGCCTCCTACGAGTCCGGGCACAAGGCTGACCGCATCAGACGGGCGAACCAGCAGAAAGCCGAGCGTGGTGACTGGCACGGCGGCGCGAAGTACGGGTACGGCATCGGCGGTGTCCTCATCCCCGAAGAAGCAGCCGTGATCCGGGAGATGGCCGACCGATTCCTCGCCGGGCAGTCGGTGCGGCAGATCACGAGGTGGCTCAACCGCGACGACGGGCCCGAGCCACCCAGCAAGGGCAAGAGCCGGTTGAACGTGTGGCACGAGAGCACGGTCAGCTCGATCCTCTGCTCAGCCAGGATTTCCGGGCAACGCGCCTACGAACCCGCATCGAAGACGACAGCGACGTGGGAACGACGCGACCGGGCGATCCTCGGGCCGGGGAACTGGGAAGCGAACATCACCCCCGAAGAGACGATGCGCATCCGGGCGGTGTTCAACCATCCCGACCGGCGCGTAGGCCGCTCCTCCAAGAGCCTGCTGGCCGGGTTGATCACCTGCGCCAAGTGCGGCAACACGCTGGTCTCCTCGGGGCTGCACCGGGGCGAGACCTCGATCGGGAAGCGACGCTTCTACCGCTGCCTCCCGCTCCCCGGTCGCCCGGAGCGTGGCGGGCTCGTCGTGTCCGCGCACGGCATCGAAACCCTCGTGGGCGAGGCGATGATCACCCGTCTGGCAGCGACCACCCTGCCCACGGCTGCGCCGGGTGAGGATGCAGGGGTCACTGCGGCGATGGAGCAGATCACCGCCGCACGGCAGCGTATGGAGGACATGGCCCGCGACTACGGAGCAGGGCTGCTCTCCCGCACCGAGCTCCACGCCGCGAAGACCGCTGCCGCCGCGACGATCAGCAGCGCCGAACTCGTCCTGGGGCGTAACGCGAAGTCGTCCGCGTTGAAAGGCATCCCGATCGGCGACGAACAGGCGCTACGAGCAGCGTGGGATGAGGGGTGGTCGATCCCGCAGAAACGCGCGATCATCGCCGCCTTGATCGATACCCTCGTCGTCAAGCCCGCAGAACCCGGCAAGACCGGGGCGAGGTTCCGGCCCGAGCGCGTGGAACTCACCTTCAAAGCCTGACCCACCACCGATGCACGAGCGTCGCTGTCCCAACGAAGGACGGCGGCGCTCGTGTGCTCGGGTCAGTTCTCGGGGCGGGTCAGGACACGGAGCTTGGCCAGCGCCACCGGATCGCTCACCCCGACCGGCACCCCGGAACGCTCGCACACCTCCCTCGTCCATGCGCCCACGTCAAAGTCCGGCGGCAGACCACTGCGTGCCTGGCCCCGCCGCTCACGAGCCACTGGGGTTACCGACGTTCTGGGTGCGCTGGGTGCTGCTGTGTTCGCCTTCATACCCGACAGGTACGCACCCGAGACCACAATATGTAGTAGTCGCATCCACTAAACGACACTACATGTAGTTTCTCTTCTTAGGTTCACCGTTCAGGTGTCGGTTCGGGGCTTGGCTGCCCAGATCGCAGCCAACAGGCCGGAGTCGCAACGCAGAGAGTCGAGAGGTTCACCGCCGGGTAGACGCAGCAGCACGCCGTCGCCCGTCGGGGTGCCGGCGTGCTTCCGATCCGGGTGCCCCAGCACGATCCGCAGCAACGCGGCCCATGACCTCGGCGGTATTCCCAGCAGTGCCGAGATCGTGCGGTCGCGGCGTAGCACTTCCACTGCGTTCGGTCGGGAGGTCAGATCACCGGCCCGGTAAACGACGTGCTCGATGCAGTCGGTCACGAGCACGGCATCCCAGCCCGCCGAAGCAAACAGTCCGACGATCTCCGACAGGACGGCAGCGACCCGATCACGGCCGCCGGGGTCTTCCTCATCATCGGTGGTGGGGTTGACGGCGAACGCAGGATCATAGTCAGCCAGGTTCTCTCGGTCAGCGAAGCGGATGGCGTCGTGGAACCCGACGATCCTGGCCGTGTGGCGCACTTGGCCCGGCGAGACGAGCATTCCCGCCGCCCGCACTTCGACGCCGCAGGTGATCTTCATAGCGCGAGTGACGACCGCCCACGGGTTATCGGCGTTCCTGGTCGAGGGGGCGAGCATGACCTCGAACGCGGCCGAAGCGATCTCCCACTCATCCAGCCCGTACTTGCGGGCCAGGCGTCGATACCTCTCTGCGGTGTATCGCATGAGTTCCGCTGCTTCGCGGTCACTGCGCCAGGCTCCAGGCCCGGCCTCGTGCAAACGGATCAGCAGGACACGCAAGCCCTCTGGTGTCTCGAACCCCTGGCTGGCCGAGCCAGTCGGGGCCGCAGGATCGCCTGCGTCGGGTGTAGAAGTGTGTTCGTCCACGGTGACGCCTCCCAGAAGGGAGGTGCGCCACCAGCACCCACACCGAGACGCGCAGGAGCACGCCCCTAATCCTCGATCCACCGATCGGCTTTTTGATGTCTCGTGAAATGTGTTGTGTATGTTCGGGGTGGCGGTGGGCGTGGGTGAGTCGCCGATCTCTGGTGTCGGCGTGTTTCACTGGGTTTCGTGTCGGGGCCGGTTCTGGCCGATGGTTAGGGGTCAGGCTGAGTGTTGTCGTTTGATCGTGTTGTTGAACAACAGGTTCCACTCGCGTTCCCACGGCCATCGGGCGGGTAGATGCATCGTGATGCGCCGCGCTGAGGACGCGATTCGAGCGGGTATGCAGATCAGGGTGCGTCGGATGGTGGAGGTAGTCGCCTTCGCCAGACGCTGTCCATCGAGACAGGCTGCGGCGCGGGTCAGGTTGAACGCGATGACCGCACACACCAGCCATGCGGCGTTCGCGCAGAACTTTCCCGAGGGCAGATGCGCCAATGCGGAGGCTTTGAGGTCGGCGTGGACTTGCTCGATGATCGCATGACCGCGGTGAGTCTTGTCGGCGGTCACGGTGTCCAGGTCGCTGGTGGTGAAGAACGCATGAAACCGCCACACGTCGAACAAGCCGTCTCCCTCGGCTGCGAAGTCAGGGATACGGCGCACCACCAGCCGTCCGGATACCTGCAGGCGCTTGGCTTTGGAGGTGAACGCGGTGAACGGTACTTCGGCGACCTCGGCCCGCGAGACCCACTGGCCGCTGTCTTCGTCGAAGACGGCGTCGGTGTACTCGATCGGCGTCCATGCATCTGCCGGTACCTCGCTGATCGCTGCTCGGACGTGGGAATCCTGACGCACGGTGACCGACACCTGCGCACCGGCCCGGAGCGCGGTGGTGATCGCGCGATGGCCGTAGAACGCTGAATCCGCTCGCAGCAGTATCGGTCCCGACGCATCGGACGACCGTAGCCGCCGCACGGTGGCCAGGGTGTCGGCGATCAACCGATGCGCCCCGCGCGCGGAGTTACACGCCCCTTTGCGCAGGCGTTGAGCGGCGATCACCGGCGCACCGTCACCACAGGTGAGGGTGGTGATCGCCGAGTTCAGCCCACGCACTCGGGTGTAGCCGAATCCGACGCCCTGCTTGGCCGGGCCGTGGACCTCGATGATCGAGTCGTCGATATCGATCATCACCGGCCCGTCGATCCCCGCCAGCACCGGAGTATGGCGAGCCAGTCCCGCCAACAGCCGGGTGGCGATCGCATCGGCTTGGCGGACATGCCCGAACCGGAACTCGCGAAGAAACGATCCCAACGTCGACGGGGCGTAAGGATGGTCGAACACCTTGCCCATCGCGCCGTGTCGCAACACGGCCATGTCGTC
Organism: Gordonia otitidis NBRC 100426; assembly: GCF_000248075.1. GTDB lineage: Bacteria > Actinomycetota > Actinomycetes > Mycobacteriales > Mycobacteriaceae > Gordonia > Gordonia otitidis. The sequence continues at coordinate 40,644 of NZ_BAFB01000063.1, read as the reverse complement.
GATGCTGTCGGCGCCCGCCACCATCCCCGCCACCAGGGAAAACATTTTCCGATCCGGATGGGCGCCCTTGTCGGTGGGCACGCTCAGATGCTCGCGGGCCAACTCCGACAGGCTGGCGCGTTCGGCCAGCGCCATCACCGGCACCACCCCCGCAGCGGCGAGGAGATTCGGATCGTCACAGGATGCAGACCGGACCGGGTGAGTGTGAGACAATCGCATCTACGACATGCCCTCCTGTGTGTGTGGATGGAACCCTAGAGAAGTCCCATTCTGTCACTCAGACAGGGCATTTCGTTTATCCCTCACCGACCGATCACAAGCAAATCGGTGGATCGAGGCTAAACCCGCCGCCCGTCAACGGCAGCGCTGCTTGCCCCACACAGCGCATGGCCGGTTAGCGCGGGTAAGTCTTGTTAGATCGGGAGCCTTGTCGTCAGGCGCTCAGAGTTGAGCCGGTGCCTCTGTAGCGCGAGATCCCAGCCCCAGAGCAGGAGCGCGATGCCCGCGATGGCCGCACCTACGGCGGGGATGGCGGGATAGTCATATCCGGCATCCAGCGCGAGGCCGCCGAGCCAGGGGCCGAGGGTGATGCCGACATTGAACGCGGAGATATTGCCGGAGACGGCGAGCGTCGGAGCCTTCGGTGCGATGGTCATGAAGCGGGAGTTCAGAGCCGGGTTGGTGCTAAATCCCAGCAACCCGAGCAGGAAGATCAGCGCGACCACCATCTCCGCCCGATGTGCGGTGAGGGCGAGCAGGAGCGACGTGATGAGCAGGCCTGCGAAGCCGATGCCAAGGATCGCTCGTGGAATGCGGTCAGCAGCCCTGCCTCCCGCAGCGATTCCGATAAGCGCGCCGAGACCGTAGCCGAAGAGCACAGCCGGCACCCAGGCGGGGTCGAGGCCGGTGGTCTCAAGGAGCATCGCCGACAGGTAGGAGAACGTTCCGAGCAGAGCTGTCGTGGCGGTGGCGGTCATCGCATACGACAGCCAGAGCCGAGGCGGGGCCATGCCGCGCAGTTCGTCTCGCACGCGAGGCGGGTTCTCCGGTCGCAACCTGGGAACTACGGCTAGGACCGCGATAGCTGCGATTGCGGAGAGGATTGCGACTGCCCAAAACGCGCCGCGCCAGCCGAAGTGCTGGCCGATCCAGGTGCCGGCGGGCAGGCCGAGCACGGTGGCGACGGTGAGTCCGCCGGCGACGATGCTCATCGCCTGACCGCGGCGTTTCGGGCCGGCCATCGCCATCGCCGTGCTGCCGCCGACTGCCCAGAACCCGGCGTAGGCGAACGCGCCGACGAACCGCATGGCGAACAGCAGCCCATAGCTGTCGGTGAGTGCGCTGACGACGTGGGTCAGGACGAACACCGCCAGGAACAGCAGCAGCGACAAGCGGCGGGGCCAGCGCAGGGTGAGCGCAGGGTGAGCGCTGCGAGCACGGGTGCGCCGACGAGCATGCCGAGCGCGAACGAGCTGATGAGCCCGCCAGCCTGCGGAATCGTCACATCGAGGTCCGCAGCCATCTCGGGCAAAAGACCGGCGAGCATGAGCTCGCTGGTGCCCTGCGCGAATATCCCGAGCCCGATGACCCAGATCGCCAGGGGCATCAGAGCAGCGCCCCGCCAGTGGCGTCGATCCACTGGCCTGTGACCCAGCCCGCGTCGCCGGAGGCGAGGAACGCGACGATACCGGCGATGTCCTCAGGCTCGGCGACCCGGCCCAACGGGGAGCGTGAGGCGATGGCCTCGCGGCCCTCCGGCGTCGCGAGCCGGGCAGCGTTCATGTCGGTAGCGGTCGCGCCAGGGCCGACGGCGTTGACGGTGATCCCGCGTTGGCCGAGGTGCTTGGCGAGTGCGCCCGTGAACGCGTCAATCGCGGCTTTGGACATCGAGTACGCCATGAGGTCGGGGTTTCGCGAGCCGTGGGTGAACGAGGTCGAGAGGTTGATGATCCGCCCCGCGTCGCGGAGCCGGGTTAGCCCCTGCTGGACGATGAAGAACGGAGCCTTGGCGTTGACCGCCAACACCTCGTCGTACTCCGACTCGGACACCTCCGGAAAGGGCACCCTGCTGCCGAGCGTTCCCGCATTGTTGACGATCACGTCCACTCCGTCCGCGTGCTCGTCGAACGCAGTCCAGAGTGCTGCTGCGTCGCCGGAAGCGCCGAGGCTTGTCTGGATCGCGAAGGCCGAGCCGCCCTGCGCCTGAATCATCTCGACCACCTGGTGGGCGGCATCGGCGCTGGAACCGTAATGCACCGCCACCCGTGCGCCGTCGGCAGCCAGACGCACGGCGACTGCACGTCCGATCCCTCGTGCCGCACCTGTGACCAGGGCAGTCTTCCCATCGAGCTTCGTCATCTCAGACTCCTTTGTGTAGCGCTTGCTAGTAAATAGAAGCGTAGCAGATTGTGTAGCGGATGCCCTAAAATGAGGTCATGGCTAACACAACGACGCGCGGGAGGCCCCGCGGCTTCGACCGAGACGCAGCTCTGGATCAGGCGATCCGCCTGTTCTGGCGCAAGGGGTACGAGGCGACTTCGGTGCGCGACCTTAGCGAGGAACTCGGGATCGGACAGCCCAGCCTCTACAACTCCTTCGGCGGCAAGCGGGCACTCTTCGATGAGGCTGTCGCGGTCTACGACCGCGAGTACGGCGGTTTCATCGACGCCGCTCTTGAAGAGGAGCCCACCGCTACCCAAGCGATGCGGCGTATCCTCACCGAAGCCCCGGCCCGGTACACCAGACGCGGTCTGCCGCGAGGTTGCCTAGTTACCAGCGGCGACGCGGGCACCGACGATGGTGAGGTGCGAGCCTCCCTGTCAGGGATGCGCAAGGAGAAGGTGAAGCAGCTCAGACGCAAAATCGAAGCCGATATCGCTGCGGGCCGACTCCCGGAGGACACCGACGCCGCGGGCTTGGCTGGCTATGTACTGGCAGTGCTCGCTGGCCTCGTACAACGCTCGCGCGACGGGGCCACTCGCAGCGAACTAGAAAGCACTGCCAGTATCGCCACCGCCCCACTGCCGTAACCGACGTCGCTTCTCGCCATATTGCCGCTCTCTGATCGTTCGCGCACCCGTCGCTGCTGAGCCCGCCCCGACACTCCGCCAGCCGCGCCCTACTGCGAACGCGAGTACCGCGACTGACTGCCCCTCGACGACCTCAGGCAGTAGCCCGAGCGCTTCTGCTCTCACCCCCAGTAACTGGATGCACGGATGCCACGGCGGGGCCGTGGTGCGCACCTCTCTCATGAGACGACTCATGAGAGAGGTGGTGGCGGGCGTGAAAGGTGGCGTGATCCCGTTCCACGGCAACGGTGCTGCCGCCCGTCGGTACGTCGAGGCCGACCGCTCCGGGGCGGACGAGTACTACCTCGGCGCAGACAACGCCATCGCCGAGTACATCGCACTCGACGCCAAGGGCGAGGTCACCGCCGCCCGGTCGCTGTCACCGGATGAGTACGAGGGGTGGGTGGACTGGCGTGATCCGATCACGGGCGAGTCGATGGGCACCCCGCGCAAGCCCGCCGAGGGCACCAAGGGCTCGCCGTTGTTCTGTGAGATGACGATCAACAGCCCCAAGAGCCTGTCGGTCGCCGCCGCCCTCCACCCCGAAGTCTCGGCAGCGCTGGACGCCGCCCAGCAGGACGCGCTGACTGAGATACGCCGCTGGCTCGGCCAGCACTCCGTCACTCGCGTCGGCCCGAGGGATGCGCGGGAGATTGTGCCCATCGAGCAGATGCAGGTGGTCGGCATCAGCCATAAGACCTCCCGTGCGGGTGATCCCCACCGGCACATCCATATGCAAATCGGCACCCGCATCTTCGCCGCCGGGAAGTGGCGAGCACTCGATACCGCCGCATTGTTCAAGCAGCAGGGCGCGATCCGCGCGATGGGCACGGCGGTAATCGCCGCACACCCCGAACTTGCCGAGACACTGAGCCGCCACGGTCTGACTCTCGACCCCGTCTCAGGCGAGGTCTCGGAGTTGGAGCCGTTCAACGCCGTGATGTCGAAGCGGTCGGCGCAGATCAATCGGAACCTTGACCGGCTTGAAGCCGAATGGCAGGCCGAGCATCCGGGCGAGATGCCTGGCCCGGTCGTGACGGCGCGGATGCAGGGCACTGCCTGGGCGCACCAGCGGCCCGGCAAGAAGCCTGCCGACTTGAAGAACGAGCAGTGGTGGCAGCAAGAACTCACCGATGCCGGATACGACCCCGACAACCTCGCACGAGGCACACTACAGCCCTCGGTTTCGCTGGATGCTCTGCCGGTGCAGGAGGTCGCCTCTCGTGCGCTGGATCGGTGCGCCGCCGCATCGTCGGCGTGGACGCCGCACACGGTGACCGAGCAGGTGACGAGGATCGTCACCGAGGCGGGCGTGCAAGCGGCACCAGCACAGTTGCGGGAGTTCATCAGCGAAGCGTCCGAGGTTGCGGTCTCGGATTGCTTCTCGATCCTGCCCCCAGGAGCGGCGACGCCGGAGCACGTCGCGCATCTGACCAGCCTCGGCGTGATCGCCGCCGAGACCGCACTACGCGACCAACTCACCACCAGCACCCCAGAGCAGGAGCCGCAGCACCCCGAGGTCACCGAGGCGGCACAAGCCGCCGGACTCGACGCCGGGCAGAGGACAGCAGCGGCAGCAGTCGCCTCGACCGATCCGCTCGTGATCGTCGAGGGAGCAGCAGGCAGCGGGAATACCACATGGAGTGAATGACCCCCCTGGACTTGGCCTCGGAGGGTGGCCGACTGGACCGCACCGGTGAGAGTCGTCCCGTGCTCAATCCGCAGAAATATTTTGGCAGATTGAATCTGGAACTTGTCGGCGGTAGCGAGTAGAGTTACAGCCATGTCATTGCTCTCCGCGGTCGAGGAGCCGGGCCGCATCATGCTCGGCACGATCCGCGTTGCCCGGGGGATGACGCAGAGCGAGTTGTCCAAGAGGACCGGCATCTCGCAGGGCGTGCTGTCGAAGGCGGAGAGCGGAGTGCTCCTGCTCGATGACGAGCGCCTGACGACTCTGGCTGATGCTCTGAGCGTCCCGGTGAAGCTGATCGTCGTTCCCGTGTCCGAGATCGGTTCGTCTCCGTATGTGTTCCACCGGAAGCGGTCGACGCTTCCGGTGTCGAAGGCGAATCAGCTGCGGGCAGAGCTGGACCTCACCCACCTGCAGGTCGCGGGGATTCTTGGGGAGCGTGCTCCGGAGTTGCGTCTGCCGCGGTTGCCGCTGCCGGAGGACGGGTTCGACAGTCCCGAAGACATCGCGCGGAACGTGCGCGCCGTTCTGGGCCTGCCCGAAGGCCCTGCTCTACCTCTTGTGCCCGCGCTCGAACGTGCCGGGGTCGTCGTGGTGGCGCGCCCGCTGGGCTCGACGCGGATCGACGCGATCGTGAGCTGGCCGGAGGGCCGGCGTCCGCTGGTTCTCCTGGGCGACCACGCTCCTGCTGATCGCCAGCGGTTCACTCTGGCACACGAGCTCGCTCACGCTGTGATGCATCAGGTTCCGACTGAGGATCAGGAGAGCGAGGCCGACCGCTTCGCGAGCGAGCTGCTCATGCCAGCCTCCGCCGTGCGCGCGCAGATGGACGGGCTGACTGTCCCGAAGCTTGCGAAGCTGAAGTCGGAGTGGGGTGTCTCGATGGCTGCTCTGTTGCGCCGGGGTCGTGATCTGGGCGGTATCGGCGACGCGCGGTACAGGGCTTTGAACATCGAGTTGTCTCGCGCGGGCTACAGGAAGAACGAGCCGGTGCGCGTCCTGCCTGAGGTTCCTACGTTGCTGCCGCGTGTGATCCAGGAGCGCTTGAGCGCTGGGGAGTCCGTCGCGGAGATCGCCCGGTCTGCGCAGATGACCGAGGACGAGTTCATCGAGATGTATTGGGGAGGGTCGCATGAGCACCGATGAGATGAGCCGCGTCGGCGGTGGATTGCGCGGCGGTATCGGCACGGTCCCGCGCCCTGCCGATACGGAGGCCGCGCGACGGCTCGGCACTCGGGTGCTGGTTCTGGCCAGCGGCGAAGCCGAAGCAACGGCGCCGCACATCGATCCCACGATGAGCGGTCTCATCGTCACCGGCGCCAACGCTCACCGGACGTTGCGGACCCTGCGTCGGCAGTATCCGGATCTCATGATGTTGGTGGAGCCCACCTCGACGGCGGTGTGGGCGACGAAGGAGGCGCCGTTTGTGCGCGAGACCTCGGGCCTCTTCGAGGAGAAGCTCGGTGACGTGCTCGACGCTCAGCTTCAGGTCGGGGCGAGCGTCGCTGTCACGCCGACGGCGGTGTTCCAGGCCGGTGACTCAGAGGCGATGAAAGCCGCCCTCAAGCAGGTGAACGAGCTCGACCGAGACGACTTCGTGTTCCTGCTGCCGATCCACTACCGGTGGCTGGATGAGCGCAACATCAAGCAGCTCATCGCCATCGTCACGCGCAGCAGCCACCCGGTGGCGATCGCGTTGGCCGACAGCTCCTCGAACCCGCTGGCGCACAAGGGCGCGATCCCGAGCTACCGGCGCCTGTTCGAGGCTGCTCCGTGGGCGATGCCCTGGCGCGCGGATCTTGCCGCGTTCGACGCGCTCGCCCACGGCGCCCGCGCGGCGGCGATCGGTCAGCTCCCGAGCCTGCGACGACTCGCGTTCCCGGATAAGGGCGGCTTCTCCTCTGACAAGAGCGACATGTCCCCGCACGTGCTGCTGGCGAATCTGCTGCGCTACCGCCGCAGCAGCAAGATGCAGCAGGAGTGGTACGCCAGCGCCCCCGCCGACACTTGCTCGTGCCAGCACTGCGGTGGCCGCGACATCGACCGGTTCAACGGCTCTGACGAGCAGCGTCTGCAGGCGCACCTGCACAACCTGCACGAGACCACCACGATGCGCCGGGAGATCGACGGCTTCACGACCGAGCAGATCGCCGCCTGGTGGAAGCGCCGCCTGCTGGATGTCGAGTACGAGCGCCAGGCACTCAAGGGCCGTATCGGCGTGGATGTGAAGACCACCCCGGACGTCGAGGAGTGGCTTCGCGAGTCCTGACCGGGCTCAGCCTTCGAGCATGACGGCGTGCTCGGCGAGTAAGCGCTCGGCGAACAGCCATGACGCTCCGGTGTATCGAGCCGGCCGGAAGCGTGCGGGCTCGATCACCCGGCGGACCCGCTGATCGGGATCGTCGCCTCGCACACAGATCCCGACCCCGAGGTAGTCGGCCTCCAAGCGGAGCTCCAGATCGTCTGCCGGCAGACCGTCGAGGACCAGATCGCGTGAGCAGTAGGGCGCGAACCGCGACGCCGCGCTCAGCCCGGTGCGCCAGTGACGGGCTCTGACCGTGGCGTGCCGGACCGTCAGCGGCGGAACCGCGCGCCTCGTCGCGCGCGGACCCGCGTGCCCGCCGGTGATGTCGACGGCGCCGATGCGACTACCGGCCTTCAGCCTGCGCCAGTCGTAGTCGGAGAAGCCCTCCGCGGGCACCGCTGAGGAAACCGGCATCGTCAACAACAGGTTGAGCAGGTCCAGGCTCAGGATCGGCTTCGTGTCCCAGTGAGCGCGACGACGCAGTTCGTCGGCCTGGAGGTCCACGTCGAGAAGAACCTCGGCTTGACCTTGTCTTAGGGCCATCTGCGCCGTAGGGGGTACTGCCGCGGTGTTGTCGACGATGAGGCGAGTCATCCAACGCTCCTTTCCTGAACCTGAGGTGCGTTGGCGGCATCGCGGGCGCGCTCTTGCAGCTGCGACATCGACTTCCAGAAAGGTTGACGCTCCCGGCGGTAGCGCTGAGTTCGTTCACCCGCGCGACGGGGAACGCGCGAGAGCAGACCAACCGAGCACAACACACCCAGCAGGCGGTGCACGCTGCTGGGGCTCAACCCTGTCGCCTGCTCGAGCTGCGGAGCGGTGAACTCATCACCACCCTGCGCGATCGAACTCGCGACGTGGAGCATGTGCTGGTTGCCGAACAGCGTCTTGGACCAAGAGTGCTCGACCGCGACACTGTCGTTCATCACCTTATATTATCCCAGATTCCGGAATCTGGGATAGATGCTTTGAGGGTGTGTCGGCCGGACGTGTGCGATCCGGTGAGGAATGCGCAAACCACTGCTCGGCGAAACGACAAGGTGGCCCAGCGTCGGCTGAGCTCCGCCGGGTGAAGTACGAGGATTCGTGCTCGGTTGTGAGCGGTGAGGTCACGACCGACCTGGTCGAGATCGTCTGCCAGAGGGCGGCGCCGCGAGAGGAACTCGCCATGGTCGGGGTCGCCGCTGCCGAAGCTGGTGGCCAGGACGTCGAGTCGCAGGCGGGCGGCGCGGGCACGTTCGAGCATGTCGCGCGGACGCGGCGGCCTCGGGTAGTCGGTGTCCGCGAACCGGGTCAGTGCGGCTGCCTCGGTTTCGGCGTCGAGGTCGTCGGCGGGTAGGTAGGGACTGGGGCATCGCCCGGTGGCTGTCTTGCAGAGGTAGACGCGTTTGCCGTGGCGGGTGGTGCCGGAGACCATGCGTTTGCCGCACCGCCGGCAGCGGAGTATCCCACCGAGGAGGGTGGTGGAGGAGCGGGCAGCGTCTCGACGCGGCACGAGCAGACTCACCTGGACGAGCGCAGACTCGTCTTCCGTGAGGAGGCGTTCCCAGGCCCCGGCAACGGGTCGGGCGGTGGCATGGTCTCGCCTTCGTTGGTGGAGCCGGTCGCTGTCGAGCATGGTCCGGACGGTTGTCGCGTGCCATCCGTCCGCCCTGGGCGCGGGGACGTCATCGGCGGTGAGCGCTCGGGCGATGACAGTCGGGGACAAGCCGAGGAGGTTGTCCTCGACCATCCGGCGGACGACGGAGGACTCGACCGGATGCAAGGAGCCGTCGTCGCGGTACCCGTAGTGGCTTCCTCCGTGCAGGAGCCCGGTGCGGGCGCGGTGTTGTTGGGCGCGGGCGACGCGGGCACCCTTGTGGGCGGATTCGTAGTTCGCGAACGCCACGAGCTGCCGAGCGAACAAACGTCCCTCATGACGATTGAGGTCGAAGCGCCCGCCCTGCACCGACTCCACCCGGATCGGGCGCATGTCGAGCAGGTCGAGGAGCTGTTCGAGCTCGCGGGGTTTGCGGTAGAGGCGGTCCAGGTGCCACACGATCACGGTTCCCGCCTCGGGGCGTTCGAGTTGTCGGAGGAGCTGTTGGTAGGCGGGGCGTGCGCGGTCTTGGTAGGCGGAGACGGCTTCGTCGACGAACTCGATCGTGCGGGCGTAGCCGAGCTGGGCGGCGAGGGCGGTGCAATCGGCTCGTTGTTGCTCGATGGAGGTGTGTTCGCTGGTGCGGTTCGCGGAGATTCTGAGGTAGAGCAGTGCGGTCGTCGTTGCGATGAGGCACTCCGGTGCGGCACAGCCGGCACGTCAGCCTCGCAGACGTGCAATGGCCGTGCCGGGCCGCGGACGGTGATGATCAGGGGGGGTAAGAGATGCGGACCCGGCCCGAGTCGAAGCGTCGCCCAGGCCGGCCAGGAGCGATCCGGAGGCGGGCGATCAGCGTCGTGACCACCGCGCGCCGGTCGGTGACATCGAGAGCATCCCACCAGGCCTCCAGCGCTTGCCGGTTCCCGATCGGCGCCGCGTACAGCGCGATCGCGCCGTTGGCGGCGACCAGGCGCCGCTCGGTGTCGTGGAGCGCTCCGGTGGCGGCCTCGACCCCGGTGCGGTGCTCGCGGCGGGTGATGAGGCGGTCCTGGTAGTCCTGATCGAGCTGGCCGATCCGGGCGTCGATCTCCACGATCTGCCGTAGCAGCCCGATCGTCGAAGCGCTGTCCGCGCCCGCCCGCGGGTGGGTGAGGCGGTGCAGGATGCGTTCGGTGACGTAGGCGTCGAGGTGGGCCGCGTTGATGCTCAACCCGCCGCGCTCCGGACGGGAGGGATCCTTCTGGCAGGCGTACCGCTGCGAGTTACCGGTCGCGGAGAGCTTCCCCGTGATGGTGAGCCCGGCACCGCACTTCCCGCAGCGCGCGATCCCGCCCAACAAGGTCGGCCGGGCTGGTGTGGTGCGGCGGCGGGTGGGATCGGCGAGGATCGCCCGGATTCGCGCGGTCTCCTCGGGGGCGATGATCGGTTCCCAATCACCCGGGCCGAGAATCTCCCTCCCACCGGCGGGGTCCGCACGTGTGTCGGGGGCATAGGCGCGTTGCCCGGAGATGCGGGCCGAGGACAGCACGCTGCGCACCGTGTACGGGTGCCACAGCCCAGACGTCCCGGTACCGGCCCGCAGGGGCGGGATGCCGGAACGGTTGAGCCAGGCGGTGATGGAGCGGAGGGACTCGCCGGCGAGAAACCGGTCGGCCATCTGCCGGATCACCGCAGCCTGCTCCGGGATGAGCACTCCGCCGGGCCCGTACCCGTACCGTGCGGGGCCGTGCCAGGCGCCTTGCTCCGCGAGATGCTTGTTGGCGCGTTTGACCCGATCGGACTTGTGCCCGGACTCGTACGCGGCGATCGCGACGAGCTGCCTCGCCATGAGCCGACCCTCGGTGGTGTTCAGATTGAACCCGCCGCCACGGACGGCCTCGATCCGCACCGGGTGCTGGTCGACCAGATCGATCAGGTCCTCCAGCTCGCGCGGCTGCCGGTAGAGGCGATCGACGTGCCAGACGATGACGTGCGTCACCCCGGCCCGCACCTGCGCGACGAGCGCGTCGTACCCGTTCCGCCGGCCACCATCGAACGCGGAGACATCGTTGTCGATGAACACCTGCGGATCGGTGAAACCGAGCTTCACGGCGTGAGCGGCGCAGTCTTCTTGCTGGCGCCGGATGCCGGCTTGCAGGCCGGTGCGGTCCTGCGAGATCCGCAGATACACCGCCGCACCGGACATCCGTTCGCCTCCCTGCTCATCCAGGCTACGGGCGACGCCACCCTCCGGGCCGCCGATTGAGTCGCATGGCTCCACGACGAGCATCACTCAACACCTTCGCGATCTCCTGCCGGATGTGCGCGCCTTCGGTGCGTCTCCTGGCTAGAGTCAGGTGGCAGGAGGCGCATCGCGTGGCAAAAGAAACGGCCCACCGTATCGGGCTCGAGGGGTTGCACGAGATCAAGGAGTGGCTGGAAGCCACGACGAGGTTCGCGTTCTCCTACACGGTCTGGGATAGCGAGCCCATGTGCACACGCGAGTGCCCGGACGGAACTAAGAAGGCGCTCGACCTCGAGGGAAACACCGTCGGGATGCCCGACGAGCGGCCCCGTCCGGTGAGCGTTGAATGCAAGAAGTACAGCACTGTGGGTGGGCAAGCGCAGGGCTATCGCGAGTTCCTGGCTGTCGCGTACGCCAACACGGTGCACACGATCAACTCGATGGGAGTCGACGCCGAGCGAGATTTCCTGTGGGTGACTTACCACCCGTTCTCCCAGAAAAAGTGGAGCGAGCTGGTGACCGTGACTCACTTGCGAGGGTGCGTCGAGGAGTACAGCGGTCTCCTCCAGGGAGCAGCGATCGATGATGACTTGCTATCGAAGGTCGCGCAACGGATCGGCGTCTTGGTGGTTCACCAGCGGCAGGTGGACCTCCGCCTGACGAAGGACGAGGCGGGGTTGGCGTTGTACCACCTGCGGAAAGAAGGGTACCGGGCATGAGCACTTTTTCGGAGCAGGTCTCGGCCGCACTGGACACTTCGGATGCTCAGGAGGCAGGGCACCGGGTGCATCAGGTCGTGGCGCAGGAGCTGCGCAATCTTGACCCGACGGCGACCACCGAGATCACTGGCTACTTCAACCACTCCTACGTGCCCGACCTTGTCATGCAGTGGGGCAAGGGACGTGATGCGTTCGAGCGCCCTGTGTTCTTGCGCCACTCGTTGCGTTCGAGCCGCGCATCCGGTGCCCTGACAGACTTCGACCGCAAGGACCGCGCGGCGTTCTACCTTTCGCTCGCGCTGGACGAGCCGGAGGCAGAGACCGCACGCGTTAGGAATCATGCGAGAGAGCACCGCGATAGTCGGGTACTCGTCACTACCGTGCCGGCACTTGATGACCTTTCCCCGGCGACGACAACCCCCGACCCGGTGCTTGGGTTGGTGAGATCCAGCATCGTGCGGAGCGCAAAGGGCGCGATACTCGGTTCCGATGCTGACAACCTCGTTCTCCCACGTGACCGGCAGATCGAGCAACAAGAATTGGACGCCTTCTCCGAGACCGTCTCGTCTGTCTTTACGGAGGATGCGGTACTCCGCATCAACCGCGTCTTCGGTATCGTCGAACAGGCGCTAGCTGACGAGCCGAGCGTTGAAGAGCTCTTGCTATCAGGCCGGCTGACCGAGTCCGAGATTCGTGAACTGGTGCCCTACCTCCTCAGCCTCGAAGGCGTAACACGTGATCGTGACTTCTGGGTCGCGTTGGCGCAACTGATCGATCTCACCGCGATCGAGCGCATGTGGAGTCAGTTCGCCGGTCTCGACCTCACCCCGCTAGCCTCCGCGGCAAGTGGGCTATGGCGAGCGAAGCGTGTGCTGCTGAGCATACGAGCCGAGGCGATCGGCGATGACTCCTTTGATCGCACCCCGCGATGGCTCGTGGCCGGCAACCTGCTCTCAGCGGAGGTTGGCAACTGGCGGCTGACGTTCGCGAACAAAGCTCAGAAGATGAAAACTTCCAACCGCGGGCTCACTGCTGCGCGCTGGGAGGATCTCCTGCCGAGTCTGCAGACCTACACGGTGACAGCAGTAGACCTCCGAGGCGTCACCACCCGAAGCCAGTACGGTGCGCAGGAATCGACGCAAGATATGAAGCAGCGCGTCGCCGCATTCATTGAAAATGCGGATGATTCGTTCCACCTGCCGTCAGTGACGGTCGCGACGGGCGTCGGCGACGAGCGGTCCGAGATCACCGCGGATTTCACGGAGATGATGCTCGACGCGAAGCCCGACGCCGACCTGGCGGTGCTTACACGCGCCGCGCTGGAGATCCTTGGGTACCGCTATCCGACGGACGGAGAGGAAATAGACGCACTGTTCGCGGGCGGTCCGCTGCCGAACGACGACGTGTCACCGGGTGAAGGCGAGTCTGAGCAAGACGCGACCGACTGAATCCGGTCATCACGAAGGCGCTACGGGGTTAGCGCCCTGGTTTAGCAATGACTGGAAAGGTAAAGATATGGCACGCGCGGCTGAATCGGAGACGTACAAGGAGCGCCTCCTGGTTGAGTTGCGCGCGATCGAGGAGCAGTTCGTATCGATCATCGACGCATCGACCATCAACTACACGAACCCCAACCGCGCCGGATCAGGCATTGTCTTCATCGGCGCGGCCGACTACGGCTGGGGTCCCAGCGACGATGCGCTCACCAGCAAACGCATGGCTCTTCTAGCCCGACTACGAGACTGGGCGCCACGCTATCGCCTTCTGTTCCCGCATCCGACTCCACAGGTCGCTAAGACACTGGACGGGCGCATCAAGCACCTGGAGTCGTGGCTGACGCGGAAGAAGACCTCGGAGCACTCGATCCCGCAGACCACAACCGCCGCGATCGAGGTGATGCGGACAGACGTCAAGAAGCTCGCGGGGCTCGCCGCCCTTCTCGATGGAGACAGGTGGGCTACACGAATCGTCGTGGATACGAACGTCCTCATCGACAATCCAGACGTCACCGCCTTCATGGCGACTTTGCCCACCGGCTATCTGGTCCATCTTCTTCCGGTCGTCCTACGCGAACTCGACGACCTCAAACGATCCGGAAGGACGCCGGAACTACGCGAAGCTGCGCAACGCGCCAATCGACGGCTCAAAGGAATCCGCAGCAACGGCGGAACGGGCGAGATCAAAGTCCAAGGAACCGTGTTCCTGACATTCGAGCACATCGAACCCCGTTCGGAGGCTTTGCCAAACTGGCTGGATCTCACGGTTCCCGACGACCGCTTCGTAGCATCGACGCTGCTGATCCAATCGCTTCACCCGGGCTCGGCGGTGCACGCGGCCACATCAGATATCAATCTACAGACCAAGCTCGCGGCGGTAGGACTGCCGTTTATTGACCCTGACGTCTGAATGCGGTCGCGGGTGCTGGGGTGCGCCGCACCTGGGCCAAATGCGCTGGATGGGTGCGGAGCAGGTCGCGGATGAGTCTGCGGTCGGTCTTCCCCGTGCCCCCAAGGGACAGGGCGGGTGCCGCGCGGAGGCGAACTGCAGGCGCGACGGACAGGCTGAAGACGTCGGAAAGCCTGTCGACGAAGCCCCAGCGGACGTCAGTATGAGTGTTGTGCTGCGCGTCTACCTCGACCAGAACAAGTGGATAGACCTCGCGCGCGCCGCGACTGGTCGCCCCGAGGGGGCAAGGTTCGTCGAGGCGCTGGCCGCTGCTCGGGTAGCCGTAGCCGCAGGCACCGCGGTGTTCCCTCTCGACCTATACCGCTACTGGGAGACGAGCAAGCGTCGCCACGATCGATCTCGGAACGACGTGGTTGATGTGATGCGCGAACTCTCTCAGCAGCAGACCATGGCGCTCCCCCTGGGGATCCTGGACATGGAACTGGATGCCGCCCTCCGGCGCCGCTTCGGGCGCCCTGAGCGTGTGCGCCGGCAGACGATCTTTGGAGCCGGGCTACAGCACATCACCGGTGACCGCATGAACTGGCCCAAGCCCGACTACAGCGCCCTGGCGGACGGTGGCGCGTCGGTGCCCGATGACCGACGGGCGCAGCTGGAGGTCGCGCTTATCGAAGTGATCGAAGAGCACCTGCACCGCGCTGGACCGGACACATTCCGCGCTGCAGGGTTCGACCTTGCGGCCGCCGATCACGGCAAGCGCTTCGTCGAGTTCGAGAAGAAGGTTGCCGCCTCCATCGCGGAACATAGGCTGACCGGAGGAGCCGTCGACCAAGCCGTACGCGGCGCCGACCTGGGAGACATCCGACCCGCTGTGACAAACGCGCTCGAGCGCATCGGCCGCACCTGGGACGAGTTCATCGATCACGCCACCGTTGCCGACCTGATGAGATTCATCGACGACCTGCCCACCAGGTACGTCACCAACGTCATGCGCTCCGCGAAACACCGACAGACCGAACAGAAGTGGGAGCCGAACGACTTCTTCGACGTCGTCGCTCTTCCTGTCGCATCCGTCTACTGCGACGTCGTCGTCACCGAGAAACAGTGGGTACACCGGCTGAGCCAAGGCAAGGTCGACCAGCGCTACGACACCATGCTGCTCAGTAACACCGCGAACCTCGTCAACGTCCTCGCAACGAAGCACTGACCTCCGCTAGCTGCCGCCTGGCATCGGCTGGCCACAACCCTCTCGACCGCGCGTTCTCCGCGCGGTAGGAGGCCGAGCCCAGCACCAGACAGGAGGTTGGTGCTGGGTTGTGAGGTCGGTCAAGTGCTCTTCGAGCTTGTTCGAACAATCTCGCTGCGTGGTTGCTGGTCCGGGCGTGGCTAGCGCGGCGGCACCTGCGCATATAGCCGGAACGCCCGACGTTGCTCGTACGCGACGAAGTCCGGGAAGCGGTCCGGATGCTCGACAGAGACGGCTTGCCGCCAGTTGTTTGGGTCGAAGCCGATCATCCAGTCGGCTTCGTACCGGGTCTGGGTGAGCGGGGTGGCCCAGGTGGTCGCCTCCTTTGGGCTGTAGAGGACGGCACCGTCTGGGGGCATAGGGAACTTGTGGGTGACATTTTCGACGTTGGCGGATACGTCGCCCTGGAGGTAGGTGAACCCTGCGGCGATGTCGCGGTCGACCTGTTCGGGCGTCTCGACGAACGGGGAGAAGGAGAGCTGGTCAGCGAAGGTGAATCCGACGAGGTAGGGCGCCTCCTCCATGGAGAACTGACCGACGACGACTCGCAGGTCACCGTTCGGGCGGCGCCTGTTGAGCCAGACGTTTGCGGCGACGATGTCGCCGACCGGCTCCTCGGGGTGTAGAGGGTCACCGACCGCCGGTTGGCTCTTGAGCGGGAAGCCGGTCCACTCGCCGCGATGATCTCGGTGCACGATCTGCGGGGCGATGTCGGCGAAGAACCGGAGCACAGCGAGCATCGTGCTCGTCAGTTCCTTGCCCTCCAGGTTCGCCTGATAAGCGGGTTGCAGGCGCTGTGTCCGCTTCTCCAACTCGGCATGTGTTGCGGCAGGGATGGGGCGCCAGCAGCCGTAAGTCCGCATGCCGTGAGCGCCACCTATGAACACGTCCTCGCTCGGCGAGACCTCGAACATCAGGTGTTGGTCCACGTTGCGGGCGTATTTGACCGCGTTGATGAGCTCGGCGCCGGTCGTGGGCGTCGGTGTGAACAGTGCCAGGTATGTGGCCTTGTCGTGGAGCTGCTTTGTGAGCAGGTCGTTGAGGTTCTGCACCCGACCGAGCCAGGTGCGGGCGTGCACGCCGAGGTCACCGCCTCCGGCGGTCGCGGCGTAGTACGCGGCGACGTCGTTCTGGATGTCCTTCATGACCTGGCGCAGGCGCGGTTCTTCAGCCGACGTGATGGTCAGGAGCGAGGTGCTCATCGTTCGTGTCCTCGGATCTTGGGTGGGCTCGTTAGTGCTTCTAACGTCAACGTCTGGCGGCGCTGGTTTCCGCGGAGCCTCCAGCCCAAGCCGGAGACCGGAAGCGACGGTGCACTTCCGCAGTCTTTGATCAGTCGGGTTTCGCGGCGACGGGGTCGCGTGTGAGGCGTTCGTGGATCTGTGAGGGCAGGGTTCCGCGGGCGTTGAAGGTGTCCGCGACGAGTTGCCGCAGCTGGAGCAGCGTGCGGTGTGCGCTCTTTGTCAGCAGGTCGTCCCACGCAGACGCGATGTCGTACGCGAGCTCGGTCATGGTCGAGGGCGAGGCGAAGTGCACGTGCTGTTCAGCGCCGGTGACTCCGTCGTGATGGATTCCTGGTTTGGGCGAGATCACGACAGTGGCGCTGTCGGGCGGAGCGGCGTCGATACCGCGGTCTGAAGCGAGCAGTCTGAGTTGGTCGTTCGCTTGTCGGATGTCTTTGTGGGGTACAACGCCGGTGGGTTCGTGATCGCTCTTCGCTTCTAGCGCGAGCCAGAGTTCATTGCCCCAGCACCAGGTTGAGTCGCAGCGGCCAGTTCCGGGCGGCTTGGACGCGTCAGCGCCGACGAGCTTTCCCATCTCGGTCAGCGCCGGTTCGTACTTGCCTGGATCGCGCTCGGCGAGACCTGCGTGAATCTCGCCGATGCGACGTCGGACCTTACCCTGGTTGACGCCGGCGTCGAGCACGGCGGCCACCGTGTTGACCGCGTTCGCATCGACGGCGCTCAGTCCAGAGCGTTGCATCGCGGGGAACGGTGCCATCTGACGGATCCAGGATCCCAGTCCCATGATCTGCTCTGATTGCCGCACGAGACCTTGTGCGGCAGTTCGGCCGGCAGAGTCGCCGTTCTCCTCGGCTGCTTGATCGGCCCAAGTTGCCTCGAGGTAGGTCCAGAATGCTCGGTAGCCCTTGGTGGAGAAGCCGCCGGTGCCGGCGATGCGCGCGACCTCGTGAGCATGCGTGGATGCGTCTGCCCACGCACCGATCGTGGCTGACGCCCAGGCTTGGATCTCGTGCTCGACGCAGGCCGACAGCGCCGCGGTCCCGTCGGGTGCCTGCTGAGTCATTTCGCGCCGGTAGTCGGTCAGAGCCGGCTCTGCCTGGGTGCGCCAGCTCTCGTCGCTGTCCTGATGGAGGAACGCGTGCACGTTGGTGAGCATGTCGCTGGCTGTGCCGGCTTGGGCGTTCTCGCGGCCGAATCGGATCTCGGCTTGAAGCTCGGAGTCGAGAGCCGCGATGACCTCTGGGCGAGTGAGGTAGCGCGATAGCTCGGAGCCGAGGACGAGCACGACCGCGGTGTCTTCAGGGCCTCGTGTGCAACGGCCGGCGCCTTGGACGACGCGGGTACGGACACGAGCCGCGAGCGCGGCTCCCGCGCGGGCGCGGGACTGCAGGAAGCGCTCTTGCAGATTGTCCTGGTCTGGAACCCCGTCGAGCGCTACGAGGCGGCACGCGTCGCCCGGTAGGTCGAGTCCGTCATATCGAGCGGCGAGTCCACACACGCCGTGGTCGAGCTCAGCGAAAGGGGCCATGCTCTCGGCCACCTGATCGATGCCCCACACGGGCCATCCTGGTTGCGCGAGCGTCGCGGCGTCGTTCATGGCTGTGTCCGTGCGCGGAGCGAGGACGAGTGCCTTGCCTGCAGCTGCCACGATCGAGCGATCGAGCGCCGCGGTGTCGGCTGCCTCCACGAACTCGGGGAACACGAAGAATCGTCGTCCGTAACGTGGTGCCGTGCTGTCGTCTGGTTGCTCGAGACGAAGAATCCCCGAGCGTCCGAACGCTCGCTCCAGCTCGCCGCCTTCACCCAACGTGGCTGACAGGTAGACGCGCTGTCGCGCGTGGGAGAGCAGGTGATTCTGATGGGTGGGCGGGAGGTAGGGGCGAACGAGGATCCCCGAGTACGCCACGTACACGAGGCAGGAAGCAAGGCCGGCGCGAATCATCGAGTAGCGATAGCTGTGTGGCGCGGCGAAGGACCCCAGAACGCGGTCGATCTCCGCGATCATGCCGGGCTGACGAAGCGGCACGACCATCCGGACATCGCTACCGATTCCCGGGTCCGGCTGAGGAGCGCGCAGACGCTCAAGGAACACCCCATCAAGAGCAGGCGCCACCGCTTCCAGTGCTGCCATGTACTCCTCGGGAGACTTCCAGCGGCTTAGGTCAACGCTGTAGGCCTCGCCGACATACTGCTCACCCGCGTGCGCATCGTCGAACAAGATCAGATCCGCCTCCGCCAGGTGAGGATTGCTGTTGAAGATGCTGCTGTACGTCGTGACGGCGATCGCACTGGCCGCCTCATAGGCCGCGTGGTCCGCCACAGGCCAGTCGGCATGCCGACCCACGAGCAGGGCAGTGTCAATTCCTTCCCGGTAGGCGGCGGCAGCAACCTGACGCGCCAATTGCTGAGTCGGGCAGGCATAGATCACTCGCGCCCGCCGCTTGCGTCGCGTCCACTCCGCGACAAGCAGGCCGGTCAGCGTCTTGCCTGTACCCGTAGGAAGCTCCAGCGCCACGTCCGGTTCGTCGGCCTTCGACGTGAACGTCTTCAGCATCTCCGACTGGTGCGCCCAGAGGCCGGGAACCGCACCAGGACGCCGAGGAAGATCTCGGTACAACTCGCCAGGAGAGGCGTAGTCCGCGCCGCCTGTTGCCGTCCGGACGAACGCCATGCCGTCTCCTCACGCCCACTGGATGAGCGCTCCAGTGTCGCTCACTCCCACCAAGTGTCTCGCGGTCCCCATCAGCGAGTCCACTGAGCCGCCCGTCAGTGATGCCGCCAGACTCACAAGATCGCTGGCCAACGGCTACTTCGCGGATTCAAAATGTAGGGGGTATTGCAGCGAATACCACATGGAGTGAATGACACCACTGTTAGTGGGAGGAAGTCGGGAGCATCTCCGGACATCGGTCGGTGACGATCAGCGCAGGTCGCGGGCTGAAGCTCGGCGGAGCGGTGTCGACTGGACGATTCGTCTGGTCGAGACGAAGCTGTCACAAGCGAGGCCGTGTCAGTCTCCCGTAGCCGCGTCGCCTCGTGTGGCACGCGACATGACGCGGTGTTGGTGGGTTCACTTGCGCTTTCCAGGAGTGCAGGAACCTGTCCGGCGATCAATGCCGCAAACGGTTCCGGTCCCGCCAGCGATCGACGCTGCTGTCCGTCTTCGGAGGGGGATAGCGTCAACGCGCCGTCGTTGATTGGGAGGAAGTTCAGCTGCCCCTCCCACAGCGTCACGACCTGGTTCGCCTCGGTGTGCATACCCGGGAGCGCAGGTCCGCACACACTCCTGGATGAACGGCTACGGCAAGCTCCGCCGCTGCACCGAGAAGAACCACCTCGTCGTGGACTTCTACCTCGACCTCGCTGCCGCGCTCACCATCATCAGAGCCCTCATCCGCGAGGCCAGGACCCGCTACCGCTGGCCAACACGACCGACCACCCGACGCCTGCCATAAGCCTCTATCGCCGGGACCCGCGACGGTGGGCTCCAAGTACTGGCGCTGCCGCCCGGTTCCGAGATGGGCCAGGCCATCGACGTCACCGATGACGGCCTCGTCCTCGTGACAGGGGCCGTCCCGAGTTCCGGCGGTCTACCCCGGGGGCTGCCTGTGGGCACCTTCGTCTACGACCTCGCCACGGCGACTTATACCCCGCTGCCGGCGGCAGACGGCGACGACAACCTAATCGCCCTTGGGCACACCATTGACGCGCTCGGCCGGGTGGCAGGCGGCTTCGTCACGCTTGAGGGTGAGTTCGACTGGCGGCACGCGCCGGCGGTATGGGAGCCGCGGACGCTCCAGCCTGTCCGGCTCCAGGGTGACGACGCCTTCGTCAACGCGTGCAGCACCGACGGGCTCGCCGTGGGGTGGCGCATGGCTGAGCGGGGTAAACCGCCGATCGCGGTGTTCTGGCGCGATCCGTTTTCGGCACCGGAGCCGTTGCCCGGGCAGGCGGCCCTCCGGGTGAACGATGCGGGTCTCGTCGTCGGGATCGAGTTTCTCCCCGGCTCGCCAGGGTTCCCCTTCTCGGCGGCACTCTGGGATCTTGAGGGCGGGTCGACGACACTTGAGCATCTAGGGGCCGGGTCCTACGCTTACGGCGTCAACGGTCGGGGGGACGTCGTGGGGTACGTCGTCGACACGCGCTCGGGCGACGCCCCTGCCGCAAGGGCCGCGACCTGGACCGCAGCCTGACCTCCGAGGATCGTCCCGCGCGGGACGATCGTCTTTCCAGGGCACTTGGTTGGAGTGAGTGCGTCAGTTGAGGTGCCAGGCCGCAGTCTGCAGTTGACCGTAACTGTCGTCACCGGTGGCGACGACGGACCCGTCCGCACGCAGCCCCACTGTGTGCGCGCCACCGGCTGCCACGGCCACGATGTCTTGCCACCCGGAGACGGCGCATTGTCCCAGTTCGGAGCTTCCCACTGCAACGACGGTACCCTCGGCGGTGAGGCCGACGCTGTGGTAGCTGCCTGCGGCCACAGACGTGATGTCCGTCCACCGCTCGCAGCCCCTCCAGAACGCCGGGTGGCCGGCGGCGCGGACAGTGCCATCCTGTGTAAGGCCGAGGGTGTGCAGGTATCCGGCGGCCAGCCTCGTCAGCCCGGTCCAGCCATGGACATCGGACTGGCCCCACGTGTTGCTGCCCGCAGCGCAGGCGGTCCCGTCGGGCCGGCGGGCTACGACGTGCCAGTCCCCGCACGCTATCTCACACACGTCGCGCCATTCATGGAGTGCCGTGTGCGCAAAGCGCTCGGTGGCGACGACGGTCCCATCGCCCCGTAGCCCCACGCTGAAGCGCCACCCTGCGGCCACCGCGACGAGGTCCTGCCAGCCCTGCACATCGCACTGGCCGCTGTTGTTCCAGCCGCAGGCGTGAACGGTCCCGTCGGCACCGAGGCCAAGCGTGTGAGATTTGCCGGTATTGCGGGCCACGTGCACGCTGCCGGCGGCCACGGCGACGACATCGCGCCACGTCGAGGTTCTGCACTCCCCGGCGGAATTCGCACCGATAGCAACGACGGTCCCGTCAGCCTGCAGGCCGACGGTGTGTCGACGACCGGCGGCGATCGGATATCGAACGACTTCGGGAAACTGATTCACACTCGCCATCCCAGCAGTCTCGAGAGACGCCTTCAAAACGGGACCCCTTCGCCGCGCGCCGATCCGGGATGACAGCGCCAAGCTGGCACAAGGTGCTGCACGCTAGCGGTCATCCTCAGCGTAGACGCCGCTCGGGTCGCTGTCGACGTTTAGCGGATTGATGCTCTGACGTTCCCTCGGCTGTTCTCCAGCACACTCCATGCTACCGTCAGATTCTATCAGCGTTGCCGCTTCTGCGCAGGGGTCGTGCACCCGAGCAGTTCGACGCGCGTTTGCGGACGGTCCGCTCGATAGTGTGTTCCTCCTCGAACACCGGCCCGGGCATCGGGAAGCCGAACTCACCCGCGACGACTTGGCTCATCGGCGTAGGCCGGGGCCCTTGCAGGTGACCTCGGCGGTGCCTTCTTGATGGCGCCGTCGATTCGCAACGTCACCGCCAGCCGACTTGCTCTTCGGGGCTTCGCGAAACCAGACGGCCCATACCGCCGGGGCGATGGACACTGCGCCCATCGCGGCCGTGATCGCGATCAGCGCGACTCGCAACTGCGGGGCCTTCCGGCCGTACTGGTCCTCAAGGGCAGATTGGTCGGCGCCGCTTGGCTGAGCCGGTGTCCTCGTCTCGCCATGGTTCTAGCCGCCACATTCCTTAGAATCTGCGGGATGTCCTCCCTGCCGCGCACCGGACTTCGGCTGATGCACGTGCATGCTCACCCCGACGACGAGTCGAGCAAGGGCGCGGCCTCCACGGCGAAGTACGTCTCTGAGGGGGTGAATGTGCACGTGGTCACCTGCACCGGCGGAGAGCGCGGCTCGATCCTTAACCCAAACATGGAACGGCCCGGCATACTGGCCAACATTGCCGAGATCCGCCGCCGGGAGATGCAGGCGGCCTGCGAGAGCCTCGGTGTCACCCAGGACTGGCTGGGTTTCGTGGATTCCGGCTGGTTCGGCAGTGAACCGCCGCCGCTGCCCGAAGGCTGTTTCGCGGCGATGGACGTCGCGGACGCGGCAGAGCCGGTGGTCCGGCTCATTAGGAGCTTTAGGCCGCATGTGGTCACGACTTACGACGAGCGCGGCGGCTACCCTCACCCCGACCACATCATGTGCCACAAGGTGGCGGTGGCGGCGTTCGGGGCGGCGTCCGACCCAAGTCGTTATCCTAACGCCGGCGAGCCGTGGCAACCTCTGAAGCTTTACTATCACCACACGTTCAGCCGGGCGCGCTCTCAGGCGCTCAGCGACGCCATGGACGCCCAAGGCCTCGAGTCACCGTTGGTTGAAAGCCTCGACGCCTGGACGCCCGACCCCGAATGGAACGGTACGTATGCCGCAGAGCTGCTCGCGGCGGGTGAACCGCTGGCTGCGGCGTGGCGGTTCGGCATCCTGCAGACCGTGGACGACTACACCTCCGTCCTGCGCCGCAGCGACCCCACTCGTGCCGCCAGCGTATTCGACGAGCCGCCTGCCCCGACCGGGGCGGTGGAACTCGACGCCGCGTTCGCCGCCCTGGCCGATCACCTCGCAGAACGCGACGGCTGGGACACCCCCCGCATGGGCGCTCGACCCGACCCGCATGGCAGAGGGCTGGTACCCAGGCGTGCCCGGCATCTTCCGTGCCGAAGCCGAACGCGACAGTCCCCGAGCGTTTCGTCAGCGCGGGATCTTCATCACCAAGCGATCACTCAACCGGGCCTGAACCCACCACGGAGCCCTGGCGCCGCCGCTTCCCGGGCGGGCACGCGCTCCCCGCAGCTGGTTGAAGCCCCGGGTGAGGCTGGAGGTGCTGCGCGCAGGTGCCCCCGGGCGTGGTCCTCCTCGCTCGTCACGCTTCGCGTAGGCCGCGGTCCTCGTCGTCCCAGGCTTCGTTCTGAGCGATCAGCCCGGCGCGGTCGGCCGGGTCCAACGCCTCGACATTCCGGATGACCAGCCGCTCGCGGGCCGCCCAATGCTCGCGCTCGGCCTCATCGGCGGCCTCACGCTGACGGTTCAAGAAGAGCGAGAGCAACAGGGATGCGGTGTGACGGGCGATGTCGTAGAGCATCACGTCCGAGACGTGCGTGAAGTCCGGACGCCCCCGTACAGGACTGGCGGTGCGAATCGGGTCAGTCATCACTCACCTCTTCTCGTCCTGAACTCTCACTTTACAAACCCTGCGCCTTCTCACCGCCGGGCACGCTCGACTGTGCCCTCGGGCCGGTATCCACCCTCCGCACGGCCGGGTTCAGCTTCCCGTCATCGCCCCGGGGCGAGAACTGCGCCCACCAGGAGAGCTGTCGACGCCGGGTGAGGTCCGGAGCAGACGTGGTTCGTTGACGCGATCCCTCGTGAACCGCCTCGCCCGGTGGCCGGGCCGCGTGCTCCGGTCCCCGCCCCACCGCTCCGGCACGGGCAGGCTCGTCGCACCTACAAGGCATGATGCCTCCGCAGACGCACGACACATCAGTCTCCTCGGCCATTGCAGCGCGCACGGTCAGGAGAGAAGGCGGTGGGTCGTCGCGGGTGGCCAGTCGGCATCGGTCGGCACTGCCGCCGGGATTCGATGTCGAGGCGTGGACTCGTGAGGTGTGTCGCCGGTCGGGGGTGGCCTTGGGGGTGACCGATCCGGTCGCGTTGGCGAAGCTGCGGGTGCTCACCCGCCGCGACCCGTGAGCACCCGCAAGCTGGGTTCATGCCTTCATCGTGAGGTCCACCCGCTGGGGCCGGAACCGTGACCCGCAGTTCGGGTCGGGGTTGACCACGATCGAATCGACCATCGCGGTGATGATCGCCCGCTTCTGCGCAATCGTCCACTCGCTCTCCCACGCCTTCCACAGGGCGTCCACATCGCCGACGGGCAGACCCTTGAGCGCGGAGGTGCGGTTGACCTTGCCGAGCGCGATCTCGGCGTCGTGCACGGCGTTCTGCGCGGCGGTGCGTCCGGCGTGGAACTGCGAGCGAGTCAACAACCCGGCACCGTAGTCACGGGCGAGGTCTTCCAACCGCTGCCGGGCCGCGACGATGCGGGTCATCGCCGCCCCCACACCGTCACCAGCGGTGGTCTCCGGTGGCATCGTGGTGTCGGCCAGCCGGGTGATGACCGCGTTGGCGACCAACTGATCCAGACCCTCACGAGACACCGACAGTCCGCCCCGCTCGGGACGGCCCGGCACGGCTGCGCACCGGTAGAACAGCTTGGGCGTCTTCTGCCCCCTCTTGGTATAGCGGCTGCTGACCCCGGAGACCAGACCCGCCCCGCACCTGCCGCAGGTCGCGATCGCCGAAAGCAGCGTCTGCGAAGTCGCCCCCACCCGACGGTCGGGGCTGGCGAAGATCGCCCGGATACGCTCGGTCTCTTCCGGGGTGATGATCGCCTCCCAGTTCCCCGGACCCAGGATCTCCCGCCCGGTCGGGCCATCGTCGCGTACACCGGGATCGTAGGCGCGCTGCCCGGAGATCCGCGCCGACACGAGGATCGACTTCACCGTCGTCGGGCTCCACACTCCCAATGTCCGGCCCGTGTGCGCCCGCGGGGCTGGCACCCCTGACTCCTCGTTGAGCCATTGGGTGATGGAACGCAGCGAGTGACCGGCCAGGAAGCGGTCGGCCATCTCGCGGACGACTGCGGCTTCTTCCGGTATCAGAACCCCGCCGGTGCCGTAACCGAACTTCGCCGCGCCGTGCCAGTCGCCGCGCTCGGCCTTGGCCTGGTTCGCCCGTCTGATCCGGTCGGCCTTGTGCCCGGACTCGTACGAGGCGATCGCGACGAGCTGACGGGCCATCAACCGTCCTTCGTGGGTGTTCAGGTCGAACGCGCCGCCCATGACCGCTTCGATCCGGATCGGATGGGTCTCGACGAGGTCGATGAGGTCTTCCAGTTCCCGCGGACGCCGGTAGAGACGGTCGACATGCCAAACCACGATCCGAGCCGGACCGAGCTTGACCTGTTCGATCAGCTGGTCGAAGCCTGGCCGCTTCTTCTTCAAGTACGCCGAGATGTCGTTGTCCATGAACACCTCGTCCCCGGTGACCTCGAACCCGAGACGACCGCACAAGGCCAGGCAGTCGGTGCGCTGCCGTTCGACACCGGCTTCTTCCCCGGTGCGGTCCTCGCTGATGCGCAGGTAGATCAGCACCTGCTCCGCGACGGCGACACCGGCCGGGTGCCCGCCACGGGCACGTGCCGCGTTCCCGCGATCCGTCCGAGCGCCAATATGGCTCCTGACCTGCGTGTCCTGTTCAATACTCACACCGCTCACCTCCACTGGATTAGGTGCGTCAGATGCACCAAGTGGAGAAGACCACCATGCTTCACACCGCTATCGAGATTGCCGCCGAGCACGGCAGAAGTACGCGGGTGGTTGCACCGACAAAGCGGGCCGCTCAGGTCGCGCACGATGAACTCGGCGTACCCGCAACCTCAGTCGCTGCTCTCGTCTATGCGCATGGGTGGCGATGGAACGAGGACGGCGTATGGACGCGCCTCAAGCAGGGCGACACCGACCCCGACACCGGACGCACCTACACCGGCCCGCCCGAGGATGCGCGGCTGTCGCGGGGTGAACGGGTGGTTGTGGACGAGGCCGGGATGCTCGACCAAGACACCGCCCACGCCCTGCTGACCATCACCGCCGAGGCCGGTGCGACGGTCGCGCTCGTCGGCGACCGCGCCCAGTTGCCCGCCGTGGGCAGGGGCGGGGTGCTCGACATGGCCGCCCAGATCAGAGGCCGCACCTACGACATGAGCGAACTCCACCGCTTCACTGACGCCGAGTACGCCGCCCTGACGCTGACGATGCGCGACCGGGAGAACCCCGGCGAGGTGTTCGACCGGCTCGCCACCATGCACCTGGTCTCACTGCACGCCGACGACGATGCGGCCCGCGAGCACATCACCGAGAACGCCTGCGACGGTGAGGCGATCACGGTGGCGACCAACGACGAGGCCACCGCGCTGAACGAGCGCATCCGCGCCGGGGGAGTCGAGGCGGGCGAAGTCAACGACACCATCACGGCGACCGGCAGCGACGGCCTGAGCATCGGGGCCGGTGACCTCATCCAAACCCGCCGCAACGACAGCGACGTGGGAGTGGCGAACCGGCAACAATGGCGAGTCCAGCACGTCGAAGACGATGGCACCGTGTATGCCCGTGAGGTGGGCAGCGGGCGCAAGAACCCCCTCACCGTCGCCCTACCTGCCGAGTATGTGGGTGAGCACGCGCACCTGTCCTACGCCGCGACTGCATACGGCGTCCAAGGCGCAACCGTCAATGGGGCGCACACTGTTTTGTCGGAGGCGACGAGTGCGGCGGGCGTCTATGTCGGCATGACGAGAGGCCGCGAGACCAACCGGCTTCACGTCGTCGCCGAGGACATGGCCGACGCCAGGGCGCAGTTCATTGACGCGATGGAACGTGACCCGGCAGACCGGGGCCTCGACCACGCCACCCGGCAAGCCGCCGAAGCCGTGCGCGGACTCGTCACAGACGGCCCGGCGCGGCGCGTGACCGACGAACTCGCCCGCCTCGACCACGAGACCGAGCGTGCAGAACGGGCGGCGGAACGGTGGGAGCAGACCGCCGCGAGGTTCGACGCCCAACGCGCTACCCACCGGGCCGAGGACGACGAGAGCGCCGCTGTGCTCCGCAAGGCCGAGGAAGTCGCCTAGCAGGTGCGTGCCGAGGTCACCGGGCCGCTGACGGTGCGGGCCGAGACTGATGGTGCCGCCTACCTCGATGCCGTCGCAGACGAGGCCACCGCCCGTGGCCGCCTTGCTACGGTCGGCAGGTTCGGCAAGCGCAAGGCCCGTACCGAGCAGCGCACAGCGACCGAACGCACCCGGACGTTGCGCGGGCAGGTCAGCCAGGAGTGGGCCACGACACCGGCGAACCCTGATCGTCTCCCCGAGTGGGCGGGCCAGGTCGCCAGTAGACGCGCCGGGAGTGACCCCCGCGTAACCGAGGCCGCCCAGACCGTCGACGCGGCCACCGCCGACCGCGACATGATGCGGAAGCGGCACCAGCAGGAGCACACGGCGTTGCTCGTCAGCGAGTACGGGATCGAGCACGCCCAGGCCGCCCAGTACGGGATGCGTCGCACTACCAACCCCCGCCGTCAAGCGCACGATGCCAAGAACCGGGCCGCGCTGCTGCGCTCAGAGGCCGATGAACTCCGCGCCCTCCCCATCAACGACGCCGCCCACCTGATCGAAGCGAAACAGGCCGAGCGGGAGAACCAGAACCGGCAGACAGCAGAACGAGCGCGGCAACTCCATGACCCGTTCGAGCATGACCCCCACCGCAGAGACCCGAGCCGCGAGGGGCCGACACGACGCCTCTAGACCGCAAAAGGCACGCCGTGGGCCCGCAAAAGTACGAGCATCTTGATCGGTGTGATTCTGCGTTTCTGAGCCTACTCGCCTGGAATTGGTACGCGTCCGTCTACATTGTGATGACGACCTTGCCGAGCAAGCCTCCGGCTTCGGCTGTTCTGTGCGCCTGCTCGATCCGTGCGAGTGGGCACTGTTCAGCGACGCGCAGTACGAGTCTGCCCTCGTCTACCAGAGCAGCGAGCTCGCGGAAGCGGTATGGGTCTTGTTGGACATAGTTGTGCATCGCGCTTGCGGCACGCTGCTCCAGCGTCGCGGGGATGGTTTCGTCGCTGACCGTGACGAGCCTGCCATCCTTGCTCAGCAGGCTCGGATAATCGAAGACTCCGGCAGTGTCGAAGATAGCGTCGAACTCGCCCGCCGAGACCGGGTTCGAGTACACGGAGGTAGCTCCGAGATCGAGTACCGCTGATTCGTGTTCCGGGCGTGAGACCAGCCCGGCAGCGCTGATCCCGGCGAGTGCGGCGAGCTGCACGGCCATCCCGCCGACACTGCCGACAGCCCCGGTGATGAGTAGCCGGTCGTCGCGACTCAGGTTGAGGCTTGTGAGTGCTTGGTCAGCGGTGAGCGCCGCGAGCGGCAGGGTCGCAGCGGTCACCAGGTCGACCGTCTCCGGTGCCGGGGCGAGGAGCGCGGTAGGGATCGCTGCGTACTGCTGCCAGCTGCCCGACCCATCCGACTGGGGTGGGTGCATCGCGATCACCCGATCGCCCGGCGACCAGCCGGAAACTGTGGGGGCAGTGATGACGATGCCCGCGACATCCCAGCCCAGCACGGCAGGGAATCGCCCGACCTGTTGCGAGGTGCCGGGCGTGCGTGTCTTCACATCGACGGGATTGATCGTGGACGCGACGACCGCGACCACCGCCTCATCCGGGCCAGCCACGGGAAGCGGCGCATCCCGGATGGTGAGGACACCGGGGCCGCCGTAAGCAGTAATGGTCGCGATCTTCATCGGCTCATCTCTTTCCTATCGGAATCGGTATCGGTGGTGGAGGTTTCAGTTCTCGGGGTGGCCCGAAGCGCGAGGGCGGTGAGGAGGAGGCCGAGGATCGCGAAGACCGCACCCCCGAATCCGCCCCACTGCAGCAGTCCGGCAGCGACGCCGAGACCACCGAGCGCGGAGCCGATTGCGTTGGCGAGATTGAACGCGCCCACGTTGACCGCCAACGACAGCGTGGGTGCTGCTCCCGCATGGCGGAGCACGAGCGATTGCAGCGGGGCGATGGTCGCGGTCGAGAGCAACCCCAGGATCAGCACGAGCCCGATCATCGGGATCGGGAACTCCGCCACGAGCGGGAACGCTGCCAGGGTGACGATGAGGGCGAGGAACACACCGACGAGGGTCTTGCCGAGCGACAGGTCAGCCAGACGGCCCGCGATCAGGTTCCCGGCGAACCCGCCGACCCCGTAGGCCAGCAGCAAGGCGGGGATGATCCCGGCGGCCATGCCGGTCACGTCCGAGAGTAGTGGCACCAGGTAGGTGAAGACCACACTGACCCCGGCGAACCCGATCACCGTAGTCGCCACGGCCAGCAGTACGGGGCCGCGCAGCAGGGTGCGGATCTCATCACTCACCCCGGTGGTCGGAGCCGGAGTGCGGGGCATCGCGGCAGTCAGCAGGACGACGCCGAGGGTGGCAGCGGCAGCGACGATGACGAACGGTATCCGCCAGCTCGTGTTCCCACCCAACAGGGCACCGAGGGGTACGCCGAGCACGGTCGCGACGGTGAGACCGGAACTGACGATCGCGATCGCCTGCCCCTGACGCGCAGGCCCCATCAACCCGGTCGCGGTGGTCAGCCCGATCGCGAACAACGTGGCCTGACTACACGCCGAGACCACCCGGCCAACGATCACCCATCCATAGGATGGCGCGAGCACGGTGAGCACTGTGCCCGCGATAAACACCACACCCAAGGCGAGAGCGAGCCCCTTACGCGGAAGCCGGGCCGTCAACACCGTGACGATTGGGCCGCCGATCGCGACCCCGAGCGCGTAGGCGGTCACGGTCTGCCCGGCGGTCGCGATGCTGACCGAAAGGTCGTCGGCGAGCTGCGGGAGGACACCGGCGACGAGGTATTCGGCGGTGCCGGTGCAGAACACCAGCAGCACGAACCCGGCCAGGACCAGCACGGGGCGGGCGAGCGTAGAAGCGGGAGAGGACTGTTCGAGGTTCACCCTGCTAGGCTCAACCTTGACATCAGTGTGAGGGCAAATTGGAGGTAGGAGGTATCGCTCAGATGCGCATCTCGGACGTTACCGACCGCACCGGCATCCCGGCCCGGCTGCTGCGCTACTACGAACAGCAAGAACTCCTCGTGCCCGCACGTAACGCCTCCGGGTACCGCGACTACAGCGATCAGGATGTTGAGGTTGCCCGCCGAATCCGGCAGCTCCTCGATGCCGGACTCGGCACCGCGACGATTCGTACCGTGCTGCCCTGCCTGACCGAACGAGCGGGCCGCCTCACCCCAGTCTGCACCGACACCATCGACGACCTCAAACGCGAGCAAGCACGTATCGAAGCCTCCATCGAAGCACTCACCGTCTCGCGAGACGCGATCCGCAACGTGGTCGACGCCGGAAGCACCGTCAACGCCTGACGCCGCTACACCGAGCACTGCACCCCGCTCAGCCGGTGATGGCTGAGGTTCGTACTGGCGTCAAACTCGACATGTGGTATTGCCCGCACCAGCCGGCCCGACCAGGACATCCACGACCCGGCCGGAGACCGCGATCCGTGTGAGCGCCTCGGCCTGATCCGGCCCGAGCCGGCGCCCCTCCGCGTCGGGCTTGCCGGTGATCTTCTCCACGGTCGCAAGCTCGATCGTCGGCCCGGTCATGGCGTGGGAGCGGTCGAGGAGGCGGTCTTCGGCGGCCAGCAGCTCCTCGGTCGAATACAGGATCGCTCCCGTGTGGCGGAAGCGGCTCGACCCGTCCGGGCGGCGGAACAACAACGGGCTCGACGCCAGCTCCGGCGGCGTCAGCCGCAGCGACGCTTGTTCGGCGGCATCGGTGACCATCCCCGTGATCGCCTCGCGGTCCTCTGCAGTCGCGAGCCTGATGCCCATGAGCTGACGGCTCGCCTCGGCGTGCAGGTTCCAGCGCCGCCACGTCGACCGCTTCTCACCCACCACCGCGACCACGGCGCGGCCGAGGTCGGCGATCGTGTCCAACGGCACGTCATCGGCCCGCAACAGCGCCGACTGGTCCCCATTGGTGGTGAGGGTGCGTGCCCAGCCGGTCGCGTCCTCGCCCAGCAGCCCGGTGGCGCGGGCACGCCAGTCAGCGGTGAGGTCCGCGAGCGAATGCACCTGCTTCGCCGGCCGGGTCGCGAGCGTCGCCTGCGCACGGAGCTTCAAGACCGTCTACGAGGACGGCTGGCGACCGTGCCTGTGCACGTAGGCGTCGATCAGGCGGGCCTTCTCCTCCTCGATCTGTCGGGTACGAGAGGAGAACTCCGTCACCAGTGCCTCCGGCACCGGCGCGAGCTCCCACGCCGGGTTCCGATCCCGGCCCCGCTCCCGCGCTTCCCACTCGATGCCGAACGTGCCCGTGATCCGATCGGCCAACGTCGCGTTGTACAACTCAGACAGGGCAACGATCGAGGCGTGCACAGGCCGCCCGGCAAGGGTGCGCCACTTCTGATCCTGCACGGTCAGGACCTTGTTGCTCACCACGACGTGCGTATGCAACTGGGGGTCGGAACTGCGGGAGTCGTAGTGGTCGAACGCGGTCGCCAAGACGCCGCCGACATCGGCGTGCGCGACCGCTCCCTCGGGACCGGCCGCGCCGACCCGGGTGACCGCGACCTCGCGTTCGAGGAACGCGATCACCTCGGCAACCGCCTGATGATGCGCGTCCGCGATCAGCGATTGCGTGCCCGCGTCCGCAACCCCCCACAGCGCGGACAGCGACTTCGGTACCGAGAATGTCAGGTCGTAGCCGGCGACCGCACGGCGTGTGCCGCGCTCGGCCTCCTCCGCCTCGATCGCCGCGACCTGCTCGGCACGAGAAACCGGGCCGAGCTCCGGATCGAGATCCGCGACGCGCTTGTCGACGCGCTCCTGCACGCTCGCGTACCTCCGGTATGCCTCTCCCAACGCCTCGCCCGTGATCGGGTCGCGGCCCATCCCGACCAAGAGCTGGAGCTGCGCCTCGGAGACCTGCCCGCCTGCGGCGAGCTCCCCGCCGCCGAGGAACGGCAGACCCGACCCCATCCAGAAACCGGGAGGTGTTCCCTCCTCCGTGTAATACCTCGTCAACGGAGTCGAGAGATCACGGTCGCCATCGCCCGCGGCGACAGTGCGCAGGAGGTACTGGTAGCCGTCGCCGGCCGACATCACGCGCATTGAGACCGTCATAGCGACGAGGTGAGCCGTCGACATCTCGCATCGCGACGCGATCGAATCCCGCACTGTCAACTTAGATTGACGCGGCGGGCCTCTCTTGAAAGACGTGTGGCGGCTCATGGAGCGTCGAGAGCGACGGATCGATGGGGCAGTCGGCTGGGCCGGTGGCACGGGGTCTGGGAGGCGTGGCCGGGAGCGAATCTGAGCTAGCTCGGTCGGGGCGGTCCGGTCAGTTGCCGGTGCACCTGGCAGGTGTTCAGCCCGGCAGGTCGGCGTCCGTCAGTCGCGTCGAGGTCCGGGGATCACGAAGCCTGCGGAGCTCTCATGCGCAACGATCACTCCTACCGCGGCCGCCCTGTCCGGGTTGGGTCGCTGTTCTCCGGCTACGGCGGGCTCGACCTCGCCGTCGAGTACGCCACCGGCGGGGAGACGATCTGGTTCTCCGAGATCAATGCTCCCTCCACCCGCGTCTTCGCTCACCATTGGCCGGGCATCCCGAACTTAGGAGACATCTCCACCGTGGACTGGACGACAGTGCCACCGGTCGATGTGCTGATCGGCGGGTTCCCCTGCCAGGACCTCTCGACCGTCGGCAAAGGCGCCGGCCTCGCACCCGGCACTCGCTCCGGGCTCTGGTCGCACATGGCGGCCGCGATCGACGCCCTGCAACCCGATCTCGTCGTCATCGAGAACGTCCGCGGACTGCTCTCCGCACCCGCAATCCGACCCGACTTGGAAGGAGCAACTCCTGATGCACACAACCGAGACGATGCAACCTGCGACCCCGCAACCACCCTTCGAAACCTGGAACCCGACCCGTGGCTGCTGGGAGACGAGCCAACGCGACCTCTTCGGGCGCACGGCGCCGTACTCGGGGACCTGGCCGACCTCCGGCGAACTGCGAGATGGGTCGGCCTACCGGCGTCACTGGCCGGCGCACCGCATCACCGGTTCCGCATCTTCATCACCGCCCATCGCCAGGGCGCTGTTCCGGACACCTCTGGCCTCCGACTCCTCACGAGGAGGCGAGACCCTGGATCAAGTACGAGGTCGGCGGGGCACGATCGCGTTGAGCCACCAAGTGATCGACCTTGCCCTCAACGGACCGAATGGCTCGCCCGCCAGTTGGAACGAGTCGGAGACACTGTTCGCCCTGCTCGAAGACATCTTCACCGCTGGGGGCGATACGCCCCCGCCATCGCCCGATGGGAGCACATCACCGGACGAGCAGCCCCCGCCCCCGCGATCCTGAACGAAGAGAAAGGCCCGCGACCGGCATCTGAGTTCGTGGAATGGCTCATGGGCCTCCCCGCGGGCTGGGTCACCGACCCCGAACACGGACTGACCGCGAACCAGCAGAACACCGCCCTGGGCAACGGCGTCCTACCCCTCCAAGCAGTCGTCGCGCTCGACGCACTACGGACGGGCACTGCGTCACGATGAAGACGGGGTGCCTACCTCGGCGTGGCTGCGCGTGGGTCGGCCTCGGAGTGGTGTCACGGTATGCAAGGGCCTGCGACTTCGCCAGCGCCAAAGGCGGGGCCGGGATGGATGGCGACAGGTAAGCATTTTTGATCCTGGAATCAAGAACGTGTTAGGGTCATCAGCATGGCTAGACCACGGACCTTCGACGAGACAGCGGTCCTCCATGCTGTAGCGGCCGAGTTCCGCGTGCACGGCTTCGCCGGAACCTCGACCGAGCGACTATGCGAGGCGGCCGGGATGCTGCGCGGCAGTCTCTACAACGCCTTCGACTCCAAAGACGAGCTATACATCCGCGCGTTGGAACGCTACGCAACCCGGTTCCGCGACCTGCAGGCAGAGATCCTGGCGAACAGCGACCGCCCCGGTGCCGAACGCCTGCGAGCCGTGATGGACCTGATCCTCGAAGAGGAGCGCGATGCCCGCGAGCACGGGCACGGGGCCGGGTGCATGATCGTGCACGCGATGATGACACCCGGCCTGCGCGAGCGCGACGAGCGGATCAGCCGCATCCTCGACCACGACCTGCGAGAGCGTCTTGCCCTCATTGAGGGAGCGATCCAAGCCGGCCAGCTCGACGGCAGCATCCCTGGCGGCGTCGACCCCTGCGTGGGTGCACTGCTGTTCGTAACGGTGACCAACGGCATTCGCACGATGGGGCAGGCCGGTGTCGAGCCGGAGAGTCTGCGCCGCATAGCCCTAGCCGGCATCGCCGACCTGCTGGCCTGAGCGCCCATGCCCGGCATGAGGCGCATTCTTCTGCCCATATTTTTGATATTAGAGTCAAGAAAGGTTGTTCTGTGACACAACGCGCCTCGATCCCCAAGCCCGTCTACTTGATGACGCTCGGCATCTTCGTGATGGTGTGCAGCGAGCTGCTCGTCAGCGGACTGATGCCGCAAATGTCTCGCGACCTCGGCGCGACCATCCCACAGATCGGGTACCTCGTGACCGCATTCGCGCTCGCGATGGCGCTCGGCGGGCCGCCTCTGACACTGAGCGTGCAGCGCCTGCGCACCAATCACGCCCTATTGGTGCTGTTCGTCATCTTCTTCATCGGCAACGCCCTCGCCGCCGCCTCGACCTCCTACGGCACGATGCTCGCCGGCCGGCTCATCACGGGTGCCGCCTCGGGCGCGTTCTTCGGCGTCGCCATGTCCGCCACGGCGCAGATCAGCGCTCCCGAGATCAGGGGTAGAGCGACAAGCCTCGCCCTGCAGGGGCTCATGCTCGGCACCGCGCTCGGGCTGCCGCTGTCCACACTCATCGGCGACCGGTTCGGATGGCGGGCCGCGTTCATCGCGATCGCCGTACTCACCGTGGTCATTGCAATCGCGACCATGATCGCTCTGCCACGTCTCACTCCGGACAGCAACGGTGGCCTGCGCGCCGAGCTGCGGGTGTTCCAGAGGCCGAAGTTGTGGCTCATCATGGCAACCTCAACGCTCATCATCGGTGCGACGTTCGCGGCGTTCTCCTACTTCGCACCGATCCTCATCGAGGTCACTGGCTTTTCCGAGGCCATCGTGCCGCTGCTGTTGCTCGGCTACGGGGCAGCGACCGTGATCGGGAACATCATCGTCGGCCGGCTCGCCCAGTCGCACACGATCAGCGTGATCGTCGCCGGGTTGACCCTCAACACGGTCTTCCTGACCGGGTTCGCGCTCCTGGCCGGCATCCCCGCAGCAGCGATCATCGCGATGGCCGGGATCGGGTTGGTCGGGATCACGATGAACCCGGCCATGATTACCCGTGTGCAGCGGGTCGGGAACACAGGCTCGCTAGTACAGACCGTTCACTCGTCCTTCATCACCCTCGGTGTCGTCATCGGATCGTGGATCGGAGGCCTGGGCATCAACGCCTACGGACTCCGTGCACCGCTCTGGGTGGGCGCGGGCCTGGCCGTGCTCGCGCTCCTGGCGATGATTCCCGCAATGGTGGCAGCTTCGCGCACGTCACCGGCGGCATCCGAGGTACCCGCCGCCGAACTCGAACCGAGATAATGAGCTATACGCACCTACTCTTGCGACCGCACGGCGTGTCACTTCTGGCGTAGTTGGGTGTCTCGGAGTCAGTCTTGAAACACATCGATGGTTTCGCCGTCGCTCGGTACGGACGAGTAGTTAGCCCCTTCGCTCAGGAGAGAGCGGGCAACGTGACGGGCGACGGAAACTCCGTATTCGTTGAGGAGACCCTCGTGGATGCCAATGACCTGGTTCGGCCTGATCGAGTTCACGTAGCGTATGAGGTCGACTGCCCTGAGCCAGGGCGCGTCGATCGGAGTCACGAGCGTGTCGAAGTGGCCGGGCGGAGCAGGGTGATCATCTCCGGTGACGAAGACGGAGTCGGCGATCAAGTAGGCATTGTTCAAGCAGCCGAGAATCTGCGGATGGACAGCGGCATGACGACCTCCCGCCACAGTGACAGTGAGTTCTCCGATGGTGAAGGAATCACCCGCTACGGCCTCATGCGTGAGTTCTCGTGCGCCAAAGTCATGCAGGACATCGGTCGGCAGCCAGACCGGGATCGAACGGCCAAGCGCCTGTTCAATGAGTTCCGCGTTGAAGTGGTCATAGTGTCCGTGAGTGACGAGCACAGCATCCACACCGTCGAGGGATGGTCGCGGGCCGAGCTGTCCGGGATCGATCAATAACCTCGTTGTGTCCGTCTCGACAGATACGCAGGCGTGGTGATGTTTCGTGATCCGGATACTCGACAGAGTCTCCCTGCCTCGGGCTTCAATCTCTTCCATGTAGGAATCCTCTTCTTCCCGGTTTGTCGGCCTTCTTGCAGACACCATCAGGGCGCAAGCAGGATCTTTCCTGCCGAATGGGGCGTCCGACTACGCAAGAGGGCGTCGGCTGCCTGGGCCAGAGGGAACGTCTCTCCGATCCTCACCGTGAGCACGCCACGCATAGCGAGCGCGACGGCCTGCTCCAGCTCGTCATCGGGGTGCCGCACCCACGGGATACCTGCCGCGTGAGAGTGATCGTCACCCCATGCGGTGACAGCACGTCCGCGCGGATCGAGAGCGCCACGAGTTGCGCTGACCGATTCGCGGCCCCCGACCGCGTCTGCGCTTGCGGTGATCGCGCCGAGGTCACGGAGCGCGGTTTCGAGACCGTCACCGTAGGCGACCGGGGTCGCGCCGAGCGAGCGCAGGTAGTCGTGGTTCCGGGGCGAGGCGGTGCCGATGACTTTCGCGCCTCGGTCAATGGCGATCTGCACGGTCGCCGATCCGACACTTCCGGCGGCTCCGTGCACGAGCAAGATATCCTCACTGGTGATGCCGAGGTTCTGGATCATGGAATACCCGGCGACTGCGGAGGAGGGCAGCGACGCGGCCTGCTCGATGCTCACGCCCTCTGGCCGTGGAACGATGCGGGTTGTGTCGACGGTAACGTGTTCGGCGAATGTTCCGCCTCGGCTGCCCGAGGTGACCGGGAGGCGTGCTCGGCTATCGAGAATGACCGCCTGCCCTATGGCGTAGTCGGTCACGCCGTCGCCGAGTGCTTCGATGATGCCGGTGGCGGCCCATCCGGGAGTGCCGGGGAACGGCGCGGGGTCGACGCGGGCGAATGCTCCCGCGACGAGTTTCCAATCGATGGGGTTCACGCCGATCATCTCCGTGCGCACCAGCACTCGCCCCGGCCCTGGTACGGGCAGCGGGCCATCCTCGAATCGCAGGACATCAGCGGTGCCGTACTCGGAGTAGACGATGCGTTTGCTCATGCACCCGACGCTAAAGCCTCACGTCGGTGTGAGGGTCAAGCCGGAGCGTCACACGGTGAGAGGTCTGGGGCTCGCCGAGATGACGGTCTCCAATGCCTCGACCGAGGTGCGGAGTGTATCGATTCGGCCGAGCAGTTCGTCGCGTTCGGCGACGAGCTCGGCGTAGAGATCGGAACAGGCCAGAGCGACACCATCCTCGTGCTGGGCGAGGCAGGGCAGGATGTGCTCGATCTTGCGCGTGCTCAGCCCCGCGCCCAGGAGCGCTTGGATACGTTGCACCCGGCTCACATCGGCGTCCTCATAGACGCGGTAGCCGCTGGGCAACCGGGCCGGGTGCAGCAGGCGCTGTTCCTCGTAGTAGCGCAATGACCGGATGCTCACACCGGAACGCTTCGACAGTTCACCGATCCGCATTTGGGTTCCCTTCCGACTTGACTCTCACATCCATGTCAGAGTTTAGCGTCGATGACATGCCTGCTTCTACTCCCACCCCAGCAGCGACTGGGGTGCCGCGTCTGCTCTCGTCCGCGTTCATCCTCGGAGCGTTCGCGCTCGGCACCTCGGAGAACGTCATCGCCGGCATCCTGCCCCGACTGGCCGAAGCGTTCACCGTGCCCACCTCCGACATCGGGCTGCTGGTCACGGCCTACGCGGGTACCGCGGTGATCGCCGGCCCGCTTCTGGCATTACTGACCGCGCGGATGCCGCTGCGCACGCTCACACTGTCGGCGCTGATCCTCTACGGGGCCGCAACCGCGCTGGCCGTGTTCACCCCCTCGTACTCCGTGCTGCTGGTGGCGCGGGTCATCACGGGTGCGCTTCACACCCCGGTGCTGGTCGCGTTCATGCTCACCGCGCTGCGGCTGGCACGCGAGGGCGAGCGAGGCCGCACCGTCGGCCGCATCACCCTCGGCCTCGGCGTCGCCACCGTCATCGGCGTGCCGATCGGCAACACGCTCTCCGAGACGCTGGGCTGGCAGTGGGCGTTCGCCCTCATCGCCACACTCATCGCGGTCACGCTCCTGATCGCGTTCGCCGTGTTCCCCGATGATCGCTCCCCGCGGGGCGAGGTCGGCTGGCGATCACTCCGTGTCCTCACCCGTGGATCAGTGCTCGGCGGGGTGGTGATGACCGCAATGGCAGGCCTCGGGGCGATGACCCTGCTCGCCTTCGCCGTGCCGTTCCTCACGAACACCGGCATCAGTGAAGGTGCGGTGGCCCCGCTGCTCCTCATCTACGGGGCCGCCTGTCTCGCAGGGAACATCCTCGGCGGCAGACTCGCCGACCGCGGACTGAACAGAGCACTCACCGTCACACTCACAGCAACCGGGATCGCCCTCCTCATCGCGGGTCTCATCGGCGGCCACAGCGTCGGGTCCGTCGCGGGCCTCGCTCTGGTCGGCATCGCGTACTTCTCAACATTCCCACCTCTCAACACCTGGATCGCGACGAGTGCCGACGGACTCGCCCCCGATCTCGCCCTCGCGGTCAACAGCTCCGCGTTCAACATCGGCATCGCCGCCGCCGGCTCGCTCGGCGGAATGACCCTGACCGCGGGTCTCGACCCGGCACGCCTGCCCTACCTCGGCGTCGGTGCGTTAGCGCTCGCAGCGATCGTTTCGATCGTGCTCCAGGTTCAAACTGCCTCTACTCACCGAGCTGAGCCCGCCTAGAATGGTCGGGATATTGCCATCCAAGACGCTCGTACTTTTATGGGCCTACGGGGTGCTTCCTTCGGTGTAGAGATGGACTAGCAGCACGAGGAGTGCTCTCCATCCATTCGACACACAGTGCCAGTGGATTGAGGTCCTAGCCGAGTTGGATGTACTCGATGATGCCGCCATCGGGGTGGCAGGCGACGAGGCGTGGCCCGTTGGGGCCTGGCGCTGGCCCGTCGAGCAGTTCGCCGCCTGCGCCTTGGATGGTCTGGGCTGTGAGATCGATGTCGCGCACGACGACGGTTGCAGCGTGTGAACGCACTTCGTCGTCGGCGCCCTCAACGAGGAGGAACGACCCGACCTTCGCTAGGTGCATGGCCCGAAACTCGAAGCAGTGAACGTCATCCACGCCGGCGAGCGCTCGGTAGAGCGGGATGGCGGCGTCCAGGTTGTCGACGTAGATCCGCGCGAGAGCGGCGAGGATGTTGGGCGCTGGTGAGTGCATTGGTGGTGCAACCTTTCGTGTAGTCGTGGTGGTCCGCGTGCTTCGATGGATTCGAGAGACGATGAGGTGCCCGCGCCTGACCGTCTGTGTCCGCGCGCTCGGTGTGTCAGAGCCGGGCGACGGATCAGATGAGGCCGATGCGCAGAGGTACCCGCGGAATGGTGTCAGGTGCTTTATTCTAGTGAGGTGGCTGATATCGGTGCATCGTCGTTCTGCTTGCCGACTCCTCGCCGTGGCGAGGAGGAGTTCTTGAAGGACTCGTCGGCGCGTCTCGGGTCGCATATCAAGGCAGCGGAGCAGGCGATGATCCAGGCGAAGACGGAGGCGCTGCGTCCGTTCGGGCTGACCGTGGCTCAGTATGCAGCGCTGATGTCGCTGCACTACGTGCCCGAACAGTCCTCGGCACAGCTCGCGCGGGTCGCGGCGGTGACGGCGCAGACGATGGGTCAGACGCTCGACAAGCTGGAGGCGAAGGGGCTGGTGACCCGCAAGCCGTCAAAGGTGCATCGCAAGGTGCTGGTCGTGTCCTTGACTCCGGCGGGCGAGGCGCTGGTGCTGCGCGCTGACGAGGCGCCGCGGGCGATCGAGCAGCGTCTGGGACAGGCATTCACTGACGCAGAACGCGCCCAGTTGCGTGATCTGTTGCAGCGGGCCACCGCGTCGCTGCGGGGCGATGCCCCAGAATCCCTCGGCTCCTGACTGCGGATCGCGCCGGGCAGCCCCTCATGGGCGGTTCCCCGTGACGAGGTCGTGCGTGGTGGTCACGGTGGCGAACTCGCCGTGGAGGTTTGTTGCGGTGATCGCGGACAAGTGCGTAGCTGGAATCGTGTCGCCGTCGAGCGCCACGCGGTCGAAGGTGTGCGTGGCGTCGATGACGAAGTAGGTGTCGTAGCCAAGGTCGCCTGCGACTCGGGCGGTCGTCTCGCAGCAGTGGTTGGTCGTGATGCCGCAGATGACTACCTGAT
>NZ_BAFB01000064.1 GCF_000248075.1 Gordonia otitidis NBRC 100426 | reverse complement strand
TGTGCTCTTCCGGGGTGCAGAAACCCATCACCTTCTCGACTCCGGCACGGTTGTACCAGGAGCGGTCGAACAGGACGATCTCGCCGGGTGCGGGCAGCTGTGCGACGTAGCGCTGGTAATACCACTGCCCGCGTTCACGATCGTTCGGCGCGGGAAGCGCGGCCACGCGCGCGATACGCGGGCTGAGATATTCGGTGATGCGTTTGATGGTGCCGCCTTTACCAGCGGCGTCGCGTCCCTCGAAGATGATGACCACCCTGGCGCCCGTTTCGCGCACCCACTCCTGCAGCTTCACCATCTCGGTCTGCAATCGGAAGAGCTCCGCCTCGTAGACGTCGGTGGGGATCTTCTTCGGCTTGTTCCCGGCCGACTTCGACTTCTTCGACATGTCGGAAGTTTAAGCTGCCGTAGTCGTTCGAGCGGGAGAGAACGATGAACGGAGTCACTGCGGTGATCGCGCTGCCGTGTGCTCGTCCCCTCCGCCGCTACCGGGGCTGCAGTCGGCGCGTCAGGATCGCGCGGCCACCGCGTCGAGTTCGGACTGCAACTCGGCCACCGAAGCGTCGATACGCGACCTCGAGAACTCGTTGATCTCCAGGCCTTCGACGATCTCCCAGCGTCCGCCGACCGCGCGGACCGGGAACGAACACATCAACCCTTCGGGCACCCCGTAGACGCCCGGGGAGCTCACCGCTGCCGACGTCCAGTCATCTGCCGGTGTGCCCGCCACCCAGTCCCGTACATGATCGATCGCTGCATTGGCGGCAGACGCAGCCGACGACGCGCCACGCGCCTCGATGATCGCGGTGCCGCGTGCGGCGACGGTGGGAATGAAGTCGTCGACGAGCCAGTCGGTGTCTTCGGCGATCTCGGCGCCGCTGCGCCCGCCGACCCGCGCGTGGAATATGTCGGGGTACTGGGTCGCCGAGTGATTGCCCCAGATGCTCACCTTGCTGATGTCGCGCACCGGCGCACCGGTGTGCGCAGCGAGTTGCGCTATGGCCCGGTTGTGATCGAGCCGGGTGAGAGCGGTGAATCGCTCGGCGGGCACGTCGGGCGCGTTCGCGGCGGCGACTGCTGCATTGGTGTTCGCCGGGTTGCCGACCACGATGACGCGGATGTCGTCGGCCGCCACCTCATTGATGACGGCTCCCTGACCTGCAAAGATCGCCGAATTGGCCGACAGGAGGTCGGCCCGTTCCATGCCTTTCGTGCGCGGCTTGGCGCCGACGAGAAGCCCGAAGTCGGTACCGTCGAACGCCGCTCGTGCGTCGTCGAAGATATCGACGGATGTGAGGAGCGGGAACGCGCCGTCCTGCAACTCCATGGCCGTGCCGTGCGCCGCGGGGACCGCCTGGGGGAGCTCCAGCAGGCGTAGCCGAACCGGCTGGTCGGGTCCGAGCATGTCACCCGCGGCGATGCGGAACACCGCTGCGTATCCGATGCTGCCTGCGGCCCCGGTCACGGTGACGACCACTGGAGTGTCTGTCATCTTCGACTTCCTGTCCTGGTTGTGAGTTGGCTGAATCGGGCGTCGAGACGGCACATCGTCGACGTCGTCGGTGTCTGCACGCGCCCGTGGTGATTCTCAGGTCTGGTCGGACGTCTCTGCGAGGACGACTTTCGTGGCACCGTGCGACAGCGTCAGGGTTGCCCCGTCCAGTTTCCAGGTCACCGAATCCGACAGAAAGTCGTTCAGCCAGTTGTCGGCACCGTCGCGTGGCGGTGGACACGCCATCATCGTCGACGCCAGCTTGTTGGCGCGGAACGTGTCGTCGGTGAACGTCACCGCCCCGTTGTGACGGTTGCAGCCCGCCGTCGTCGAGATTCGTCCTGCTTCGGGGAACGACACCTCCAGCGGTCCGCCGCCGGGAATCTGGGTACCGGTGACCGACGTCGACGAATAGTTCTTGCCCACCATCACATTCGGATCGAGTTGACCCGACGATGACCCGGAGTCGCCGCACGCCGTCGCGATCGAGACAGCCGCGACGACGCAGGCGAACGCAACGGCACGGGACACCACACGAGGCGGTGACGCCCCCGGCCGGCGCGACGACTGCGTCTCCCCGGCGTGGCACGGCATCGGGGCAGACGGTGGTGCCGAACCACACATGTGGAGGTCACGTCCGGTCGAACCATCGCGTCGGATGCTCACGGGATTCACGGTAGCCCAAACCACCGACCGGACGTGTCGTGATTCGTGTGCGCGCGGCCGCGTACCGTGGTGGTCGATCCGGGCCGTGACGTCGGAGTTCGGATGACACGACGAGGTAGGAGAATCGTTCGGTGGGAAAGCTGACGAACAGCATGTGGCGGTTGCTGGGAGCCCAGTCCTCACGCAACCAGTCCAAGTCACTCGGGTTGATCAAAGAAGCCGACAATCACACCGACTGGGCTGCGGCCTTGGACTCCGATGACTTCCGCGCCGAGGCCGAGAAGCTCGAGATCGGGGCCGACGAGCAGGACAGGGCTAAGTTCCTCGCACTCGCCCGCGAGGCGGCCGACCGCACGCTCGGCCTGCGTCCCTTCGACGTGCAGTTGCAGGGCGCGCTGCGTCTGCTCGAAGGTGACGTCATCGAGATGGGTACCGGCGAGGGCAAGACCCTCGCGGGCGCGATCGCTGCCGTCGGGTACGTGTTGGACGGACACCAGGTCCACGTGATCTCGGTCAACGACTACCTCGCCACCCGTGACGCGGAGTGGATGAAGCCGCTGTTCGATTCGTTCGGCATCGTCTCGGGCGCCGTCTCGGAGAATTCGACCCGTGATGAGCGCAAGCGCGCCTACGCTGGCGACATCACCTACGGATCGGTCAACGAGATCGGGTTCGACGTGCTACGCGACCAACTCGCGCAGTCCGAGGACGAACTCGTCTCGCCGACGCCCGACGTCGCGATCATCGACGAGGCCGATTCCGTACTCGTGGACGAGGCTCTCATCCCGCTCGTGCTCGCAGGGTCCACCGAGGCCGAGGTGCCCGATCAGGCCATCCACGAGGTCGTCGCGCGCCTGAAGAACAAGCACTACGACATCGACGCCGAGGGCCGTAACGTCACGCTCACCGACGAGGGTGCGTCCTTCGTCGAGGAGGAACTCGGCGGCATCAACCTCTACGACGAGGAGCACGTGGGCACGACCCTCGTGCATGTCAACATCGCCATGCACGCGCACTACCTGCTCGAGCGAGACGTCCACTACATCGTGCGCGACGGCGGAGTCCACCTCATCAACGCGTCGCGCGGTCGTGTCGCGCAACTGCAGCGCTGGCCGGACGGTGTCCAGGCCGCGGTGGAGATCAAAGAGGGTCTCGCGCAGACGGACTCGGGCGAGGTGATCGACACACTCACCGTGCAGGCGCTCATCGGTCGGTATCCGCGGGTGTGCGGTATGACCGGTACCGCACTGGCCGCCGGCGAGCAGTTCCGACAGTTCTACGAACTGCGTGTCTCGCAGATCCCACCCAACACCCCCAACGTCCGTACCGATCTGCCCGACCGCGTGTACGACACCAAGGCCAACAAGGTCGAGGGAATCGTCAACTATGTCAAGGAGATCCACGAGACGGGCCAACCCGTCCTGATCGGCACACATGACGTCGCCGAGTCCGAAGAGCTCGCATACTTCCTCGACAAGGCGGGAGTTCCCAGCGTGGTGCTCAACGCCAAGAACGACATCGAGGAGGCCAAGATCATCGCCGAGGCGGGCGTGAAGGGCGCTGTCACGGTCTCGACACAGATGGCAGGTCGCGGTACCGACATCCGGCTCGGCGGTTCCGACGACGATCCCGCCGCACGTGAGGAGGTCGTCGAACTCGGTGGCCTGTGCGTCGTCGGTACGGGCCGCCACGACACCGAACGACTCGACAACCAGCTGCGCGGGCGCGCCGGTCGACAGGGCGACCCCGGCTCGGCTGTGTTCTTCAGCAGTCTCGAGGACCCGGTCGTGACCAAGAACCTGGCGTTCAAGCGCGATCCGGTGTCACAGGAGCCCGACGGATCGATGGGCCAGAAGGGCATCGACCTGATCGAACAGGCACAGCGGGTGGCCGAGGGTGTGATGCTCGAACTGCACGCCAACACCTGGCGCTACAACAAGCTGGTGAATCAGCAGCGCGAGATCGTCGTCGCGCGTCGGATGAAGCTGCTCACCACGGACACCGCGCTCGAGGAGCTCGCCGATCTCGAGCCGGACCGCTACGCCGAACT
Organism: Gordonia otitidis NBRC 100426; assembly: GCF_000248075.1. Lineage (GTDB taxonomy): Bacteria > Actinomycetota > Actinomycetes > Mycobacteriales > Mycobacteriaceae > Gordonia > Gordonia otitidis. The sequence continues at coordinate 13,612 of NZ_BAFB01000064.1, read as the reverse complement.
GACCGGGGCCGCGAGTCCCTCGTCAGACGCTGTTGACAAGGCGACGGCTGACAAGGTGACAGCTGACACGGCGAGCGCTGACAAGACGAGCGCTGACGAGGAGGCCGGTGACACGACAGCCGATACGACCGACGACGCGGCTGACTCGACCCGGGCGATCCCCGTCGAGCCTGTCGACCGCGACGTCCTCGTCCAGGCGGCCCGCGAGATCATGCTGTATCACCTCGACCGGGCCTGGGCCGACCATCTGGCGTTCGTCTCCGACGTGCGCGCGAGTATCCACCTCCGCGCGATCGGCAAAGAGAGCCCGCTCGACGAGTTCCACAGGTTGATCCTCGCCGAGTTCGGTGAGATGCCCAGCGAAGCGGTCGAGAACGCCCGCCGCACCTTCCGTGAGGTGCCCATCACCGCGGACGGCGTCGACCTGGGTTCCGCCGACCTGCACCGGTCGACCACGACCTGGACCTACATGGTGCACGACAACCTCTTCGCGTCAGGTGGGGCGAAGACCCTGCAGGGCGTCATCGGCATCTTCCGCTGACGGTGGACGTCCCGGTGGAGACGGAGACGCGGGGACGGTGGCGGATCGCCACCGTGCCCAACGCGCTGAGCGTGCTGCGGCTGGCGTTGATCCCGCTGTTCCTGTGGTTGCTGCTCGACGTCAAGGCCGACGGCTGGGCGTTCTGGATCCTCATGTTCTCCGGCTTCACCGACTGGGCCGACGGCAAGCTCGCCAGATTGCTCAACCAGTCGTCGCGGCTCGGGGAACTGCTGGATCCGCTTGCCGACCGGCTCTACATCGTGATCATTCCGGTGGCGTTCGCGATCAGGGGAATCATCCCGTGGTGGATCATCGCCGTGATCGTCGCCCGAGATGTTCTGCTGTTCGCGTCCGGTCCGTTGCTGCGCAGTCGGGGGCTGCTGGCGTTGCCGGTGCTCTACATCGGCAAAGCGGCGACCTTCGCCCTGATGAGCGCGTTTCCGTGGTTGCTTGCGGGACAATTGGATTCGGTTGTCGGCACGATCTGCTATCCGATCGGCTGGGCGTTCCTGATATGGGGTGTCGGCCTCTATGTGTGGTCGTTCCTGCTGTACTGGGCACAGACGATCGCCGTGGTCCGGACGATGCCGCGTGCTGGCGCGCCGACCACCGGCGGCATGGCCTAAAGTCTCGGGGGACTAGAAAGGGGTCGACGTGACCGATACCAATGTGCCGGCCGAATTGAGCTACACCCCGGAACACGAGTGGGTGCGCAAGGTGGGGCCGACGACGGTCCGGGTGGGAATCACCGACTACGCCCAGGGTCAGTTGGGGGATGTCGTGTTCGTGCAACTTCCCGAGATCGACAGCGAGGTCGAGGTGGGGGAGTCGTTCGCCGAGGTGGAATCGACCAAGAGTGTCTCCGACATCTTCGGTCCGCTCCACGGGACGATCTCGAAGATCAACGACGAACTCGATTCGTCGCCTGATCTGGTCAACTCCGAGCCCTACGACTCGGGGTGGCTGGTCGAGATCAGCGTCGACGACGCCTCGGCGCTCGACGCTCAACTGGCCGACATGCTCGACGCGGATGGCTACCGGGACGTGATCGAAGGCTGACCATTCCGACGGTGCGGGAACGTATGATCATCGGTGTCTCGTCGAGTCGGACGTCGCTGGATTCGGCACAGGCGGTACGGTTTAGCTCAGCGGAAACGACGTCGCATCCGCGACGTCGTCGACCGGGTGCGAGCCTCGCGTCGCGTGAGCGTGGACGCCGATGGTGAGTGCACTCAAGGTGACGAACGTATGAGGGACGAAGGAGAAGCGGTGAGCGATAACGACAACGGCTACGAGGCGCCGGTGGAAACCACATCGGTGTTCCGTGAGGAGTTCATCAACGAACTCGACGCGGGAGCGGCGACCTCGAGCGAGCCCGCCGACACAGGTGTCGAGCGGCTGTCGCCCGGTACCGCGTTGCTCGTCGTGAAGCGCGGTCCCAACGCCGGCTCGCGCTTTCTGCTCGACCAGCCGACCACCTCGGCGGGCAGGCACCCCGACAGCGACATCTTCCTCGACGACGTCACAGTGAGCCGTCGTCATGCCGAATTCCGCTTGGGAGACAACGAATTCCAGGTCGTCGATGTCGGCAGCCTCAATGGCACGTACGTCAATCGTGAGCCCGTCGACAGTGCGACGCTCAGCAACGGCGACGAAGTCCAGATCGGAAAGTTCCGGTTGGTCTTCCTGAGCGGTCCGCGCGACGCTTCCGGCGCCTGACACCGTGCCGGCCTCGACTGCGGATGCGCGCGGCGGGGGATCGATGTCCATCGGGTCGGTCCTCGCGTTGCTGCGCGAGGACTTTCCCGATGTGACCATCTCGAAGATTCGATTCCTCGAGGCCGAAGGGCTCGTGACGCCGGAACGTGCGCCGTCCGGGTACCGCCGGTTCAGTCAGTCCGACTGCGAGCGGCTGCGCTTCGTGCTCACTGCTCAGCGCGATCGCTATCTGCCGCTGAAGGTCATCAAGGAGCAGCTCGACGCCATCGACAACGGCGACGGCGGGTTCGGCTCGGGCGGCACCCCGGTGTTGTCGACTGCGCGCAGCGTGGTCGCGCCGGCGACCGACTTCTCCGCGCGGGGAGGCCGGGTGTCCCGCGAGACGCTCATCGAGCGCACCGGGGTCGATTCCGCCTTCGTGACCGAGCTCCAACGCAACGGCTTGTTGACATCCGGGCCTGCGGGATTCTTCGACGAGGACGCGGTGCGACTCGTCGAAGCTGCCGCGGCGCTTGCCAATTACGGTGTTGAGACCAGGCATCTGCGCGCATTCAAGGTGTCGGCCGATCGCGAGGCAGGACTCGTCGCGCAGATCGCCAACCCCATCGCCAAGGGCAAGGGGACCGGTGCCCGTGATCGTGCCGAGGAACTCATCCGTGAGATCGCCGCGCTCTCGGTCACCTTGCACACGCAATTGGTCAAGCAGGCCGTTCGCGGCGTGCTCGACTGACACTCCGCCATCCGCGGTGCGTCGCCGTCGCGCCCGCTGCCCGCGCAGTCGGTGTAGCGTCGATGGCAATCATTGACGGCTCGGGAGGTGCGAGATGAGCGAGATGCGTGTGGTGGGCATTCGGGTCGAGCCGCCGCAGAGCCAGCCGGTTCTGCTGCTGCGCGAGGTCGATGGTGAGCGCTACCTGCCGATCTGGATCGGTCAGAGTGAGGCGGCGTCGATCGCGTTGCGGCAAAAGGGTATCGAGCCGCCACGGCCTCTGACCCACGACTTGATCGTGAACCTGATCGAGGAGTTCGGCCAGACCCTCGTCGAGGTCCGCATCGTCGACATGCAAGAGGGCACCTTCTATGCCGAGATGGTTTTCTCGGGTGATGTCCGGGTGTCGGCTCGGCCATCGGATTCGATCGCTGTCGCGATGCGGGCCGAGGTGCCGATCATCGCCGACGAGGAGGTGCTCGCCGAAGCGGGCCTGCTGATCCCCGACGAAGACTCCGACGAGGCGCCCGACCAGAAGGAGGACGAGGTGGAGAAGTTCCGCGAGTTCCTCGACAACGTCTCGCCAGACGACTTCAAGGCCAGCGGCGGAGCCTGAGGCGCCCGCCGTCGACGTGACAACGCAGCGACACATCACGGTTGCGTATCCCACTGATCACCGTTCATCTCGATCTCAAGTTGAGGTTGAGCCTTCGGGCGCGTCGCGTTGATTACCTGAGCGGCTCCGGCATAGCGTCACGCATGTGATCGTCGGGGACACGCCCGACGAGGGAGAGCAGATCGGGTTCGGCGGCGTATCGTGGTTGCAGGTCCGCACCGGTCCGATCCGAGCGTGGCGAGGGAGTCTGCAGTGGGCGATATGCCGTTCGACGGTGAAGAAGGTCAGCCGTCAGACAGCGAAGTGACGTCCGACGATCAGGTCGGTGTCCGGGCAGGACACTCGGAGAACACCGAATCGACGGACGCCCACGCGGCGAGCGAGCCCGCTCCGCGTCGCCGGCCGGGCCAGGGCAGCCTCGATGACATCGCGCCCGGCTTGTTCCCCAACGACACCGTTCCCGACGAACTCGTCGGCTACCGCGTCCCGAGCGCCTGCCAGATTGCCGGGATCACCTATCGACAGCTCGACTATTGGGCGCGCACCTCCCTGGTGGTGCCGTCGATCCGCGGAGCGGCTGGATCAGGCAGTCAACGGCTCTATTCCTTCAAGGACATCCTCGTCCTCAAGATCGTCAAGCGTCTGCTCGACACGGGGATCTCACTGCAGAACATCCGGGTCGCCGTCGACCATCTCCGCCAGCGCGGCGTCGAAGATCTCGCAGGTATCACCCTGTTCTCTGATGGCACCACCGTCTACGAATGCACGTCGGCCGAGGAGGTCGTCGACCTCCTCCAGGGTGGACAAGGGGTGTTCGGTATCGCCGTGAACGGTGCGATGCGTGAATTGACCGGTGCCATCGCCGACTTCCCGGGTGAACGTGCTGACGGTGGCGTGACCGAATCCGCGCCCGAAGACGAACTCGCCGCGCGTCGCAAGAACCGCACCCGCCGAACCGGATGAGCGTACGGGTAGACTGAACGACGCGTCGCTGCATCACGGGAGAGCGTCATCTCGAATGGCCGCCGAAGGAGCAACACCTCCTCGTCAAACTCTCAGGCACCCGGACCGTGATGTCGACGGCGCCTCTGGAAAGAGATGGCCGATCAGCGCCATCCGCCCACGGTGAAAGGTTGTCGTGTCATCGTCGACACGCCGACTGAATCTCTCAGGCGCCGCGCAGCGGCATGACAGAGGGGGAGGACCGACCCGCCGGATACCACCCGGTGCGCGCGAGAGGTTCACCCCATGACGTCTGCCGATGCCTCGACTCCTCCGACGGGGGAGACCCCATTCACCTCTGCCGCCTTCGTCGATCGCCATGTCGGTCCGGACGCGGACGAGACCGCGAGGATGCTTGCACTCCTCGGTGTCGACTCGTTCGACGACCTCGCGCGGCAGGTCGTGCCGTCGCTGATTCTCGATGATCCGTCCGACAACGGATTGTCCGCTCTCGATGCCCCGCTGACCGAGCAGGAGGCGCTCGAGCGTCTCTCCGCGCTGGCGTCGAAGAACACCGTGAACCGGTCGATGATCGGCTTGGGCTATTACGACACGCTCACGCCGGGCGTCATCCTGCGCAATGTCGTGGAGAACCCCGCCTGGTACACCGCATACACGCCGTATCAGCCCGAGATCAGCCAGGGAAGACTCGAAGCTCTGCTGAATTTCCAGACGATGGTCTCCGATCTGACGGCGATGGAGGTCGCGAACGCGTCGATGCTCGACGAGGCGACCGCGGCCGCCGAGGCCATGACACTGATGCGCCGCGCGGGGAAATCGAAATCGAATCGGGTCGTCGTCGACTCCGACCTCTTTCCGCAGACACGGGCTGTCATCGACACGCGGGCACGACCGCTCGGCATCGAGGTCGTCGAGGCCTCGCTGAATCCCGAATTGCCGCACTGCGGGTTGCCCGATGGTGAGTTCTTCGGTGTCGTCATGCAGACGCCGGGAGCATCGGGTCGGATTCTCGACGTCGCGCCGATCGTCGAGGCTGCACATGAGTCCGGTGCGCTCGTGGCCGTCGGTGCGGACCTGCTGGCATTGACCCTCATCACCCCGCCCGGGGAGCAGGGCGCGGATGTCTGCTTCGGTACCACCCAGCGCTTCGGGGTCCCGATGGGCTTCGGTGGGCCGCACGCCGGTTACCTCTCCGTGCACGCCAAACACTCCCGTCAGCTGCCCGGCAGACTCGTGGGCGTGTCCAAGGACGCCGACGGCAATCTCGCCTACCGCCTCGCCCTCCAGACGCGCGAACAGCACATCCGTCGCGAGAAGGCGACCAGCAACATCTGTACTGCCCAGGTGTTGCTCGCAATCGTCGCCGCGATGTACGCCGGATATCACGGGCCCGCCGGACTGCGTGCCATCGCACGCCGGGTGCACGACTTCGCGGCCGGTCTCGCCAACAGTCTGACCGCAGCAGGTTTCGGTGTCGCGCACGCGAACTTCTTCGACACCGTGCAGGTGCGTGCGGAAGGTCGGGCGGAGGCCATCGTGGCCGACGCGCACCGGGCCGGGGTGAACCTGCGATCGGTGGACGCCGACACGGTGTCCATCGCGTGTGACGAGACCACGACGGCCGCCGACATCGAGACGGTGCTGAGGGTGTTCGAGGCCGCGGGTGTCGAGCCGCGCGATTTCGCACAGCCGATCGAGAACCGGACGAGCGAGTTCCTCACCCATCCCGCGTTCAACCGCTTCCGCACCGAGACGTCGATGCTGCGCTACCTGCGTGCACTGTCGGACAAGGACATCGCGCTCGACCGCAGTATGATCCCGCTCGGCTCCTGCACCATGAAGCTCAACGCCACCACGGAGATGGAGCCGATCACGTGGCCGGAGTTCACCCGGCTGCACCCGTTCGCACCGGAGGGCGACGGCGCAGGCATCCGTGAGTTGATCGCCACTCTCGAGCAGTGGTTGGTGACGATCACCGGATACGACAAGGTCAGCCTCCAGCCCAACGCGGGTTCGCAGGGCGAGTTCGCCGGACTGCTCGCGATCCGTCAGTACCATCTGAGTCGCGGCGAGGCCGAGCGCGACATCTGCCTGATCCCTTCGAGTGCACACGGCACCAACGCGGCGTCGGCTGTGATGGCAGGCATGCGCGTCGTCGTCGTCGCGTGCCGCGAGAACGGGGACGTCGACGTCGACGACCTCCGGGCCAAGATCACACAGCACGGGCAGTCGCTGGCAGCGATCATGATCACCTACCCCTCCACGCACGGAGTGTTCGAGCACGACATCCGTGACATCTGCGCGGCGGTCCACGACGCGGGCGGCCAGGTCTACATCGACGGCGCGAACCTCAATGCTCTCGTGGGTGTCGCACGTCCGGGACGGTTCGGCGGCGACGTCAGCCACCTGAATCTGCACAAGACGTTCTGTATCCCGCATGGCGGCGGCGGACCGGGCGTCGGCCCGATCGCGGTGCGTTCGCATCTCGCGCAGTTCCTGCCCGGACACCCTCTGGCCGACGAATTGCCCGGTGCGGCAACGATTTCAGCTGCACCGTACGGTTCGGCATCTATTCTCCCGATCACCTACGCCTACATTGCGATGATGGGTGCTTCGGGTCTGCGTCGCGCGACACTGACGGCGATAGCGTCGGCGAACTACATCGCCAAGCGCCTCGCCGACCACTTCCCGGTGCTCTACACCGGCGACGGTGGATGGGTGGCACACGAGTGCATCCTCGATCTGCGAACCTTGACCAAGGAGACCGGAGTGACGGTCGACGACGTCGCAAAGCGCTTGGCCGACTACGGATTCCATGCGCCGACGATGAGCTTCCCGGTGGCGGGCACCCTCATGGTCGAGCCGACCGAGAGTGAGAATCTCGACGAGATCGACGCATTCTGCGACGCGATGATCGCGATTCGCGCCGAGATCGACAAGGTGGCCGACGGCACTTGGACCGTCGACGACAATCCGCTGCGCGGTGCACCGCACACGGCGGAATGCCTTGTCGGCGAGTGGGATCACGCGTACTCACGTGAAGAAGCGGTCTACCCGCAGGGGCTCCCTTCGGCAGGTGCACGCACCAAGGTGTTCCCGGCGGTGCGACGTATCGACGGAACGTACGGCGACCGCAACCTGGTCTGCTCATGCCCGCCGATTGAGGCGTTCGCACACTGAGCGCCCACTGATCTCGCCGAGCCGCCGACCCTCTCCGGGGAGGGTGTCGGCGAGCGTCAGGAAGCCGGACCGAAGTCGCTGCCGTACACGAGCTTGTTGATCGTCACGATGGCCGAGTTCTCCGGCTGGGGCATTGGCTCCCTGGTGATCGGGAAGCTCACCGTCTTCGTCGCGGGGGGCAGCGGTGCATTGCCGCGGAAGCCCTGTGAGGCCAGCAGGGACAGGTGTTTCTGGTCCTGGGCAAACGAGAAGAACTCGGCGACGGCAGCGCTGGCGACAGGCGGGACCTGGTCGCCGGACAGCCGGATGATCGGATAGTCGGCGAGCGGAGTGGGACCGGTCGGCACGATCTCGGCCAGTCGCGCGGTCGAATCCTCCCGGGTGAGCTTGTAGAGCTGCTGCTCGGTGATCGGAACCGCGTGAATGGGTGAGGTTCTCGCGTCGTCGGCATCACGCATCACCGTCGCCGCCCCGACGGGGGTCCCGTCGGGCGACTGCGGGGCGCCTTCGAGCATCGCGGCGACACTCGAGGACACCCGAGACGACGACGCGTCGTCGTTGGTCAGGGAGGAGCTGGTGCGCATGACACGCATCGCGACCGCCTGTGCGGCCAGTGACGAGGCGTCGGACTGAGCCCCGAGCGGCATCGCCATCCGCAGCGAACCCCAGTCGGAGAGATCGAAGTCGCGGAGGCTGCCGTCGCGTTGTTGCAGCGTCGGAACCTGGCCCCAGTCGATCTTCCCGTCGATGGTGCCGCCGAGTTCGGCCGACGTCGCGAGTACGACCGGCGAGGTCACCAACGACGACGGATTTCCTTCCACGGTCGACGGCTTCGCCTGTGTCAGCTCCGCCGCCCAGACGGACGACTGCGGAACCCACGCAGCGGGGAACGCTCCCATCGAGCCCGTGTCCCAGATCCCGGTCAGCGCGTCGAGCGTGGTCTTGGCATCACCGGCTCGGACGGCGATGGTGATGCAGTGGTCGCGGACGACGGGTTTGCTCGCACCGAAAGCGCGGGCGATCTCGATGAGGGCGGGAGCGACGTCGGCGTCGGCCACGACGTCGACCGTCGCAGGCCCTTCCACACACGCTGCGGCGGCACTGTCGGCCTGCTCGTCGAGGTGGTCGCCGAGTTGCTGCCAGGCGACGATCACCGCGGCGATCAGCACGATTGCGAGCAGCGCGAACACCAGCCCGCGGCTGACCCCCCGCTGCCTGATTCCGTTTCCGCCACCGGTCACCCGATGATGCGCCACTACCGCCTCCGTTGTCGCGTGTGAGGTCCCGGACAGACTTCGCGCCTGTCCGGGACCTCACGCGTGCTCACGCCTTGGCCGCAGCAGCCTTGTACTCGCGGCGCTTGCGATGCAGGATCGGCTCGGTGTAGCCGCTCGGCTGCTTCGCCCCCTCGAGGATAAGTTCCTTCGCGGCCTGGAATGCGATATTCGTGTCGAAATCCGGGGCCATCGGGGAGTAGGTGGGGTCGTCGGCGTTCTGTCGGTCGACGACCGGTGCCATGCGCTCGAGCGCTGCGACGACGTCGTCGGCGGTCACGATGCCGTGATGAATCCAGTTGGCCAGCAGTTGGCTCGAGATGCGCAGCGTTGCGCGGTCCTCCATGAGCGCGACGTCGTGGATGTCGGGCACCTTGGAACATCCGACACCGTGATCGATCCAGCGGACCACGTAGCCGAGGATCGACTGGCAGTTGTTGTCGAGTTCTTCCTTCTTCTCCGCGTCCGACCAGTCGGTCTTCGGTGCGAGCGGGATGGTCAGGATGTCGTCGACCGATGCCGGATCGCGCTTGGCGATCTCGTCCTGTCGCTCGAACACGTCGACGAGGTGATAGTGCATCGCGTGCAGGGTCGCGCCGGTGGGCGAGGGCACCCACGCGGTGCTCGCGCCCGCCTCTGGCTGCGCGATCTTCTGTTCGACCATGTCGCGCATCAGATCGGTCATGGCCCACATGCCCTTACCGATCTGTGCCTTGTGCTGCAGCCCCGCATGCAGGCCGATGTCGACGTTGGAATCCTCGTAGGTGAGCATCCACTTGGCCTTCTTCATCTCGCCCTTGCGGATCATCGCACCGGCCTCCATGGAGGTGTGGATCTCGTCGCCGGTGCGGTCGAGGAAGCCGGTGTTGATGAACACCACCCGATCCTCTGCTGCCTTGATGGATGCCTTGAGGTTCACCGAGGTGCGACGTTCCTCGTCCATGATGCCGACCTTGAGGGTGTTCTCCGGCAGACCGAGGACCTTCTCGACCCGGTCGAACAGCGTGACGGTGAACGCGACCTCGTCGGGCCCGTGCATCTTGGGTTTCACGATGTAGATCGAACCGGTCCGCGAGTTCTGCAGGCCGTCCTCGTTGAGCCCGTGGATGCCGGCGAGTGAGGTGAACAACGCGTCGAGGATTCCCTCGGGCACCTCGTTGCCGTCGGCGTCGAGAACGGCGGGGTTGGTCATCAGATGCCCGACGTTGCGCACGAACAGCAGCGAGCGTCCGTGCAGATCGAAGGTCGATCCGTCGGGTGCGGTGTAGGTGCGGTTGGGGTTCAGCACGCGGGTGAAGGTCTTGCCGCCCTTGGAGACCTCCTCGGACAGATCGCCCTTGTTCAGCCCGAGCCAGTTGCGGTAGCCGAGAACCTTGTCGTCGGCGTCGACAGCGGCGACGGAGTCCTCGAAGTCCATGATCGTGGTGACTGCCGACTCCATCACCACGTCCTTGATGCCTGCCGGATCGGTCTGCCCGATCGGTGACGACGGGTCGATCTCGATGTCGAGGTAGAGGCCGTTGTGCCGCAGCAGAACCGACGAGGGCGACGCGGGATCGCCGGTGAACCCGACGAACGCGGAGGGATCGGCGAGTGTCGAGGTCGTACCGTCGGCGAGGGTGACCTGCAGAGCCGAGTCGACGACGGCGAACCTGGTGACGTCGGTGTAGCTGCACTGCTCGAGCGGAACGGACTTGTCCAGGAAACCCTTTGCGTACGCGATGACCTTGTCGCCGCGAACCTTGTTGTAGCCCTTGCCCTTCTCCGCGCCACCTTCTTCACTGATGACGTCGGTGCCGTAGAGGGCGTCGTAGAGCGAACCCCACCGTGCGTTGGAGGCGTTGAGCGCGAAGCGTGCGTTGAGGATCGGGACGACGAGCTGCGGGCCCGCGGTCTCGGCGATCTCGCGGTCGACGTTGCTCGTGCGGATCTGGAAGTCGGCGGGAACGTCGGCGAGGTAACCGATGTCGGTGAGGAACTGCTTGTACTCGCCGAACACCGCCGGATCGGTGAAGTCGGCGCCCTTGTGGTCGCGGTGCCACGTGTCGATCTTCGACTGGAGGTCGTCGCGCACCGCGAGCAACTCGCGGTTGCGGGGCGCGAGATCGTTGATGACCGCGGCCGCACCCTTCCAGAACGTGTCCTTGTCCACTCCGGTGCCCGGGAGCGCCTCGTCGTTGACGAAGTCGTAGAGGACGGTGGCGACCTGCAGGCCCTCCACGTTCGTGCGGGCGGTGGAGTCAAGGGCGGGGGTCGAGTCCGACATAAGAGCCTTCCTTCTCCGGTGGCCCGGAGGCTGTTGTCGCCGAGGTTTCGGTGTCGAATCCGCGCACGTCATCAGCCCTCATCGGGACAACAGGGGCGATCGTGAACGCGCTCCATGTTACTCGGGAGGCAAATCGCGCCATCAGGAGGCGTCGAGGAGCGCTCCGAGGTGGGATCGGAGCCGACTCCGCAGGTCAGCACCACGGACGGCGATGTCGGACTGTTCGCGGACGTACTCGGCGCGGCCGGCCGGTGTCTCGATCTCGACAGCGGCGTAGCCGAGTGCACGAAGATCGTACGGACTCGCCCGCATGTCGAGTTCGCGTGCGACGAGCGCGAGTTCGAAGGCCGCGAACGTCAGATCGGCGGGGACCAACGGCGCCAGTGTGATGCATGCGCGATACAGATCCATCGTGGCGTGGAGGCATCCGGGTTGCTCGTTGTCGATCTGACCATCGCGGGTCAACGCCGTCTCGTTGCGGGGGCGCGCGGAGTCGGTGAAGAAGCGGAACGCGTCGAAGTGGGTGCACCGCAGCGGCATCGATTCGACGACGGCGTCGGTTGCTGCCGGTCCGAGCCGCAGCGGCACCTCGTGGCGCGGACTGTCGGTGCGATAGACCATCGCCCACTCGTGCAGACCGAAGCATCCCAGGCGGGCGGGGCGGGCGGCTGTCGCGTCGAGGAGCGCGCAGGTCGACAGAAGCGCTCCGCGCCGTGCGTCGAGGAAGGCGGCGTCGACCGTCACCCCGCCCGACGGGGTCCGTGTGTACCCGCGCAGCGTCGACATCTCGTCGAGGATGCGCGTCGCCCGATCACCCCGACCGACACGATGATCGGGCGGGTTCAGCATGACCCCGTGGCCCGGATGCCAGCGTCGGACGTGTGAGGGGCGCGCCGAGTAGTACGTGAACAGGAAGTCGAGGACTGGGTGCGCCTCGCCACGTGCCCTAGATCGCAGGTATGGGCCGACGAGGGCCTCGACGCGCGCCGCGTGCTCGTCGACACGCGCAAGCCACTCCTCCGACGTGAGTTCGACGACGCCGCGGGTACTGGCTGCAGCAGTTGTCGGCCGACTCACGGTCACACCCGGTGCGTCTCGTCGCGGACGGTGCCCACGAACTCCTCGACGAGGTCGGCGAGCGCCACGATGCCGATCGTGCGTCCTGAGTCGTCGACCACCGCGCCGAGGTGCGAGCTGGTTCGCCGCAGCGCTCTCGTCGCATCGTCGAGTGGGGTGTCGGCCCCGATGACCGGCAGCGGTCGGATCTTGTCGACGCCGATGATCGTGTCCTGACCGACGTTGTCGTCGAGGATGTCGTCGAGCACGTCCTTCAGATGAAGATAGCCGGTGAACGTACCGTCGAGGCCGCGCACCGGGAAGCGGGAGAACCCGGTATCGCTGACAGCTCGTTCGACCGACCCGAGGGTGGGGCCGACGCCACCGGTGACGGGGTCGACCTCGACGTCGACGCTGCGCATCTGATCGAGCGGGATCATGACCTCCGACACCGTGCGCGCCACCGACCGCAGAGCACGGGTCAGTCGCTCGTGTTCCTCGGCGTCGATGAGTCCCTCTTCGCGCGATTCACCGAGCATCTGTGCGAGTTCGACGGGCGACACGGTCGAGTCGAGTTCGTCCTTCGGTTCGACGCGCAGCGCACGCAGGGTGATGTTGGCCAACCAGTTGTAGAACGCGATCAGTGGTCGGACGATCTTGATGAATCCCAGGTGTATCGGGACGAGGAGCATCGCCGCCCGCTCCGGTCCGGCGAGTGCGATGTTCTTCGGCACCATCTCGCCGAGGAGGATGTGCAGTACGGCAACCAGGCCGAGTGCGACGGCGAACGAGATCGGGTGCAGCAGCGAGTCGGGGACGTGCGCCACCTCGAGGGGCAGTTCGAGGATGTGCGCGACGGCAGGCTCGCCGACACGTCCGAGCAGGATCGAACAGATCGTGATGCCGAGTTGAGCGGCCGCAAGCATCAGTGACAGATGCTCGCTCGCACGGATCACAGTCCTGGCGCGCGACTTCCCGCTCTCGGCAAGCGCCTCCAGCCGGTCACGTCGAGCCGAGATCAGGGAGAACTCGGCCCCGACGAAGAAGGCGTTGCCCGCGAGCAACACGACGGTGAGGACGACGGCCCAGATGTCACTCATCGCGCGCCTCCGAGACGTCGGCACCGCCGTCGGCCACGGCGATCGGTGTCAGGCGCACGACATCGACGCGGCGGCCGTCCATCTGCACCACCGTGGCGTTCCACGGGGTGGTGTCGAACTCCTCGTCGGACTCGTCCTCGTCGTCCTCGCGCAGGGTCACCACCACGGGTAGGTCGACCGAGTCTCCC
>NZ_BAFB01000065.1 GCF_000248075.1 Gordonia otitidis NBRC 100426 | reverse complement strand
ACGATTCGGTCGAGCGTTCGCCGGCATCGGCCACACCGCGCACACCGCACGTACCGGGGTCCTCGGCCGGCGCGCCGGCGCGCTGATGGCTGCAACGCAGGAGCTGATGATGTCCGGCGACGCCCTGCTCGACCGTTGGTTCGTCTCCGAACGGCTCAAGGCCGCCCTCGCATGGTTCGGCGCACAATCGGGCCCACCGATGAATGCCCCCGGGACAGCGCCGATGGTCGGGTTCGCCGCCCTGATGCATCGGATTCCCCCCGGTAGGGCGGTCGGCGGAAGCGGAGCGCTGACCGAAGCCCTCCTGCACCGACTCGACGCCGACGGCGCGCGGGTGCTCACCGGATCACCGGCGACAGCGATCAGCCGCTGCGGCGATCACTGGCGGGTACAGACCGCACACGAGGACCACTGCACAGAACAGGTGATCGCCGCCTGCCACATCATGGCGACACTCGACATGATCGACGCGGGGGCCAGTGTGGCGCCGTCTGTTGTCGCTCGCTGGCGTCGTGAGATCGACATCGGGACGGGCATCGGAATGGCCGTGAGACTGGGCACCAGCGCCCTGCCCGACTACCGCGACCTCCCCTCGGGGCTGCCCCCGCACGGCGTGCACTCGGCTCTCGGTCTCCTCGTCACCGACCGTGCGCAGCTCCGGCGCGCGTACGCAGCCGCCTCGGTCGGTGACCTGCCACCGCGGCCTGCCTGCGTGGTGATGAGCTACTCGGCGATCGATCCGACGCTCGCGCCGTCGAACCGGCACTCGATCACGGTGTGGGCCCAATGGCATCCGCGACACCCACGCGAGGGAGGGTGGTCGGGATCGACCGCGCACGCCGCCGCGGACGCGATCCTGACCGAAGTCGATCGTCACGCCCCCGGCCTGCGCGAGTCCGTCGAGCATCTCCATATCCAGACACCCGCCGACCTCGAATCGGAATTGGGGTTGATCGGGGGGAACATCATGCACGTCGAGATGACGATCGACCAGATGTTCACCTATCGACCGCACCCGGACCTCGCCGGACACCGCGTACCGGGGGCCGAAGGGCTGTTGCTCGCCGGAGCGTCGACGCATCCCGGCGGGGGTGTGACGGGTGCGAGCGGACGGATCGCAGGCCGACTCGCGATCGACGCGAGGCGTAGCCGACGCCGACCCTGAGCTGACACACGCCGTGACGTGTGCGAGGTCTCGGCACCCTTCTGGCACGATGAGCACGTGCAGCCGGCAACCATGCGACGACCACACGACCCGACGCGCGGATTCCCCTCGCGGACCCGCGGTGAGGCAGTCGGTCGAGAGAGGTCGCGATCTCCTCGACGGTCCGGCATCACCACCGTGGCGTCGTTGCTGATCCTGTTGACGGCAATGCCGCTGCTGTCGGGCTGTCTGACCCGTTCGACCACCGTCGGGGACCGCTACGCCGGCACGATCATCGTGGCGACGTCGCCGGACAATCCCAGCGGAGCGCCACGCCTCGATATTCCCGAGTCCATGAAGAACAACGTGTCGACGTCGGACTATCGGGAAGGGCCCCAGGGCAACGAGTCTGCGAGTCCCTCCCCCGGCGCTTCGGCACCGGCTACTCCGTCTGCGACGACGCAGCCGGGCACCACGGGCCAGGGCGCGACGCGGGTCGGCACCAGGGCGACTTTCTCCGATCTGACGTCGGGTCAGCTCAGTCAACTCGGGGACATCGTCGCCAACGCATTCGGCGACACGTCGATGACGATGGAACTCAACGCGAAGCGCAACGGCGACGTTGTGCGCTTCCGCGGGAGTGCCGATCTCAACGGGCTCGAGGAGCGCGACTATCTGAAGTTCACGCTGGCATTCGCAGGCCCGATCACCGCGAGCAACGTGCAGCAGCAGGATTCGGAGACGTCGGTCACGTGGACTCCCCAACCGGGCAAGGTCACCGAGTTCATCGCCGATGCGACCTATCCCGACCCCGCCACGGCCGCGTTCAAGGGATGGACGTGGCTCCTGGTGATCGTGTGCCTGTTGGTCGTTGCACTCATCATCTGGCTGGCCTACACACATCGGGACACGAGTCCGCGCCCCGGCAGGCCGCGCAGCACACGGCCCACGGCCCCCAAATCCTCGACCACCACCGGTCCCGCCGGTAGGAAAACAGGCGCCAACACCACAGCCGCCAAGACACAGGCCACGGCGACCGCGGGGACATCCGCGGCCTCGCCATCGGATGCTTCGGCATCGGCTGCCTCGTCATCCGTTGCGAGCGACGACGCCCCCCGACCAGGGCCCACAGCAGTGAGCACCGCACCGGGCGACGGAGAGCCGGGAACGACCGAACCCGGCGAGACGCACGAGCGCTAGGTCGACGACACCACTCGCTCGACGAAACCGCTAGGTCGACGACACCACTCGCTCGACGAAACCGCTAGGTCGACGACACCAGGGGCAGTGCGTCGGCGGTGTCGACACCGAGGCGGTCGAGGACCTCGCAGGTGGCCTTCGCGAAATTGAGGCTGATGAAGTGCAGCCCGGGAGCGCCTTCGGCGATCAGTCGCTGAGACATCTCGGTGGCGATGTCGATGCCGACGGCGCGCACGGCCGCGCGGTCCTCCTGATCGCCGGAACCCGCTGCGGCGATCAACCGTTGCTCGACGCTCGCCGGCAACACCGAACCCGAGAGCTCGACCATGCGCCGGACCGAGGCCAACGACGTGATCGGGAGAATCTCGGGGATGATCGGCTTCGCACCCTGCTCGGGGTCTGCGGCCGCGACCCGGTCGCGCAGGCGCAGATAGAAGTCGACGTCGAAGAACAGCTGGGTCACCGAGTACTCCGCGCCAGTGCGCAGTTTGCTCACCAGAACACGGGTGTCGTGGTCGAGGTCGGGAGCACGGTGATGACCCTCGGGGAATGACGCGACACCGACGTGGAACTGACCGAGCCCGCCGATGAGCTCGACGAGTTCTTCCGCGTAGGAAACCCCCTGGGGGTGCTTGACCCATTCGCCGAGCGGGTCGCCGGGCGGATCGCCACGCAGCGCGAGGATATTGGTGATCCCCTTGTCGGCATACGCTCCGACCAACGAACGCAGCTCCGCGATGGAGTGATTCACCGCGGTGAGGTGCGCCACAGGCACCAGCGTGGTCTCCGTCGCCAATTGTCCGGCGATCCGCACGGTGCGGTCGCGGGTGCTGCCACCCGCACCGTAGGTCAACGAGACGAATGCGGGGTCGAGCCTCTCGAAGACGCGGACCGCACGCCACATGCGCGCCTCGGCGTCGGCATCCTTCGGCGGAAGGAACTCGACCGAGAAGGGCACGGGACCCGGCCGGGGTGCGGAGAGTCGCTCGACGACAGACGGCACCGGGGCGGATGAATTCACCGGACCAGTGTACGGGCTAGCCTGTGACACGTGACCTCGACCGCTCCCGTGCCAACGCGCCTCGCCGAGGTTCCCGACGCCGTCGAGGCAGTCCTGCGCGACTTTCTCGACACCGCGGTGTCCACATCGGCGGCAATCTCGCCTGTCGTCGGGTCGTCTGCGCAGGTCGTAGCCGATTTCGTACTCTCGGGCGGCAAGCGCATCCGCCCGGTCTTCGCCTTCGCCGGATGGCAGGCCGGCAACGGTGACCCCGCGCGAGTGCCGACCGGATCGACCGACTCGGATGCATTGCGGATCTGCGCAGCACTCGAACTCGTGCAGGCATGTGCACTGATCCACGACGACATCATCGACGCCTCCGACACACGACGTGGCCGACCGACGGTGCATCGGGTGTTCGAGCGCGGCCACCGCGATTCCGGCTGGCGCGGCGACGCCGCCGACCACGGCATCGCGTCGGCGATTCTCGCAGGCGATTTCGCCCTCGCCTGGGCCGACGACCTCGTCCACGGCTACGCGCCCGCGACCCTCTCCCCCGCGGGACGGCCCATCGCCGGAGCCGACGTGACCCCCCTGCCGCCGGGAGTGATCGCCACCTGGGCCGCCATGCGCACGGAGGTCCTCGGCGGCCAGGTCCTCGACATCGTCAACGAGGTCAGCGGCGAGGAGTCGGCCGAGGCCGCATACCGCGTGATGGAGTTCAAGACGGCGGCATACACGGTCGCACGGCCGCTGGAACTCGGCGCACGTGTCGCAGGTGCGTCCGAGGAGCTCATCGACCAATTACGTTCGGTCGGACACGATCTCGGAATCGCCTTTCAGTTACAAGACGATCTGCTCGGCGTGTTCGGAGACCCCGAACGCACCGGCAAACCGTCGGGCGACGATCTCGCGGCAGGCAAGCGGACCGCACTGCTGGCGTTGGGACTCGCCCGCGCCGACGAACGCGACCCCGCCCTCGGCGACGCACTGCGGTCGGTACTCGGAACCGAGCTGTCACCCGACGAATTGACCTCTGCGCGCGGCATTCTGACCGATGTCGGCGCTGTCGCCGACATCGAGCGCACGATCGACACATTGCTCGACTCCGCCATCACGACCCTCGAGAACACCGACATCGACGACGCCGTGTACACCGATCTCGTCGACGTCGCGCGACGCATGGCGCATCGCAACGCCTGAGAGGGCATCCTGAGTGGGCACCGGGGTGGGCATGAGGTGAGTTCGGATTCGCAATCGATGACGCGAGCGAGGTCGATGCGCGCATTGTGGGCAGGCCTGATCGGCTCGATCCTGGTGTGCCTCGGAGGTTTCGGCGTCGCCGACATTCCCCGTAACCACCCGATACTGACCGAGACCGGCCTCAGTTGGCTCACCTATGGGCACGGGAAATCTCTGTGCGGCATCACGTTCTGGGTGGGCGTCGCACTGATGGTGGTCGCCTGGATACGGTTGGGGCGAGTCCTGTGCGACACGGCGACCGATCACAGCAGGCTGCACCTACGCAGGTGGGTGCTCGCGTGGGCGGCACCCCTGATGGTGACCGTGCCGCTCTACAGCCGCGACGTCTACGCCTACCTCGGCCAGGGTGCACTGTTCCGAGCAGGCTTCTCGCCGTACGCCGACGGGCCCGCCCACAACCCCGGCCCGCTCGTCGACAGCATGGCGCAGGTCTGGGCGTCGACGACCGCGCCCTACGGTCCGCTATTCGTGTGGGTGACACGGATGGTGGTCGCTGTGACCGGCGATCACGTCATCCTCGGCGTGCTCGTGATGCGCCTCGTTCTCGTGCCGGGACTCCTGTTGTCGCTCTGGGCGATTCCACGTCTCGCGCGTCACTTCGGGGCGTCGCCCGCCGCCGGTCTGTGGCTGGCACTGTTCAATCCGCTCGTACTGATCCATCTCGTCGGCGGTCCGCATGTCGAACTGCTCATGATGGGTGTCCTGGCCGCGGGGATGACGCTGGTCGTCACCGGACGACATGTCGGCGGCCTCGTGCTCCTCGGATGTGCGGTCTCGATCAAGGTCACCGCCGGTGTCGCGATCCCGTTCGTGTTGTGGATCTGGTTGGCGCACATACGGCAACGCCGCCGAGTGGGCGCGCGCGATGTGGCCGCGGTGTCGGCTGCGATCGCGGGTGTCACCGTCGCGGTGTTCGCGGCGTGGACGGCGCTCGTCGGTCTCGGACTCGGCTGGCTCACCGGTTTGGGCTGGGCGGACCGCATCGTGAACTGGTTCACGCTGCCGACGGTGATCGCACATCTGGTGACCCTGGTCGCGGCTCCGTTCACCGCGCTCAATCTCCAATCGGTGCTTCCCGTGACGCGCGTCCTCGGCGAGGCTCTGCTCGCGGTCGTACTCGTCGTGTTGTGGTGGCGTCAACGGCATTCCGAGCGCGAGGCCATGGCGGGGATCGTGCTCGCGATGCTCGCCGTGGTCCTGCTCGAGCCGTCGACGCTGCCCTGGTACTACACGTGGGTGCTGTGCCTGGCCGTGGCCTTCACCCTGCCGCGTTGGGTGCGGGCGGTGGTCGTCGGTGTCTCGACCTTCATGCTGATCGTCTTCCAGCCCGACGACTCGATCCTGTTCTACAAGCTGCCCGAAACGCTGTTGGCGTTGGCCCTCGCCGGCCTCGCCGGGGCGTCGGTGATGCGCACCGACCCCCTGCGGATCGGTGCGCTCGCGCGTCGGGTCTGGGGGGTCAGAACGCCTGTGCCTGCGCGCGACGGATGACTTCTCGCGCCGAGTGGGTGTGCAGGGCGTCGGCGGGGGTAAGTCCGAGGTCGTCCTGTTCGGTGAACAGCCACGACATCACCTCGTCGCGCGTGTAGCCGCCGTCGAGCAGCACGTCGACGAGGCCGATGAAATGCTTGGTGATGCCCTCGTCGTCGAAGAACACGCGCGGCACCGCGGGTTGGCCGTCGCGCGAGACGGCGAGTAGGTGATGATCACGGATCAGATTGCGCACTTTGTTCGCCGAGACGTGCAGCCGAGCTGCGACCTCGTCGAGGGAATAGGTGGCGGTGTCGGTGGGAAGAACGTCACTCGAGAGGGGCAGAGAACTCACGCGCCTGAGATTACCGTTTCACCTCGACCACCGAGAAGGTTCTCCCGCTGTGCACAGTCGGAGCGCCGTCACGCGCGCCACGACAGTATGTGTGCGGGCTTCGCGAGGGTGACGCCGGGTAGATTCGACGACGTGAACAGCCCGGTCGACGTCTTGCTCGGTACGGTCCTCGAGGGCCGCTACCGTCTCGATGCACCGATCGCGCGCGGGGGGATGTCGGCGGTGTATCTCGGCATCGACCTGCGGCTCGGGCGCGATGTGGCGGTCAAGGTGATGGATCGACGCTATTCGGGCGACCCACAGTTCCTGCAGCGCTTCGAGTTCGAGGCTCGAGCGGTCGCGGGTCTCAAGCACCCGGGGCTGGTCTCGGTGTACGACCAGGGAATCGACGACGGCATCGCATTTCTCGTGATGGAACTCGTCGAGGGCGGAAGCCTGCGCGAGCTACTCCGCGAGCGCGGCCCGATGCCGCCGCACGCGGTCGTGGCGGTCGCCGATCCCGTGCTCGGTGGACTCGGCACCGCGCACCGGGCCGGCCTGGTCCACCGTGACGTCAAACCCGAGAACGTCCTCATCTCCGACGCCGGTGAGGTCAAGGTCGCCGACTTCGGTCTGGTACGCGCGGTCGCGGAGGCAGGTGTCACGTCGGCGAGTGTCATCCTGGGCACCGCAGCTTATCTGTCACCCGAGCAGGTCGAGTCGACCGACGCCGACGCCAGAAGCGACGTCTACTCCATGGGCGTCATGATGTTCGAATTACTCACCGGCAGAACACCTTTCCACGGCGACTCGCCGCTGGCCCTCGCTTATCAGCGACTCAGCTACGACGTTCCGGCGCCCGGCGACGTGATCGACGGCGTCCCGGAGGAGATCGACGAGGTGATCCTGCGCGCCACCGAGCGTCGGCCATCCGACCGGTACAACGATGCATTCGAGATGCGCGAGGCCCTGCTGGCAGCGGCCGACGATCTCGACCTCCCGCCGTTCACCGTTCCCGCGCCGCGACGATCGGCGGAACGGGAGACGATGACGCGGATCCGCGCGGCACATGCGGCCGTTGTCGCCCCGCAACGACCCCGCTCGGTACCGGCAACCGTCCAGCAATCCGTCGCGCCCTCGGTGGTGGCACGTGGACACGAGCCCGACGCGCCTCCCTCGACCACCAAGCGCCCCACGGTGATTCCCGAGCCGAGAGTCGACGACGGGCCGCCGGCCCACGACCCGGGACGAGGGCGGTTGCAAGCACTGATCTGGCTGACCGTCGTCCTGCTGGTGGCCGCGGGAGTCGGTTCGGTCGGTTGGTGGGCAGGGGCGCTGCTCGTCGGCTGATCGCGGACTACCCGCGCAGCATCTCCGCGACGAGGAACGCCAGCTCGAGGGACTGCTGGGTGTTGAGCCGTGGATCGCATGCGGTCTCGTACCGGCCGGACAGATCGAGATCCGAGATGTCCTGGGCGCCACCGAGACACTCGGTCACGTCCTCACCGGTCAGTTCGACGTGAATCCCGCCCGGATGGGTACCGAGTGCACGGTGGACCTCGAAGAATCCCTGCACCTCGTCGACGACGCGATCGAAATGGCGGGTCTTGTATCCGGTCGGCGACGTGTGGGTGTTGCCGTGCATCGGATCGGACTGCCAGATCACCTTGTGCCCTGTTGCCTCGACCGCGCTGACGATCGGTGGGAGCACTTCCCGGATCTTCGAGTTGCCCATGCGCGCCACGATGGTCAGTCTGCCCGGACGGTTGTGCGGGTCGAGTCGCTCGACGTACTCGACGGCCTGTTCCGGCGTGGTCGTCGGGCCGATCTTGACTCCGATCGGATTACGGATGAGCTCGGCGAACGCGACGTGTGCACCGTCGAGCTGGCGGGTGCGCTCACCGATCCAGAGGAAGTGCGCGGACAGGTCGTAGAGCACCTTCTCGTCGACCCCTAGATTGTCGCCTGCCGTGTCGGGATCCGCGGCGTCGGGGTTGTCGGCGAGCCGGAGCATCCCGCGTTCGTAGTCGAGTACGAGCGCCTCGTGGGAGGCGAAGATCGCGGCGGACTTCAGACTCGAGTCGGTGACGCCACAGGCGTCCATGAACTTCAGCCCGCGGTCGATCTCTCCCGCCAGGGCCTCATACCGCGCACCCGCGGGTGATGTCCGGACGAACTCCCGATTCCAGTCGTGCACGCGCCGCAGATCGGCCTCCGCGCCGGTCAGTGCGCGCACCAGATTCATCGCCGCCGAGGCGTTGGCGTAGGCGCGGACAAGCCTGGAGGGGTCGTGTGCGCGCGCGGTCTCGACCGGCGGGAAACCGTTGACCATGTCGCCGCGATACGACTTCAGTCCGAGCGCGTCGACATCGGCCGAACGCGGCTTGGCGTACTGGCCCGCGATCCGGGCGACCTTCACGACGGGCAGGCTTGCACCGTAGGTCAGCACGACGGCCATCTGCAGCAACGTACGGATGTTGCCCTTGATGTGCGGTTCGGTGTTGTCTGCGAACGTCTCAGCGCAGTCGCCGCCCTGGAGCAGGAACGCCCGCCCCTCGGCGACGTCGGCCAGTTGTGACGAGAGCGCCTCGACCTCGGCGGGCATACAGATCGGCGGGACACTCTCGAGTACCGTGCGCATCCGGTGGGCATCCTCGGGGTCCCAGCTCGGTTGCTGTAGCGCGGGTCTGCTCATCGCGTCTGCGAAACGCGCCTGCAGGTCGCCGGGCAGCGGGGGCAGTTCGGGGAGTTCGTCGATCGGAACGTCTACGGTCCAGTTCACCACCCCTCCAGCGTAATGGGCTGCACCGTCGGCCCTTCAGGTCGGTCCCGTGCAGCCCGGGCGCCGCCGCGCGGCGTCCTCACGTTCGCGCTCGCTCGATGGCCTCCCATTTCCGCGCATTGTGTCGAGCATCACTGAGCGCCTCGTGAGCATCGTCGGGCGCGGGCGGTAGCGATGGGCGTCCGGCTGCCTCCCAGTGCTGCTTGAGTTCACGCGTGAGGCGCGGAATCGCGCGCGGCAACTCGGTCATCGGCCCCCAGAGCTGGCACAAGACGACGTGATCGTAGGCACCGACCCATGCCCAGAGTTCGACGTCGTTGCCCTCCTCGGTGAGGAACTGCAGCAACTCCTCCCGAATTCGGGCGCGCGACTTCCACAGCGGCGACGACGGCGACGGGAGCTTCGGAAGGACGTTCGCGCGTACCCATGCACCGGCGCGCCCGGGGTCGAACTCGGTCGACACCGCATAATATTCACGACCGTCCTCTGCGACGACACCGATGGATATGAGATCGATCGTGCGGCCGTCCTCGATAAACTCCGAGTCGTAGAAGAATCGCATACCGGCAAGTATTCGCCACCGACCGCGCACACCGACACCCGACCGACCCGAACACCCCCGACGCGGGACCGACACAAAGGCCACCGATGCCCACACTCTGCAGCGCCGCCGACACCCGGCTGGGTCGATGGGTTCCCTCGCGGTCGGCGCGCGCGTCCATCGTCGTCACATTTGTCGTGTCGTCGCTGTTCCAGATGATCGGTGTGCCGTTCACCAGCAGTTTCGGCACCAGAACACGTATCGACCTCGACGTCTACCGACTCGGCGCACAGATCTGGCAGCAGGGTCAGAGTCTCTATGCCGACGGCTCGATGCCGTTCACCAGCGACGGCATCTGGCTCCCGTTCACCTACCCGCCGTTCGCCGCGATGACGTTCGTCCCGCTCGGTGCGATGACGCTCACGGTCGCGGGCGTACTCATGTCGCTGATCACGATCGGTCTGCTCGTCGTCGTCATACACATCGTGCTGAGAGTGCTGTCCGTCGGCAGCAGCGGCAACCGGTGGTGGCTCGCGTTGGTCGTCTCGACGGGGGCCGTCTGGCTCAACCCGATGTGGATGACACTCGGTTTCGGTCAGATCAACGTAATCCTCATGGCGATGATCATCGTCGACGTCTTCCTCGTCGGCCGGGGCCGACGTCGCACGCTGGGCTCTTTGCAGGGCGTTTTGGTCGGTCTGGCGTCGGCGATCAAGCTCACGCCACTGGTCTTCATCGTGCTCTTCGCCTCTGCCCGCCGCTGGCGTGCCGTCGCCACGGCGATCGGAACTTTCGTCGCCGCGGGCGCGCTGGCCTGGATCTGGATGCCGTCGGACTCGTGGGGGTACTGGACACACACCCTGTTCCACACCACCCGGATAGGCGATCCGGCAGGCCGCATCAACCAGAACCTCAACGCCATGTGGATACGGCTGATCCCGGAACCGAGCGCTGCGCAACTCGCCTGGGTGCTGAGTTCACTGGCGGTTACCGCTCTGGCGGGCGCCGCACTGTTCGCCTGCAGGCCGGCGGCGGCGTTCGCGCCAGGCGCCGGGCGATCGGGGCGCGTCAACGCCTTGCTGGCCACCTGCGCCGTCGCCGTCTGGGGCCTGCTCGTCTCGCCGACCTCGTGGGCGCATCACTGGGTGTGGTCGATCCCGCTGATCCTGACGAGCCTGGTCGTGGCCGCACGGACCGGGTCGCGGCGTGCGTACGTCGCCTACACCGCCGTCGCGGTGAGCGGTGTGCTGATCTTCGCCATCGGTCCGTATCAGTTCCTGCCGATGGTCGCCAAGCAGTGGACCGCCGTCGACCACCTCGTCGGCAACGCATTCTCGCTCTGGGGCATCGCGGCACTCTTCGTGATCTGGTTGCTGCCGTACTCCCCGGCCGGAAGCTCCGCGCGCGAGACAGACAAGCCTCTCGCCGAGATCCGCTCGGCCTGAGCGCAGTTCCGACGATCGAGCCGATCAGGCGGCCGACGCCTCACCCGGCGACGCCTGCGACTGCTGGTCGGGCTTCGGGTCCTTGAGCGTGGCGGCGTAGATGTCGACGTATTGCTGACCCGACAGCTGCATCAGTTCGTACATGATCTCGTCGGTCACCGCTCGCTCGATGAACCGATTGCCCTGCATGCCTTCGTAGCGGGCGAAGTTGAGAGGTTTGCCGATCCGGACCTTGACCTTGGTCGGCCGCGGCAGGATGGTCCCGGGCGGGTTGAAGGTGTTCGTTCCGATCATCGCGACCGGGATCACGGGAACGCCGGTGTCGAGCGCGACGCGAGCGAGACCGGTCTTGCCCTTGTAGAGGTTGCCGTCCGGCGACCTCGTGCCCTCCGGGTACATACCCATCAATTCGCCGCCCTCGAGTTGGCGTCGCGCCGCTTCGAGCGCACCCGCGGCCGCCTCGGCTCCCGACCTGTCGATCGGGATCTGGCCCACCGCGGTGTAGAACCACGCCTGGAGACGGCCCTTGAGTCCGGTGCCGGTGAAATACTCGGCCTTGGCGAGGAAGTAGATCCGACGCGGCACCATCAGCGGCAAGAAGAAGCTGTCCATCACGGCCAGGTGGTTACTGGCGAGAATGGCGGGGCCCCGTTCCGGCAGGTTCTCGAGCCCTTCGATCTCGGGACGCCCGAGTACTCGGAGGAGTGGTCCGAGGAGAACGAACTTGAACAGGTAGTACCACATTGAGATTCACTCCATCATTCGCCGCGTCGCCACTCGTGAAGCCGTCACCGGAAGTGTCGCGCGAGGGCTGCGTGAGCGAGCCCGTCGGTCGACGTCCGGGACGTCGTGAGATGACTCTACTCAAGCGCCCCGGGGTGTGCGGCGCATCGGTCGTGTGCACGTCGATCGCGCGCTCGACGAGCGATCGTGACGTCAGTTCGCACGTGACCAACCCGCGCCGCCGACCGCGGCGTCGTCGGATCGCAAGCTCGCGCGGGCCACCTCGGCTGCGCCGATGACCCCGGCGCTCTCGCCGAGTTGGGTGCCCCTGATACGGGCGAGTTGGCGGTGCCCCGCGCCGGTGATCAACCGCGCGTAGTGCTCACGGGCTTCGTCGAGGAACAGCCCGGATGCCGCGCCGACTCCGCCCGCGAGAACGATCAGGTCAGGGTCGAAGATGTCGGCGATCATCGCCAACCCCTGACCCAGCGACGCCGCGAAGGCGGCGAACGCCGCGATCGCGACGGCGTCACCGTCCGCGGCAGCACCTGCGACGCGACGACCCGTCAACGAACCCGGATCCGCCGCGACGTCGGCGGCGAGTTGGCTTCTCCCCCAGTCGCCGTCGGCGAGCAACTCGACCACAGTGTCCACCAGAGCCGTTCCGCTGCAATACCTTTCCCAACAACCCCGCTTGCCGCACGAGCACGGTCTGCCGTCCGGGACGACCGTCAGATGGCCGAGTTCCGGCGCGACACCGAAGCTTCCGCGGTAGATCTCGCCCTCGATGAGCAGCCCCGCACCGATGCCCGTACCGATGGCCAACACGAGCGAGTTGTGCCCACGCGCTGCCGCACCGAATCGGAACTCGGCGACGGCCGCGGCGTTGGCGTCGTGCTCGGTGACGACGGGCAACCCGATCCGCGAACTCATCTCCTCGGCGACGCGCGCCTCACGCCAGGGCAGATGCGGAGCGAATCGGACGACCTGGCGGTCGGGGGTCAGAAACCCTGCCACCGCGAGTCCGACGGCACGCGCCGCCCAGCGCGAGGTCAACTCGGCGACGAGCCGATCGAGGCAGTGTTCGAGTGCGAGCGCTGTACCCGGGGTTGCCGCCCGCAGGGTGTCGAGCATCCGTCCACGGTCGTCGACCACGGACGCGCGGACACTGGTTCCTCCGATGTCGATGCCGATCGTCAACTCGCCCATCACTTCTCGGTCTCCGTGTCGAGGTGTCTGCGGCGATCGGGGGCACCGAACGGCGTGTGGGGTGCCTGCGTGTGGGGCGGTGGTGTGCGGGGCGGTGGTGTGTTGGACGGTGGCCGATGCGGCGCCGTCGCGATGCGGACCGAGATCGGCTGGTACTGCGCCGTCGCCGGTGCATGTGCCGCAGGTGTGGATCGGAGCGCGGTCGCGATGGCCTCCAACACGGCGATGAGGGTGGCGATCAGCCGGGAGATCAGATCCCCGATCTCGGCGATGAGCGAACTGATCTCTCCGGCGACGTCGCCGAATGCCTGATGGCGAGAACCGGGGGCAGAACCTGCACCCATGCCGCTCCCCGCGCCGGAACCCGACGTCTGACCGCCCCCGCCGATGATCGCGGCCAGATGGTCGATCTGGGTCGCGATGCCGAGCACGAACTCCCGTACCGGATCGCCGACGGGGTCGCCGCTGAACGCGTTGTCACCCTCGCCAGACGCGTCCCGTCCCCCCGACGGGTTGCCACGGTCGTCGCTGCTCATCTCGGGCGGCTGCTCCTGTACTGGTGGCGGGTCCCGATTCTCGACCGGGGACGTGTGCACGGAAACGGTACCCGCATCCTCACCGTCGAGGCCATACCGCCGGGTCCGGGCGGAATCGGATGTGTATCGACTCCCCGTCCCAGTCGGCGTCGTCGACGACGCACCGCCGCAGCACCGACGGTAGGGGCACGCAGTGCCGCAACCCGTCGACGGTGACGAGCAGATCGTCCCCGGAACGTCCGAGCATCAGGCGGTCCGGGTCGGGAAGTGTTTGCGGCCAGGACAATTCGTAGGTGACGTCCAGTCCTTCCGCTCCGTTGTCGACTACGGTGAGCGCTGCCGAGCCGTGCGGGCGTCCCGACGGTGCCGGCAGCGCAACCCCCAGCTTCCTGAGCCGTGCGGGGCGGTCGAGCGGTACGTCGAGGGCCGGTACGCGACGGATCTCGATCCCCGACGCAACGTCGATGTCGTCGACACCCAACTCGTGACGCCCCGATTCGGCGAGGGCTTCGTCGAGCTGGATCGAGCGCAGCGGCAGTCCGAGCAGGTCGATCGACGCGCGATGGTGCGGCAGGGCGCGGGCCGCGCGATGACCGGTCCCGAGTACCAGATGCGCCGCTGTGGCGTGCGGGTCGGACAGCAGTTCGGCCACGTCGGCGCAGTCGCGATCGATCGCGTCGATCGCGGTCGTCAGCTGCGCGACCGCGGGCCGCTCTGCGGCAGCCGCCAGTCGACGGTGTCGCGGCCACAACCGGTCGAGAGCCTGACGCAGCATCGACGGGGCGTCGAGTATCGCGTACGGGTCACCGAGCCCGGACAGATCGACGACGATGCGTTGCCACTGCCCGCTGACCGCCTCGTCGCGGATCCTGCGCATCAGCAGAGCGTCCTCGATGCCGGGCAGCGAGGTCACCTCGGCCTGGTCGATCCCCGCGAGAGTGTCGACGAACGGCAGCGACATCTTGGAACGCCGCACGGTGTCGGTGAGGAGTTCGGCGAACAGTGCCCACGACGCCGTGGCCGACGTGAGTCGTTCCAGACACAGCAGATGCAACTGCGCAGACACGGTGACGATCTCGTTCGGTGACCGGAACACGCCGAGTATGTCGGGAACCGGTGAACACCGATCGACGGTCACCAGGAGCGTGTGCCTGTCGGCGCCCAGTGGCGCACGCCCGCGGGTGCGCGGCCGACTCACCGCGCCCGCGGCCGCGATCACGGTCACCCCGGAACCCCCGGGACCGAAGACGATGTGGATGGGCGTCAGATCGATCAGTCTTCGACCCTCTTCTTGAGGTCGTTGAGCGCAGCGTCGGTGATCGCCTTCTCAGCACGCCGCTTGAGCTGGCCGATCATCGGGACCTGCAGGTCGACCATCAACTGGTAGGTCACCTTGGTCGATCCGGGCACCTGGCGGGTGAGGACATAGCGTCCGCGCTGGTCCTTCTGCAGGTCGCTCGACACGAGAACCCACGACACCTCATCGCCGCCGGACCCCCACGTGTAGCGCAGCACGTAGGTGTCCTGCAGTACCCCGGCGTCGAGGACGAAGCGCACCTGCACAGCTCTGCCATCGGCGTCGCGTTCGATGACCTCGACCTCTCGCGCCGCGGTGACCCACTCCGGATAGTGTTCGAAATCGGAGATGACCGCCATGACCTCGTCGGCGTCGGCGTTGATGATCACGGAACGCTCGGTGTGGTCGGCCATCAGCTCGCCACGCTTTCGCCGATCGCCGGTTCGCCTGGGGCACGCCCTGATTCGAGCAGGTCCTTGATCTCGAACGACACCCGCTTGCCGGTCACCCGGTAGCGGTGGTTGAGCCCGGCCGTATCGGTCACCGTCGAGTCGCCGACGGGCTCCGCGTGCAGGAAATAGTGCAGGACGAAGCCGTCGAGCACCGGTTCGCACCAGAATTCCATCGTTCCCGTCACCGGGCCGCCGACCCGCCAACGCATGCCCGCGGCGCCTCGGTCCTCGGCGACCTCGATGCGCAGATCCGGCCACCAAGCGCGCCATCGCCCGCGATCACCCACCACAGCCGCCACCAGCTGCGGCGCCGCAGCGACGAATGTCTCATCCGCCACCTGAATGCTCGTCACGCCTCTTAGCTTCACACACTCGCCGTCCGAGCGGACAGAGACCTCACACGTCGGCCCCGGACGTCGCCGAAACCCGGCGCCGTTTTGGGCAGTGAAAAGGCCGGGATACGATTGACGGCGAGTATCTGATGCCAACGATGGCGAAAGGTCGTCGATAACGAATGAGTGCCGTCATGAACGAGTACAGCGTCCCCGCCGATTTCACGATCGAGGAGGACGAGAACTGTACTGACATCTTGTTCGGCCTCGCCGAGCGCACTCCCGCTGCGACGACCTTCCGCCGCGAGGAACGCGGCGAATGGGTGCCCGTACGAGCCGACGAGGCGGTCGCGCAGATCACGGCGCTCGCCAAGGGTCTGATCGCGTCCGGGGTCGCTCCCGGCGACCGCGTCGCGCTCCTGTCACGCACCCGCCTCGAGTGGATATTCTTCGACTTCGCCATCTGGTGCGCGGGCGCGACGACCGTGCCGATCTACGATTCGTCGTCGTCGGGCCAGATCGACTGGATCATGCGCGATTCCGGCGCCACCGCCATCATCGTCGAGGACGACGGGCATCGCAGCGAGTTCGAAGCTGTCGGCGATCTGCCCACCCCGGTGAAGGTATTCCAGATCGACACCGACAACGGCCCTGGCGCCGTCGAATTGCTCACCGATGCCGGCCGCGAGATCCAGGACGAGGAGATCGCGAAGCGTCGCGCAGCATTGAAGTCGACCGACCCGTCGACACTCATCTACACCTCGGGCACCACCGGGCGACCCAAGGGCTGCGAACTGACGCACGCCAACATGCTCTCCGAGGTGCGTGGGGTCTTGCAGGGCAACCTGAGCACTCTCCTCGGCCCCGGCAAGCGTCTGCTGATGTTCTTGCCCCTCGCACATGTTCTCGCACACGCGATCACACTCGTCGCGATCGAAGCGGGTGTCGAGGTCGGCTTCACCGGTGACACCAAGAACATCGTCACCACGTTCGGACAGTTCAAGCCGTCGCTCATCCTCTCGGTGCCACGCGTCTTCGAGAAGGTCTACAACTCGGCACGCCAGTCGGCCGCCGATGGCGGTAAGGGCAAGATCTTCGATGCCGCGAGCGCGACCGCGATCGAGTACTCGAAGAAGTCGGAGCAGGGCAACGTGCCACTGCTCCTGAAGGTCAAGCACGCCGTGTTCGACCGCCTCGTCTACAGCAAGTTGCGAGCGGCACTCGGCGGCCGGTGCGAACTCGCGATCTCCGGAGGCGCACCACTCGGCCCGATGCTCGGCCACTTCTTCAACGGCGTCGGAATCCCGGTGTACGAGGGCTACGGCCTCACCGAGACCACCGCGGCGTTCAGTGTCAACACCCCCGGCGAGTCCAAGATCGGTACGGTCGGAAAACCCGTGGCCGGCAACACCGTTCGAATCGCAGAAGATGGCGAGGTCATGGTCACCGGCGGTGTGGTGTTCGAGGGCTACTGGAACAACCCCGACGCCACCGATCAGGCACTCGAAGACGGCTGGTTCCACACCGGCGATCTCGGCAAGATCGACGGCGATGGTTTCATCTCGATCACGGGACGCAAGAAGGAACTCATCGTGACCGCAGGCGGCAAGAACGTGTCGCCGTCAGGCCTCGAGGACGTACTGCGCTCGGCGCCGTTGGTGTCGCAAGCGGTCGTCGTCGGCGATCAGAAGCCGTTCATCTCGGCGCTCATCACGATCGACCCCGAGGCGTTCCCCGGCTGGAAGGAACGCTTGGGCAAGCCGTCCGACGCCGACGTCGCCGCACTGGCCAACGACCCTGAACTTCGCGCCGAGGTCCAGGCCGCCGTCGACGAGGCGAACAAGACGGTCTCACACGCCGAGGCGATCAAGAAGTTCCGCATCCTGCCGTCGGACTTCTCCGAGGAGACCGGCGAGATGACCCCGACGTTGAAGGTCAAGCGCAACGTGGTGGTCGACAAGTTCTCCGACGACATCGACGCGCTGTACACGAAGTAGTCCCGTCGCCGCGCGTCTAGAGCAGTTGCTCCAGACGCGCGGCCATGTGTCGCCACTGCCATCTCTCTTCTGTGAACGCGCGGCCGGTGGCGCCCATGGCCGCGGCCGCGGCGCGATCGCTGAGCATGGCGAGGGCAGCCAGCGCGATCGCCGGGACATCGCGGCCGTCGACCACCGTGCCGGTCTCGCCTTCGACGACCGTCTCCGGTGCACCACCCGACCGTCCGGCGATCACAGGCACGCCCGTCGCGGAGGCCTCGAGGTAGACGATCCCGAACCCCTCCACATCGAGTCCGCCACCGCGTGTGCGCGCGGGCATGGCGAAAACGTCGGCGATATTGTGGTAGGCGCCGAGTTCCGCTGCGGGAACCGAGCCCGTGAAGATCACGTGGTCGGTCACCCCCTCGTCGCGCGCGAGACGATGCAGAGCGTCCGCGTAGGGCCCGCCCCCGACGATGACGAGCTTCACGTCGGGCATCTCCCTGCGGATCAGCGGCAGCGCGCGGATCAACATGTCCTGCCCTTTGCGCGGCACCAGTCGCGACAGACACAGGATGGTCGGCGCGTCACCGAGCGCCAGTCTCGCACGTAGCTGTTGGCGCGCAAGGGGGTTCGGCGCGAACCGGGTCGTGTCGACACCCGGCGGCAGGTACTCGAGCGCCGCGTTTCGCCCGAATGCCGAAGCAAACCGATCCCGGGTGTACTTGCTGACGTAGGTGATCGCGTCCGTGTGATTGCCGATGTGGCGCAGCACCTGGCGTGCGCCGGGGAGCATCGACCAGCCCACCTCGTGGCCATGCGTGCTGGCGATGATCCGGTTGGCGCCCGCCCGACGCAGCGCGGGCGCCATCACCGCCAAGGGCGCAGCAGCGCCGAACCACACGGTCTCGATGTCTTCGCGACGGATGATGTCGGCAGCCCGGCGGGCGACGAACGGTGTCGGCAGCATCAGCGTCGTACCGTGTCGATACACGCGATAGGGCTGTTGCGCATCGAATTCCAGATGCCCCTTCCATCGCGACGCGTAAACGACGATGTCGTCGGAGGGAAGTAGGTCGACGAGATTCTGCAGGTACGACTGGATTCCACCAGCCCGTGGCGGAAAATCGTTGGTCACCAACAGAGTTCGACGCACCGCACTCCCTATCCCGGAACCTGTTGCGCGAGCCATCCGCGCCATTCGGCGATCAGACGGTTGCGATCGACGCCGAGCGCGGTCACGATCGCGTTGTCCTGTCGGCCGGCGTCTCCCGACGCCGCGACCCCTCGATACAGGGCCTTGAGCCGTACCTCACCGTAGCGGTCGGCGACATAGGCCGCGAGCGCCCACGCGGTTTGGTATGCCAGCGCAGAGCGGTCCGACGCGACATCGAATTCCTGATCCGACGGCAGTGCATTCGGACTCTGCCCCGCTCGCACGGCGGCGGCGAGGTCCGGAGCGGCGTCGTCGAGCCGTACATAGGTGCCCTTGCGGCCGACATACTCCGCGACGCCCTCGGTGATCCAGAGCGGCGCGTCCTTTGCGGTCACCGACCGCGCGGCGACGTGGGTGAGTTCGTGCCGGAGCACCACGGCAAGTGCCGGTTGCGGAAGTTCCTGCGCCGCGGGGGCGAGGACGACGCGTTGGCCGACCACCGTGTCGCCGTCGACGCGATCGAACACGGTGGCCGCCGCGGCCGACGACGTATCCGTCGGCGAGCTGTGCGCGATCGCGGCGAACTCCTCAGGCGTTGCCGTCGCCACCACGACGGCACGACGCGGCCATTGCGGTCCCCAGAACGCCGTGACCGCTGAGACCGACTGCCGCAGGACGTTACGCGTGCGGTCCACGGTCCCGTCCGTGCCCGGGTACGAGAGCACTGTCGACGCTCCTCCCCCGGTGAGCACATCGGTGGCCTCGAGTCCGGGCAGATCCCACAGTTGCTGCGCCGCGGCCTCGTCGCCGAGAAGCGTTGCGTCACCGACCAGTTTCCAGTCGTCGCCGTATCGGGCGACCACCAACTCCTGATCAACGGTCACCGTCGGCTCGTCGACGCCGGGCGACGCTGCACCTCCGAGTGCGTAGTGCAGTTGCACCGGTGCCACCCAGGTATCGGTGCTGCCCTGCGCGGCGAGTCTGGTCTGCACCTCGGCGGGCAACTGGATCTCGGCGCCCTGCACCGGCGGCAACCGATATCCGAACTCCTTGAACCGCACCGGAGTTCCCCGACGAGGCGGACTCTGGGTGGATGCCGCTGTGGTGGATTCCGTGGTAGTGGCCGCGGTCGAGCTGCTGCTGTCGGAGAGGTTCTGCGACGCGACTACGAGGGATTGCCGGAAAGGTTCGCTCGCCGTGCCGTCGAGGACGGCGTCGAGCGCACGGCGATCTCCGTCGGTCAGGGCTGTGGTCAGGCTGTCGAGAAGACGCTCGACACCCTCTGACCGCTCCTGCAGGTAAATGTTGGGGTTGGTGCTCGTCGTGGAGACCGTCGACGACGACGATGCACGGACACCCTCATCCGACGAACACGCCGAGGCACCAGCCATCAGCGTTGCAGCGGCCAGGACCACCCATGCGACGCGCGCAGCCGAACGATCAGGATGCACGCTGTCCGCGCATCACGCGTAGCGACGCGCGGCCGCGTACGGCCCGGCCTGGTCGATGGGAACCACCTTGACCGGGACACCGAACGTCGACGCGTGGATCACATAGCCGTCGCCGACGTACATTCCGACGTGGTGGGCGTCCGGGTAATAGATGATCAGGTCCCCGGGCTGCAGGTCGTTGCGATCGACGGCCGTACCCGAACCCATCTGGGCCTCACTCGAGCGCGGGAGAGTCTTTCCGGCCTGCTGGTAGGCCCACACCATGAGCCCCGAGCAGTCGAACGAATCAGGACCGGTTGCGCCCCAGACGTAGGGGTCGCCGATCCGGGTGAGAGCGGCCTGGACGGCGGCAAGCGCCGCGGAGGTGCCCTTGGGCACCGCACGGGGGTCGAAATCGAACTTGGGTCCGCGCAGGGCATTGAGTTGCTTGCCGGTCATCGACTCGTAGACCGCGCGTACCTGAACGGCCTGGAGTTGGAGATTGGCCTGCTTGGCCTGCAGATCCCCGCGAACACGCTCGGCGGCCGACACAGCCGTGGTGGCCTCGGCGGCGGTGCGGTCGGCCTTCGCCTTCGCCGACGCCATCTGGGCGCGGGCCTTCTTCAACCCGGTCAGATCTGCCGACGCCTGTCGCGAGATCACCTCGAGACCCGACATCTGGTCGAGCAACGACTGCGGCGAGTCACTGACGAGCACGGCGTAGAGCCGGTTGACGCGGGCACCCTTGTAACTGGCACGCACGATCGTGTCGACACGCTTCTGGTACGCGCCGAGAGTCTTTCGAGAGGTCTCGAGACTCTTCTGGGCGTCGGCCGAGTCCTTGCGGGCAGTGGTGACGATGTTCCGCTGCTTGTCGTACTCGATCTGCGCGTTGTGCATCGATTCCGACGACTTCTCGGCGTCTGTGCTGAGCTTCTTGTACTCGGTGAGGAGTTGGTCGGGTGTGCGAGCGGGCTCCGCGTTCGACGGTCCCGCGATCGACATCGAGAAGACCTGCGCCACAGCGATGATCAGCGCTATCACGACGACGGTCACTGCCGAATGCGGTCGACGCCTCGTCGCCTTCGATCCCGCAACCACTCTGTGTTCACTCTCCTCACCGCCGACGGTCTCGTTGGCTCCTCGCGGACACGAGAACGCCGCGCGCTCCACCCTAACGTGAGCGTCACGGCCCAGACCGCCGGTCGGGCGGATCACGTATCTCGACGTGAACCGCCCGACCTCACGAACTCTCGATCAGAATCTTCCGCGCTCAGTAGCGGCGGATACCGACCAGACTCCAATTCTTCACGACGTCCTTCTTCACGGGGACGCCGTAGGTCGATGCGTGGATGAACTGTCCGTTGCCGATGTAGAGGCCGACGTGTCCACCACCGTTGAACACCAGGATGTCGCCGGGCTTCGCAGCGGCCAGCGAGGCGACCGGTGTACCTCCACCGAGCTGCCCGTAGCTGTCACGCGGAATCGTCAGCCCTGCCTGACGGAACGCCCAGCTCGTCAGTCCGGAGCAGTCGAACGCGTCGGGACCCGCGGCGCCGTACGAGTACGGGGCGCCGATCTTGGACTCGGCGGCACGCACTGCCTTCTCACCCGCGGTTTGCGTGGGGGCGAGCAGCGAGCGACCACCCTGCGGACGCAGCTGCGGCGGGATCTGGTTGTCGTTGATACCCGGAAGCGTGAACTTGCCGACGTTCGGGATCTCGACCGTGGCGTCGGGCGCCTTCGCGACGTCCTGCTTCTTGACGACCGGAGCCTTGTGCTCCTGGAATTGCGCCGGGATCTGCTTGGTGTCGACGCCCGGTAGTTCGAAGGTGCCGACATTGGGCACGGTGACCGGGGCGGCCAGAGCGGGACCAGCGGCAGCGGCAAGCGAGCCGAATGTGATCGACCCGGCGATTACCGCCTTCTTTGCGACCTTGCCGCGGTCGGGCTGTTCCAAACGATGTTTGGCCACGAAGGGTGTTCTCCTTTGTTCTCCCTCTACCGCCGACCGGGTTAGCTGTCGGATTCGGGCCGGAAGAAATGGCCCTACGCACACGCGCGTCCGGATGCGAACACCGGAACGAGAGCGCGATTCACCCCATTCGGATCACTCCGAAAAATGTGTGGTTCCCCGGTACGCCGGGACTCGACAGTCCTGGCGATTGAGCGGTGACCCCTGCGAACCTCTCCTGTTGGAGCGGGACGCTCCGCAAAGGTCTCGGAAAGGTTACGAAACCCGGAGCGTGTCTGTCCACTAGCCGACAAACAGCGTGTTCGACCTGTGGAGACTAACCGGCACGCGGCGTAGGCGATTGCGCGCCCGGATTCCCCGGTTGAACTGCGCGAATGGCTGCCCTTGCAGATCGTGCATCAGCGCTGGAGGCCATTGCAGCACGGGTGAACGTATCGATGGCGGCGACGATCTCGGCGTCGCCATCGCGGGTCGCGACATGGCGCTCATGCCACCTCGCGGCAGGAGCGTCATCGCAGGTCAGTGGTCCAAAAAGTACTGTCATCACACACTCGTCGCACGCGTGGTCGCGACCGGGGCAGGTGCTGCAGTCGATGTCCATGATGTGATCTCCGTCTCAGTGGGGGTGTAGAGCCCTGGATGCGCGTGCTGTCGGGAGGCTTCCCCTCCTCCCGACGGGTCTGCGCATCCGCCGACTCCATCTGACGGCGAGACTAGGCACCCCCACTGACAAGTTCGGTCAGGTCTCGTCGAGATCACGGCCCCTCGCCCGGGCGTCCCAGTGAGAACACGCGCCCCACCAGCAACGACTCGGAGCTGTCAGAGGTTCGAACTACTGTTCGCGAGGTGACAAGCAGCGGTGACCAAATGTCGTTCTCCGACCTGGATGACGACGCCGACGACGAGTTCTCGGATCGTTCCCTGTTCGACACGACGCTCGTCGTCGTCGACCTCGAGACCACCGGCGGGAGCGCCACCGACGATCGCATCACCGAGATCGGGGCGGTCAAGATCCGCGGGGGCCAGGTGTTGGGCGAATTCGCCACACTCGTCGATCCCGGGGCACCCATCCCTCCCCAGATCGTCGCGCTGACCGGCATCACCGAGGCGATGGTCTACGACGCTCCCCGCATCGACGAGGTGCTGCCGTCGTTCATCGAGTTCGCACGCGGTTCGATACTCGTCGCCCACAACGCGCGTTTCGACATGTCGTTCCTCCGGCAGAACGCGCTCCGACTGCACCTCCAGTGGCCGTTCACGGCAACGCTGTGCACAGTCACCATGGCCCGACGGATACTCGGACGCGACGAGGCCCCGACGGTCCGCTTGTCCGCGCTGGCCGACCTGTTCGACGTCACCGTGCGCCCGACGCACCGCGCGCTCGACGACGCCCGCGCCACCGTCGAGGTCTTTCATCATCTCCTCGAGCGCGTCGGCAACCAGGGGGTACAGAGTTACCGCGAGCTCACCCGGTACCTGCCGCGCACCGATCCGAGAGTGCGCGCGAAGCGCCACCTCGCCGACAGGATTCCCGCGCGCCCCGGCGTCTACCTGTTCCGCGGTCCGAGCGGCGAGGTCCTCTACGTCGGCACGGCGTCGGATCTCCGTCGACGCGTGCGCTCCTACTTCTCCGGTACCGATCCCCGGCGCCGGATCGGCGAGATGGTCCTGCTCGCCGATCGTGTCGATCACGTCGAGTGCGCACACGCACTCGAAGCCGGTGTACGCGAACTACGGCTACTCGCTGCACACGCACCCGCCTACAACCGTCGGTCGACGCAACCGCACCGCGGATGGTGGGTGACGCTGAGCAGCGAACGTTTCGCTCGTCTGCGCGTCACCCGGGCGCCGGGCGAGGTCAGCATCGGACCGGTCGGCAATCGCACCACCGCCGCGACGATCGCCGAGCTGATCGCGCGCGCCGCGGGACTGCGGACGTGCTCCACCCGGCTCGGCGCGTCCGCGACTCATCACTGGTGTCGTCTACCCGACGACGGTGGGCCCGTCGTCGGGGGTTGTGCCGCGGCATCGGCCCGCCCGCAGACCCTTCCCGACTATCTGCCGGCCGTGACCGCCGTCGTCGACCTCGTGGCCGGACGATGCGACGACATCCTCGACGCGCTCTCGAGACGCCTCGACGTCATCTCCGAGGCCCAGATGTTCGAAACGGCCGCGCGTCACCGCGACAGGATGGCTGCAGCCATCGATCACCTCGCGCGGTGTCAGCGCCTGGCCGCGCTGTGCACCATCTCCGAACTCGTCGTCGCGCGTTCCGACGGCGCCGGCGGTTGGGAACTCGCGGTGATCCGGCACGGCAGGCTCGCGGCCGCGGGAGTCGCTCGGCGCGGACACGCGCCGATGCCGGTGATCGCCTCGCTGGTGGCTGCCGCCGAGACCGTCGTCCCCGGCGACGGACCGCTGCGAGGAGCATCGCCCGAGGAGGCGGGCCTGCTGTCCCGCTGGGTGACCGATCCCGCGACGCGCGTCGTGGACGCCAGCGAGCCGTTGGCGACACCGGCCGCGTCGGCACAGCGGTGGCTCGCCTGGTCGCAGACGGCACGGCACGCCCGCGACGCTCCGACAACCCGGCACCGGTCGCACCCGCGCACCGACAGCGGCCGACTACGCTTGCCCGCATGATCACCGCCATCGTCCTGATCGACGCCGACGTTCACCAGATCCCCGAGACCGCGCAGGCCGTGGCAGACATTCCCGGTGTGGAAGAGGTGTACTCGTGCGCGGGCGATGTCGACCTGATCGCGAAGATCCGGGTGCGCGATCACGAGCAGATCGCCGAGGTGGTCACCGGCAAGATCAATCGTCTGCCCGGTGTGCGGCACAGTGCGACGCACATCGCCTTCCGCAGCTATTCGTCGAGCGCCGTCGAGGGCGGCTTCTCCATCGGCGAAGAGTGATCGGTCCTATGTGGTGGCGAGCCGCCCACTGACCTCGACCCACCTGTCGAGGAGCCGGGCCGCAGCGCCCGAGTCGATCGATTCGGCAGCACGTTCGGTCGCCGCAACGAAGGCTTCGGCCAGTCCCGCGTCGTCAGTCGGCGTCTTCTGCTCGGTGGCCACGAGCGCGCCCGCGGCGTTGAGCAGTACCGCGTCGCGCACCGGTCCGGTCGTTCCCGACAACAGCTCGCGCGCAATGGCGGCGTTCACCGTGGCGTCGCCGCCCTGCAAGGCCGACAGGTCGACGTAATCGATACCGAGGTCGCGCGGGTCGATCGTGAGCTCGGTGACCGTCCCGTCGACGACCTGCCACACCGACGACGTCGTGGTCGTCGTCAGCTCGTCGAGTCCGTCGTCGCCACGCACGACGAGCACCGAACCACCCCGGTCGGCGAACGCCTGTGCGAGAACGGGAGCGAGGTCTCCGAACGCGCAGCCGATCAGTCCTGCGCGGGGATTGGCCGGATTGGTCAGCGGACCGAGGACATTGAACACCGTGGGGATGCCGATCTGCTGGCGGGCGGGCGCGGTGAACCGGAACGCCGGATGAAAGACCGGCGCGAAGCAGAATCCGATGCCTATCTCGTCGATGCATGCGGCGACCTCTGTGGCGCCCAGCGAGATCGTCACCCCGAGTGCCTCCAGGACATCGGCTCCGCCGCTCTTCGACGACGCCGCCCGGTTGCCGTGTTTGACCACGGGCTCACCGGCCGCGGCCACCACGATCGACGTCATGGTCGAGATGTTCACGGTGTGCGAGCGGTCGCCGCCTGTACCGACGATGTCGATCGCCGCCCGATCGGTGTCGACGAGCGTCGCGTGCTCGAGCATCGCCTCCGACAGACCAGCGAGCTCGGCGGGCGCGGCGCCCTTCATCTTCACGCCGACACCGAACGCGGCGATCTGCGCCGACGTCGCGCTGTCGGTCATGACCTCGTTCATCGCCCATCGCGCCTGGTCGGCTGTCAGGTCGATCCCGTCGGTGACGGCCCCCAGGATCTGCGGCCAGGTGTAACTCTGCTCGCTACTCACCCCATGCACCTTAGTTGACCTGCGTACTCGGGCATCCCGCGGTCACGGGAGCGTGCGCGCTCCACCGTTCATCCCGGCCGCTGCGCTATCTGCCAGCCCAGTGGCAGTCCGAAGTGCCTCGAGGCCAGGCTCGCCATCCGCGAGCGCTCCTGCGACAGATGCAGTGCGTCGACGCGTTGTACTCGTGCGAGGACCACCGCCTGCAGCCCCGTAGGGATCTCGAAACGGTCTCCCACCACGTCGACGGACACCAACTCGTAGTCGTCGAGTGCTGCCACTTCCGCCGCCGTCGCGACGTTCGCGGCGGGCAGGGCCAACACATGCCGCACGATGGCCTGGGCGTCGGGACGCAGGGCCGAGTCGTCGAGGACCGACGAACTCGATGCCGCCTCGTCGTCGGACTCGGCGACCACGACGACGTCCGCGTCGGCGAGCGTCAGGACGTCGCGCGACGCGCCTTTGTCACCGATGACCGCGCGCCGCAAGGTTTCCCAGCGACCCGGGGCCACCGGACGACCGTTGAGATCGAACTGCAACCCGGCGCGACGTGGCGGCGGATCCCGCCGACCCGAGATACCCATGGCGTCGAGCAAAGCACGCCTGCGACGCTCGGTCCACCGACGGTCCTGACACGCCGAAAGGCGTGTCCGAGCGGCGCCTACCAGCGGGAAGAGAAATAGTTCCCACGAATATCCGACCCGAGTGGTCAGGGCGTACTACGAACCGTCATACTTCAATCTGTGACTAGCGCTGTAGGTACCTCGGGAACAGCCATCACCTCGCGCGTGCACTCGCTCAACCGCCCCAACATGGTGAGTGTCGGCACGATCGTGTGGCTGTCCAGTGAGCTGATGTTCTTCGCTGGACTTTTTGCGATGTATTTCGTCGCACGCGCCAATGCCGGCCCCGCCGGTTGGCCGCCGGAGCCCACCGAACTGAACCTGAAACTGGCCATCCCGGTCACCACCGTGCTCATCCTGTCGTCGGTGACCTGCCAGATGGGCGTCTTCGCCGCCGAGCGTGGCGACGTCTTCGGGTTGCGCCGCTGGTACATCCTGACGTTCCTGATGGGCGCCTTCTTCGTCTGCGGCCAGGGCTACGAGTACTACCACCTGGTTGCCGAGGGCACGACCCTCTCGTCGAGCGCCTACGGTTCGGTCTTCTACATGGCGACCGGATTCCACGGCCTCCACGTGATCGGCGGTCTCGTCGCCTTCATCTTCCTGCTGGTTCGCACCAAGCTCGCCAAGTTCACACCGAACCAGGCGACTGCCGCGATCGTCGTGTCCTACTACTGGCACTTCGTCGACATCGTGTGGATCGCACTATTCGTCACCATCTACTTCATCCGATGACACCGATCGCAACGAATAACTGACTTGAGGCGGGAGTGCTTCCACCGGAACCACGTTCGCGCCAACAGCTAGAGAAGTCCGTCCGCTTAGTAGAGAGACCATGATGAGTTCATCTCCACCGGGACCGTCGGATAGCCCTTCCGACGTTGGTCAGGTCGACACAGTCACCTCGAGCAAGGCGCCGAACGCCGCGAAGAAGTCACGTTCGCGTCGTAAGCTGCGCCGCCGCGCAAGTGGCGCGCTGCTGTTGCTCGCGGGCCTGATGATGGCAGGCGTGCTCGCCTCCCTGCTGTCCCCCAAGCCACAGGTCGCCGTCGCCGACACCAACGACGCCGCGCTGATCCAGGACGGCAAGAAGCTCTACGAGAGCTCGTGCATCACGTGTCACGGCGCCAACCTGCAGGGCGTGACCGACCGCGGTCCGTCATTGATCGGCGTCGGCGACGCAGCCGTCTACTTCCAGGTCTCGACCGGCCGTATGCCCGCGGCCCGTGGTGAGGCCCAGGCACTGCGCAAGCCCCCGAAGTTCGACACCGCACAGATCGATCAGCTCGGTGCGTACATCCAGTCGCAGGGCGGCGGTCCTCGCCCGCTGTTCGAGAAGAACCCCGACGGAACGCGCAAGACCGAGAAGGTCATGCAGCGTCAGGCCGACGGATCGATGAAAGAGGTCGTGCTCCCCGTCCTCGCGCAGGAGTCGCTGCGCGGCGAGAACCTCGGACGCGGTAGCGAACTGTTCCGCCTGAACTGCGCGTCGTGCCACAACTTCACCGGCCGCGGCGGTGCGCTGTCGTCGGGCAAGTTCGCCCCGACACTCGACAACGTCAAGGAACAGCAGATCTACACGGCCATGCTCACCGGGCCGCAGAACATGCCGAAGTTCTCCAACCGTCAGCTCTCGCTCGACGAGAAGAAGGACATCATCGGCTTCATCAAGTACGTCACCGAATCCAAGCCCCAGGGCGGTCTGAGCCTCGGCGGCTTCGGCCCGGTCAGTGAGGGCATGGTGATGTGGTTTGTCGGAGTTGTGGCGGTCGTCGCCGCCGCGATGTGGATGGGATCACGAACATGAGCACCACGGACAAGGACACGCCGTCCGCCGATGAGCTGGACCAGATGACCAATGACGACCTGGTCAAGCTGGGTACCAACCTCGACGGCGTCGAGATCATCCATCGGGGTGAGCGTTTCCCTGAACCGGGCACCAAGGCCGAGAAGCGCGCCGAACGACAGATCGCGGTGTGGCTGACCATCGCCGGGATCTCCGCGCTGGCCTGCTTCGTGATCTTCCTGTGGAACCACTGGGAGTTCGCTCTCCCCGGCACCTCCGACTACTGGCGCTACACGCTGAACACGCCTCTTCTCGGTGTCACGTTCGGACTGTCGATCCTGTCGATCGGTATCGCACTCGTCCTGATCACCAAGAAGTTCATCCCGTCGGAGATCGCGGTCCAGGATCGTCACGACGGCCCCGGATCGACCGAGGTCGACAAGAAGACCATCGTCGCCGAACTCGTAGACTCGGGCACCAAGTCGACCCTCGGTCGCCGCAAGATGCTCATCGGCTCCGGACTGTTCGCCTTCGGCGCGCTTGCTCTGACGGGCGTCGTCGCGGGTCTCGGCGGATTCATCAAGAACCCATGGGCCAAGCGCGAGGACGCACCGCTGTGGCACACCGGCTGGTCGCCGATCTACAACCCGAAATCGCAGCCCAACGAGACGGTCTTCCTGCGTCGCGACACCGGCAACCCCTACCAGGTGGCCCTCGTCCGACCCGAGGACCTCGACTCGGGCGGCATGGAGACCGTCTTCCCGTGGCGCGTCTCCGACGGCTACGGCGAGACCGAGGAGTCGCGCGAGAAGCTGCTCTGGGGCCTGCGTTACGTGTCCAATCCCGTCATGCTCATCCGTCTGCGTCCCGAGGACGCCGCCCGTGCGATCAAGCGCAAGGGTCAGGAGAGCTTCAACTACGGCGACTACTTCGCCTACACGAAGGTCTGCAGCCACCTCGGCTGCCCGACCTCGCTCTACGAGCAGCGGACCAACCGCATCCTCTGCCCGTGCCATCAGTCGCAGTTCAACGCTCTCGAGTACGCCAAGCCGGTGTTCGGTCCGGCCGCCCGTGCACTGGCGCAGCTGCCGCTGACGGTCAATGATCAGGGGTACATGGTCGCC
Source organism: Gordonia otitidis NBRC 100426 (assembly GCF_000248075.1). Taxonomy (GTDB): domain Bacteria; phylum Actinomycetota; class Actinomycetes; order Mycobacteriales; family Mycobacteriaceae; genus Gordonia; species Gordonia otitidis. The sequence goes on along the minus strand of NZ_BAFB01000065.1, from coordinate 122,816 downwards.
GCAGGCGACTTCATCGAGCCCGTCGGACCCGCATTCTGGGAGCGCAAGTCATGAGCAATCGTCTCGCGAAGCAGGCCGAAGAGGTCGATTCCCGGTATCACCTCGCCGCAGGCATGCGGCGTCAGATCAACAAGGTGTTCCCGAGCCACTGGTCGTTCATGCTCGGCGAGGTGGCGCTCTACAGCTTCGTCATCCTGCTGATCTCCGGTGTGTACCTCACCTTCTTCTTCGACCCGTCGATGTCGGAGGTGACCTACCACGGCGCCTATCAGCCGCTCAACGGCGTGATGATGACGCGCGCCTACGAGACCACCCTGAACATCTCGTTCGAGGTCCGCGGCGGTCTGTTCGTCCGCCAGATCCACCACTGGGCAGCGCTGCTGTTCGCGGCGTCGATCATCATCCACATGGCGCGCATCTTCTTCACCGGCGCGTTCCGACGCCCCCGCGAGGCCAACTGGATCATCGGCTGCCTGCTGCTGATCCTGGCGATGTTCGAGGGATTCTTCGGATACTCACTGCCCGACGACCTCCTGTCGGGTACCGGCGTCCGCGCCGCGATGAGCGGCATCGTCCTCGGCATCCCGCTGGTCGGCACGTGGATCCACTGGGCATTGTTCGGTGGTCAGTTCCCGGGCGACATCATCATCCCTCGCCTGTACGTACTGCACATCCTGCTGTTCCCGGGCATCATCCTGGCACTCATCGGCGCCCACCTGGCGTTGGTCTGGTACCAGAAGCACACCCAGTTCCCCGGTCCCGGACGCACCGAGAAGAACGTCGTCGGCGTTCGTATCCTCCCGGTGTTCGCCGCGAAGGGTGGCGCGATGTTCGCGTTCACCGCCGGCATCCTCGCGATCATGGCCGGCATCTTCCAGATCAACCCGGTCTGGGTGATCGGTCCGTACAACCCGGCGCACGTGTCCGCGGGTTCGCAGCCCGACATCTACATGATGTGGACCGACGGTCTGGCCCGTCTGATGCCTGCGTGGGAGCTCTATCTCGGCAACTACACGATCCCGGCCATCTTCTGGGTCGTCGTGATCATCACCCTGATGTTCGTGGTGATGTTCGCCTACCCGTGGATAGAGAAGAAGTTCACCGGCGACGACGAGCATCACAACCTGCTCCAGCGCCCGCGCGACACCCCCGTGCGGACGGCGATCGGCGCAATGGCGTTCTCGTTCTACATCATCCTCACGTTGAGTTGTATGAACGACATCATCGCGCTGAAGTTCCACATCTCGCTGAACGCGACGACGTGGATGGGCCGTATCGGTCTGATCATCGTGCCTCCGCTGGCGTACTTCATCGCCTATCGCTGGGCGCTCGGACTACAGCGCAGTGATCGCATGGTTCTCGAGCACGGCATCGAGACGGGCATCATCAAGCGCCTGCCGCAGGGTGAGTACATCGAGATCCACCAGCCACTCGGCCCGGTCGACGACCACGGTCACGCGATCCCGCTCCCCTACGAGGGTGCAGCGATCCCGAAGCGGATGAACAAACTCGGTTCGTCGGGCGCGCCCGGTACCGGTTCGGTCATGGTCGCCGATCCGCCCGAGCAGCAGAAGCGCAACGTCGAGTTCGCGCACGAGCAGGAGCGCGAGGAGATCGACGCCCTGCGGGAGCTGCAGGCCAAGGGCGGTAACCCGCTCGACTGACCTGCGTCCGATACAGCAGTCACCACACGGCTGCCGTCGCCTCACCGCGACGGCAGCCGTGTGTCGTTGTGGGACAGCACTTCTGCGGGTCGATGGTGATGGCCGGAACCGACGGTCGCCCGACAGCGTGACAAGCGCGAGACGGCGCGCGACCTGGCGGGGTTCCACTCCCCTCCCCCGCCGAGTCGCTACGGTGAAACGATGACACGACTGCGACACATCGGACGTCGCCGACCGGACTCCCTCCACGAGCTGACGAAGGGTCTCGGCACTCTCGACGCCAACCTCTTCCAGACGATCGCTCGTTCGCCGAGTCCCCTCCTCGATCGCACGATGCCACCACTCACGGCCGCCGCAGATCACTCGAAGCTCTGGATGGGCATAGGCGCGGGCCTCATCCTCAGCGGGCGCCCGCGCTGGCAGCGCGCCGCCGTCCGTGGCCTCACCTCGCTGGCCGTCACGAGTCTGGTCACCAATCAGGGGGCCAAACGCATCCGGCAGCGCAAGCGCCCTTCCCCGTCGGTCGTGCCGCTCATCCGCCGCGGCGCACACCAACCGACGTCGAACTCACTGCCCTCCGGCCACTCGGCAAGTGCCGCAGCATTTTCCGTCGGTGTAGCGCTCGAGTCCCCACCGCTGGGTCTCGTCATGTCGGCGCTGGCCGGCCTGGTCGGGCTGTCGCGTGTGGCCACCGGTGCCCACTACCCGGGTGATGTGTTCATCGGGTTCGGCATCGGCGCGGGTATTGCGACACTCGGCGGCAAGCTCGTGCCGCCGATCATCCCGCACAACATCGCCACCCCGGCCCCGAGCACGGTGAACGCTCCCCTTCCGCACGACGGTGCGGGGCTCGTCGTACTCGGCAATCCCGCATCGGGAAATGGAAACGGCGCCGAGGTCCTCCGCGCCGTGCGGACCCAGTTCCCCGGTGCCGAAGTCGTCGAGCTCGGACCGGACGACGATTACGCGGCCATCGCCCGCGATGCCGCAGCGCGTGCCACCGCGCTCGGCGTCTGCGGTGGCGACGGTACTGTCGCCACCATCGCTGCCGCGGCGCACGACGCCGACCTGCCGCTCGCCGTCTTCCCTGGCGGAACCTTCAACCACTTCGCTCGCGACATCGGGTGTGCGGATGTCGACGCGTCGATCGCCAAGGTGCGTTCGGGCACCGCAACCCTCGTGGATGCGGCGACACTCAACGACGAACGACTCATCCTGAACACGGCCAGTATCGGCGCCTACCCGCACTTCGTGCGCGCACGAACGAAATGGGAGCACCGGGTGGGCAAGGGCGCCGCCAGCGCACTCGCCATGCTGCAGGTGGCACGCCACTCGACACCGGTAGAGATCACCATCGACGGCGCCACGGTGCAGACGTCACTGTTTCTCGTCGGAACGTCGATGTACGGCTCCGCCGGATTCGCGCCGGCACGCCGCGAGCGACTCGACGACGGACTCCTCGACGTCCGATTCCTGGAGTCGGGCCGACGATTCGCAACGATCCGCGTCCTGTCGAGCCTGGTGACGGGACTCCTGCAGCGCTCCAAGCTCTATCACGAGATGCAGGTCCCCGAGTTCACCTTCACCACAGCCGAGCCCACGACCATCGCCCACGACGGTGAGGTCGGTGAGGCCTACACGTCGGCACACTTCCGCGCGGCATACCGGACGCTCAAGGTCTACGGCGACAGCATCGTGCCCGACTGAGGGCGGCCCCGAAGCATGACGTACGAACGTCACTGTCGGCCCGGGCGACTCCGCGGTACGTCACCAGAGGTTGCGGTAGATCACCAGACGTCGCCCGCCCGCCAGTCGCAGGTCAGCCGTTCGTCGAACGACACGTTGACGCCGACCGCACGGACGAGGACGGCGCCCTCGTCATCCGGCGTCGGCACCCAACCGTCAGGGCTGAGCACTCCGAGACTTCCGCGCCACGCCCGCCAACCGTGCGTGCGATACAGCCGCGCGCCCGCGTCGGAGGCGCCGAGGGCACCGAGATCGTATGCACGCTCGATCACCTCCTCGACGGCGGTCATGACGGCACCGCCGAACCCACGCCGCTGGTGCTGGGGAGCCACGGCGACAGCCTCCACGTAGCCGCAGCGCAACGGCCTGTCGCCGACGAGTACCGCGCGGGCGACGACCGCCGCGTGTGCGAGGAGTTGGTCGTCGGCGTCGACGACCAACGCGTGCATTCCCCCGAGCGCATGGTCGAAATCGAACGCGTCGAAATCCCCGTCGAAAGCCGTCTCGCACAGCCTGCGCAATTGCGCGAACCGGTGTGTCTCGAGCTGGGAAGTATGACACAGCCGCACCCGAAGCTCGGGTGCGGCTGTGGTCACGTGCGGCTTGAGTGCCGTGTCAGTGCTTCTCGGGTCCGACGATGTACTCGAAGACGAGACCCGCTGCGCTACCGATGATGCACGCGGCGGCGAAGATCGCCAGCCAGATGTTGCCGGTGGCGAATGCGATCGCGAACAGTGCAGCGCTGGCGGCGATGAGGATCGGCCACCACGAACCGGGGCTGAAGAAGCCCAGTTCGCCTGCGCCGTCTTCGATCTCGGCATCCTCGTAGTCCTCGGGGCGGATTTCCACGCGTCGCGACACGAACCGGAAGTAGGTGCCCGCGATCAGCGTCAGACCCGCGCTGAAGAACATGCCGACCACGCCGACCCACTCGACACCGTTGTCGGTGAGAGCGGTCAACACGGTGTAGATGACGCCCGCGCCTGCGAAGAAGAGCGTGAGCAGTTCGAAGAGTCTGGCTTCGATTTTCACTGGAGTGCTCCGATCGTGCAGTTCGCGATCTTCGTGTTGCCCGCGTCGCCGGTTGCCCCGACCGAGCCGTCGGTGGCACGACGGGTGTCGAACGGAACGGTGACGACCGACTCGGGCTGCTGGCAGATGTGCTGCAGCGCCTGAGCGTTCGTAGCCTGCGGACGCGCCTGCCGGTACTTGATGTAGGCGTCGAAGTCCTGCGGCGACACCGCACGCACCTCGAAGTTCATCATCGAGTGGTAGGTGCCGCACATCTCGGCGCAACGTCCGACGAATGCGCCCTCGCGGTCGATCGACGAGATCTGGAACCGATTGTCGGTGTGGTTCTGCTTCGGGAACGGCATCACGTCACGCTTGAAGAGGAACTCCGGAACCCAGAAGGAGTGGACGACGTCGGCGGAGGCGAGGTCGAACTCGATCCGCTTACTCGTCGGGAGAACGAGGACCGGGATCGTGGCCGACGATCCCACCGTCTCGATCTGGTTGAACTTCAGGTAGTCACGCACATCGTTGCTGCGTCCACCGTCGGGACCGGGGAGCTCGATGGTCTCGCCGTCGTGGATCTGCCGGGTGTTCTGGGTTTCGAGATCGAACGGGTTGCCGTCGCGGACGAAGCCGTTGTAGGTGCCGCCGTCGTTGAACGTGACGTCCCGGTAGCCGAACTTCCAGTTCCACTGGAACGCGGTGACGTCGACGACCACCTTCGGGTCGTCGGTCTTCTTCTCGACGTTGGTCTGCACGATCACGGTGAAGTAGAAGAGCACCGCGATGATCACGAAGGGGATGGCGGTGTAGGCCAGTTCCAACGGCACGTTGTAGGCGGTCTGGCGCGGGAACTCGTCCTTGCCCTTGCCCGGCTTGTAGCGGTGGAAGGTGATCGTCCAGAAGATCAGAGCCCAGACGATGATGCCCATGACGAGGGCGGCGATGACCGACCAGGTCCACAGGTTGCCCATGTCTGTGGCCTCGGGTGTCACACCGTGCGGCCAGCCGAACCGCATCGCGGTACGTGCGTCGCAACCCGACATCAACAGTGCACCGACGCCGAGCGCCGCGACAGCTCCGGCCCGCTTGAGGCCGACCCGGTTGGCCTTCCGCGACGCGGACGTGACACGCCGTACGCGGGGCCGTTCACCGTGTGCCAATTTCACGCCTTCCTGCCAGCTCGGAACCGCCGATCCCGACGTCCGAGTCGCATCCCACCTGACCTGCAACGACGCTGTCGGCGACATCGGGCCGTGCAAGGCAACTCTCACCGTGCAGCGGGCACCGAAGCGCAGCCTTCGCGCCATGTACTACGCAGCGTAGACCAACTCGTGGGAACTTTTTCGGTTGGGGTGACTTCGCGCGTCGAAATCGTTTCCGTCGTCGGTCGGGGCCCGCGCGACCCCGTGTTTCAGCGGATTGCGGGGTGTAGCCGACGGGCCGTCGCCTGCCCGCATACGGCATACTCGTGACCGCGGCGGTGAGGTCACTGCCGCTCAACGATCCCCGCGTCGAAAGAGGCTTTACTGGTGTGTGGCTTGCTCGGTCTGTTGACCTCTGACGACACGGCGGCCGATGCCGTCGACCTCGTCGCCAACGCCTCGCACTGCATGCGTCACCGTGGCCCTGACGAGCCCGGAACGTGGAACGACACCGACATCGTGCTCGGCTTCAATCGGCTGTCGATCATCGACATCGACCATTCACATCAGCCGCTGCGCTGGGGACCTCCGGAGAATCCCGACCGGTACGCGCTGGTCTTCAACGGCGAGATCTACAACTATCTGGAGATCCGTGCGCAACTCGCCGCCGACGAGGGCGCAATTTTCCGCACCGAGGGCGACGGCGAGGCCATCGTCGCGGCCTTCCACCACTGGGGGCCCGAGTCCGTTCGGCGGCTACGCGGCATGTTCGCCTTCGCCATCTGGGATACCGAGACGCGCTCGGTGTTCTTGGCCCGCGATCCGTTCGGCATCAAGCCGATGTTCCTCGCGACCGGTCCTGGCGGTACCGCGTTCGGCAGCGAGAAGAAGAGTCTCCTCGAGCTGATCGGGCGCCTCGGGCTGCCCGACACCCTCGACGAGCGCGCCCTCGAGCACTACGTCGTGTTGCAGTACGTCCCCGAACCCGAGTCGCTGCACTCGTCGATCCGTCGACTCGAGTCCGGCTCCTACGCGACCGTGCATCCGGGCGGTGCACCGTCGATCACGCGCTATTTCACTCCGCAGTTCTCGGTCCGCCCCTTCACCGACGCCACTCGCCAGAAGCGATACGACGAGATCGCCGACGTCCTCTCCGACTCCGTGGCCAAGCACATGCGCGCCGACGTCACCGTCGGTTCGTTCCTGTCCGGCGGCATCGATTCGACGGCCATCGCGGCGCTGGCGATCCAGCACAACCCCGACCTGATCACGTTCACCGCAGCATTCGAACGCGAAGGCTATTCCGAGGCCGACGTGGCAGCGGAGTCCGCGGCCGCGATCGGTGCCCGACACATCGTGCGCATGGTCACCCCCGAGGAGTACATCGCGGCGATCCCGGAGATCATCTGGTATCTCGACGACCCGGTGGCCGACCCGGCGCTGGTTCCGCTGTACTTCGTCGCACAGACCGCCCGTGAGCACGTCAAGGTCGTGCTCTCCGGGGAGGGCGCCGACGAACTCTTCGGCGGCTACACCATCTACAAGGAACCACTGTCGCTCAAGGGCTTCGACAGGCTACCCACTGCGCTACGCCATCTGGCGGGCAAGGTCTCCGATCGCATCCCCGAGGGCACGCGCGGCAAGAGTCTTCTGCATCGCGGGTCGCTGACCCTCGAAGAGCGCTATTACGGCAACGCCCGTAGCTTCGACGACGCCCGACTGCGCGCGGTGCTCCGCGACTATCGACCCGAGTGGACACACACCGACGTGACCGAGCCGATCTATGCGCGCAGCGACGGCTGGGATCCTGTCGCGCGGATGCAGCACATCGACCTGTACACGTGGCTACGCGGCGACATCCTCGTCAAGGCCGACAAGATGACGATGGCCAATTCGCTGGAGCTGCGCGTGCCGTTCCTCGACAACGAGGTGTTCAAGGTGGCGGAGGCACTGCCCTTCGACGAGAAGATCAGCCACGGGACCACCAAGTATGCCCTGCGCAAGGCGCTCGAACAGATCGTTCCGCCGCACGTGCTACACCGCAAGAAGCTCGGATTCCCGGTCCCCATCCGACACTGGCTGGCTGGTCCGGAGATGTACGACTGGGCGCGGGAGACCATCGAGAAGTCGCAGACCGACTATCTGCTGAACAAGCAGCCGATTCTCGACATGCTCGACGAGCACCGGGCAGGCATCGTCGACAACAGCCGACGGCTCTGGACGCTCCTCATGTTCATGATCTGGCACGCCATCTTCGTCGAGAAGACCCTCGTGCCCGAGATCACCGACCACAGCTATCCCGTGCGGCTCTAGACGCACGGGACGGCGGGACCTCAGATCGCCGCGGCGATCTCCTTCGCGGCGTCGGCGCCGTACGCGCCCTCGATGCGCTCGAGCGCCTCGTCACGGTCCCATGCCCAGTCCTGCGTCGAGATCGTCTCGAGAACCAACACCGCGACCATCGATCCCACCTGAGCCGCGCGCTCGAAGCCGAGTCCTGCCGACACCGACGAGAGGAATCCGGCGCGGAAGCCGTCGCCGACGCCCGTGGGATCGACCTTCGCGGTCTCGGGAACCACGGCGACGTGTGTGCGCGTGCCGTCACGGTCGACGATGTCGACGCCGTCACCACCGAGCGTGGTGACGCGCACGCCGATCAATTCGGAGACCTGTGCCTCCGACAGCCCGGTCTTCTGCCGCAGCAGGCCCCACTCGTAGTCGTTGGTGAACAGGTAGGCCGCGCCTTCGATCAACTCGCGCGCCTGCTCGCCGTCGAGCCGGGCCAGTTGCTGTGACGGGTCTGCGGCGAACGGGATGCCGAGGCGTCGACATTCGCGCGTGTGGCGGAGCATCGCCTCGGGGTCGTCGGCACCGATCAACACGATTTCGGGGTTTCCGACGCGGTCGACGACGTCAGCGAGATCGATGTCGCGCGCCTCGCTCATCGCACCGGCGTAGAACGTCGCGAGCTGTGCCATCGTCTCGTCGGTGGTGCACATGAATCGGGCGGTGTGCTGTGTCTCCGAGATCCGCACGCCGCGGCAGTCGACGCCGTGGGACTCGAGCCACTGGCGATAGTCGTGGAAGTCGGCGCCCACCGCGCCGACGAGGACCGGCGACTGCCCGAGCTCACCCATCGCATACGTGATGTTGCCCGCGACTCCCCCGCGTCGGACGACGAGGTCTTCGACCAGGAAACTCAACGAGATGTGCTCGAGATGGTCGGCGAGAATCTGTTCGGAGAACTTTCCCGGGAACTTCATCAGATGATCTGTCGCGATGGAACCACATACAACGATTGCCACTGTTTCCCCAAGCCTCTCCGCGGTGTGGTGGTCGTCGGACTCGTCATGGATGCCCGACACGAACCGCAATACACGCTACCCAAGGTGCCGGAAATGACTGACCGCACCCCGGCTACTGCCGGGATGCGGTCGGTGACAGGCGTGAAAGACGACGCTCAGTTGAACGAATCGCCGCAGGCGCAGCTACCCGTCGCATTGGGGTTGTCGATGGTGAAACCCTGCTTCTCGATCGTGTCGACGAAGTCGATGGTCGCGCCCTGCACGTAGGGCGAACTCATCCGATCGACGGCGAGCGTGACACCACCGAAGTCGGCGGTCAGGTCTCCGTCGAGTGAGCGGTCGTCGAAGAAGAGCTGGTAGCGCAGTCCCGCGCATCCGCCGGGCTGGACGGCGATGCGCAGCGACAGGTCGTCGCGGCCCTCTTGATCGAGCAGCGCCTTGGCCTTGGCTGCTGCCGCGTCGGTCAGGATGACGCCGGTGGTGGTCGCTGTTCCGGATTCGTTCTGAACGGTCATCGATGCTCCTCGTACTGTGATGGTGCCGTTGGTGCTCGGCCCCGGTCGTGCTGCCCTGGTCACGCAGGCTCGGTGTACACCTCGCTGCGACAGCGGACTCGAACGCGTCGGCTGACGATGCAGGCCTGTTGTTCGTCTCTTGTCAACCGTACCCCCTGTGTACCTATTCCCGGTGCCCGCAGACTGTCGTCGACCCTCAACCGTCCTCGCCCGACGTGGTGGCGGCTCGCGTGGCGAGGGCGGTGAGCTGAGCACGCGCGTCGCTCATCGCGAGTTCGACAGAACCCGCCTGCTCGACGATGGAGTACGCGTGCGCAATACCGGCTGCGGTGATCTCCTCGGGCGTCAGCGCCACCTGACCTGCAAAGACGATGGTCGGCGCTCCTGTCGCAGCCGCCGCGGCGTTCAGCGCCGACACGACCTTCCCGCGCAGCGTCTGGGAATCGAACTTTCCCTCGCCGGTCAGCACGAGATCCGCGCGAGCGATCTCCGACGCCTGGTCGGTGGCCTCGGCGACCACGGTGGCTCCCGACACACGGTGCGCGCCCAGGGCGAGCAACGCGGCACCGAGCCCTCCTGCCGCCCCGGCGCCGGGTTCTGCGCTGATATCTCTGCCCGCCATCGACCCGAGCACGCGCGCCCACTGGGTCAGTCTCTCCTCGAGACGCCCCACGGTGTCGGGGTCCGCGCCCTTCTGCGGCCCGAACACCGCGGCGGCACCGAGAGGCCCGAGCAGGGGGTTCTCGACGTCGGAGGCCGCCACCAGGGCGAGGTCGGCAAGTCGGGCGCTCGCCGCCGCGGTCCCACCGAGCGCGTCGATCATGCCGCGACCGCCGTCGGTGGTGGCACTTCCCCCGAGCCCGACGACGATCTCACGCGCCCCCGCGCGCAGCGCGGCGTCGACGAGTAGGCCGACCCCGAAGGTGTCGGCCGACTGTGCGGTGCGTGGCGTGGGTCCGCCGCCTAGTTGGTGTAGTCCGCATGCCTGGGCGCACTCGATATAGGCGACCGGTTTGTCGGGGTTTCTGTCGTCGAGCAGCCACTGCGCGGTCACCGAGGCGCCGAGGGGCCCGACGATCTTCTCGGTGACGCGACGCCCGAACCGTGTCGCGAGTACGTCGACGAATCCAGGTCCCCCGTCCGATTGCGGAGCGAGCGTGATCTCGTCGTCCGGACGCCCCGCCGACCACCCCTGTCCGATGGCACTCGCCGCCTCGACCGCGGTGAGTGTGTCACCGAAGGAATCGGGTGCGATCAGTACTCGCATCAGCGACCTCCATGCCGACCGCTGGAACTGATGTCGGTGCAGGTGCGCGCGCTCACGCCCGGAGAGGCCATGCACCGGAAGTATAGGGAGGTCCGCGAACCCCGGCAGCGCAGATCACCTACCCTCGAAGGCGTGAGACTGCCATGGAACAAGGACGACGACACCGCCGATGAGGGCTCCGTGTCGACTGCGGATACGCCGATGACGATCGACGAGCCCACGACCGAGACCAGGGGCAGTGCGTACACACCGGGCAAGGGTCGCCCGACGCCGTCTCGTCGCGAAGCCGAGGGTCGACGTCGCGGCCCGGTGGCGCCACCGCCGACCACCCGCGCAGAGGCTCGCGCCCGCAAGAAGCAACTGAAGAGCACCATGAGTCGCGAGGATCGCCGCAGACTCAACGACGAACGTCGGTCCCAGCGTGCTGAGCAGCGCGAGAAGATGATGGAGGGCGACGAGCGTTACCTGATGCCCCGCGACAAGGGCCCGGTACGCCGCTACACCCGCGACATCGTCGATTCCCGGCGCAACTTCGCGGGGCTGTTCATGCCGTTCGCCATCGTGTTGATCGTGGTGATGTTCCTGCCGTCGATCGCCGCGTACGCCAATTTCGTGCTGCTGGCCTTCGTCGTATTGATGGCCATCGACGCCGTCATCCTCGGTCGTCTCGTCAACAAGCGTGTTCAGGAGCGTTTCCCCGACACCGACGACACAGGCTTCCGACTCGGTTGGTACGCCTTCACCCGCGCCATGCAGCTCCGCCGGATGCGCGCGCCCAAGCCACAGGTCTCCCCGGGCGACGAGGTCTGAGCTGACGATGACCACGAGGGGCCCCCGCACACTGGTGCTCGGGGGCGTGCGCTCGGGCAAGTCGGGTGTGGGTGAGTCGATGCTCGCCCACCAGCGCGCTGTCCGTTATATCGCCACCGGGCCGACTCTGACCTCAGACGCCGAGTGGGTGGCGCGCGTCGAGCAACACCGGCGCCGACGTGACGCGCGGTACACGACTGTCGAGACCACTGACCTCACCGCGGAACTGTCGGTCGCACCCGACACCGCGACACTCGTCGACGACCTGGGCAACTGGCTGGCAGCCGACATCGACGCCACCGACGGGTGGACGTCGCCGACCGATCGTTCCGAGCGCACCGAGCAACTGTGCGCAGCCATCGCCGGCGTCACCGCGGACCTGGTGATCATCAGTCCCGAGGTCGGCTTGGCACCGGTCCCTTCGACACCGGCGGGTCGCCTATTCCAGGACGAGCTCGGCGCCCTCAATGCGGCCGTCGCAGCCGTCTGCGACCGTGTGCTGCTCGTGGTCGCCGGTCGGGTCGTCGAACTCCCCGCCCCCTCAACGCCGACGGCACCGTCCGTTTCGCCGACGGCACCGGAAACCGCGCCCGCAGCACCGGCCGAAGCGCCCACAGCACCGAAGGTCTCGCCCACAGCACCGGCGAAAGCGCCCGCAGCACCGGAGGTCTCGCCCACAGCACCGGCCGAAGCGCCCACAGCACCGACATCCGCGCCGACGGCACCATCGGCTCCCGTGGTCGCGGCGCTCGCGGCGCGTGAGATCGATCCGATCGACGCCGAGGTCTTCGACCACATCGACCGTCCCGACGATGCCGTCGCCGACGCCGCACGGGCGCGCCAGCTCACGTTGACCAAGCCTGCTCGATCGCTGGGAAGACTCGAGGAACTCAGCGTGTGGGTGTCCGCATGCCAGGGTGTGTGCCCGCCACGGTCGATCGAGCAGGCCACGGTCGTGGTGTTCGCCGGCGATCACGGTGTGGCGCAGGCCGGTGTCTCGGCCTACCCGCCCGAGGTGACCGCCCAGATGGTCGCGAACATCACCTCGGGCGGCGCCGCGGTCAACGTGCTGGCCCGACAGAGCGGCGCGACGGTTCGGGTCGTCGACATGTCGGTCGACGCCGACACCCCGCCGGAGGTCTCCGGGTACAAGGTCCGACGCGGCAGCGGCGATCTCCGTGTCACCGACGCACTGTCGATCGCCGAGGCGCGCTCGGCAGTCGCCGCCGGTCGTGCGATCGTCGACGACCTCGTCGACTCCGGGGCCGACCTGCTGATCGCGGGCGAGATGGGCATCGGAAACACCACGCCTGCCGCGGTTCTCGTCGGCACACTCACACGTCATGAACCGGTCGAGGTCGTCGGACGCGGCACCGGCATCGACGACATCGGGTGGATGCGCAAGACCGCGGCGATCCGCGACGGCATGCGGCGCGGGCGACGCCACCTGCACGATCCCCTCGCGCTCGTGGCCGCGGTCGGGGGTGCCGACCTCGCTGCGATGGCCGGTTTCCTGGCGCAGGCCGCGGTGCGGAAAACGCCGGTGATCCTCGACGGTGTCGTCGTCACCGCGGCGGCGCTCGTGGCTGCAGAACTCGCGCCGGGCGCGCCCGCCTGGTGGGTCGCAGGGCATCGCTCGGTCGAGCCGGCGCACGCTTTCGCGCTCGAGCACCTCGATCTCGAACCCATCCTCGACCTCCAGATGCGGCTCGGCGAGGGCAGCGGTGCGTTGATGGCATTGCCCATCATCTCGTCGTCGGTGGAGATCCTGCGCAGCATGTCGACGTTCGACGAGGCGGGCGTCAGTGATGCCGAGTCCGCGGAGGCCGAACACGAGGCCACGCAAGCCGGTGATCACCTCGCCGACGATCCCCGATCAGAGGATTCCTCGACGACCAGCAGCGCGGGGGTCTGACCCGAGCGTGCGCGAGAGGATGTCGCCGGTCGACGCCGTCGGAGGCGCGCTCTCATGGCTCACCATCATTCCGGTCAGTCGGCGCGACGACACGTTCGACCGGCGGTTCGGCGGAGCTGCGATCTCCGCTGTACCGGTGGTGGGACTGCTACTCGGTCTTCTCGTCGCCGTCATCGCGTGGGGTCTGAGCCTCACGCACCTGACCGCAACCCTGATCGGCATCCTGCTCGTCGTCGTACTCGGCATCGGTACGCGTGGTATGCATCTCGATGGTCTGGCCGACACCGCGGACGGACTCGGCTGCTATGGCTCCCCCGACAAGGTCGCTGAGGTGATGCACAGCGGTTCGACCGGACCGTTCGGCGCCGCGACGATCGCGGTCGTGATGATCGTCGACACCGCCGGGTTCGCAGCGCTGTCCGATCAGTCGCGCTGGTCGGCGATCGCCGCGGCAATCGTGCTGGGACGTGTGGCGGTCGTCGTCGCGTGTCGATCGTCGCTTCCACCGGCACGCACGACCGGGTTCGGCGCGCTGGTTGCGGGTACCCAGCGCACTTCGGTCGTCGTGTGGTCGGTACTCACGTTCGTCGCCATGATCCTGGTCGGCGGTTGGCAGCCCTTGTCCCACAACGACTTCGACGTCGCTTCGGCTGTCCGGGCGGGCGCCACCGCACTCGTCGTGCTGGCTTTCGCCTGGTTGTTCACCCGACACTGCTCACGACGCATGGGCGGCGTCAACGGCGACGTCCTCGGCGCGGTCATCGAGTTGTCGACGGCCATCGCACTGGTCGGTCTGCTGATCTGAGCCCGACCGGCGCGGCGGATCAGGCCGGGTAGAGCGTGGTCATCCAGCCGTGGGTGTCGGCGAACGTACCGCGCTGGATACCGGTGAGTGTGTCGCGCAGTGCCTGCGTGACCTCACCTGTCGTGCCGTCACCGATGGTGTAGTCGTCGGTGTCGCTCTTGACGTGACCCACCGGGGTGATGACGGCGGCGGTGCCGCATGCGAAGACCTCGGTGATATCGCCCGACGTCACACCTTTTCGGAGTTCCTCGGTCGAGATGCGTCGTTCCTCGACGGCGAAACCCGCATCGGTGGCGAGCGTCAGCAGCGATTCGCGGGTGATGCCCGGCAGCAGCGAGCCGGACAACTCCGGGGTCACCAGTCGCGCGTCGGCGCCGGAGCCGAACACGAAGAACAGGTTCATGCCGCCCATCTCCTCGATGAAGCGACGTTCGACGGCGTCGAGCCAGACCACCTGATCGCATCCCTGCGCGGTGGCCTGCGCCTGCGCGAGGAATGCCGCGGCGTAATTGCCGCCGCACTTGGCGGCTCCGGTACCGCCGGGAGCAGCCCGCACGTATTCGGTCGAGAGCCACACGCTCACCGGCTTGATCCCACCGGAGAAGTAGGCGCCCGCCGGAGAGGCGATCACCGAGTAGACGTACTGCGACGACGGCGCGTTCACACCGAGCCCCGCCTGAGACGCGAACATGAACGGACGCAGGTACAGCGACTCCTCGCCGCCTGCGGGCGGAACCCATTCGTTGTCGGCGGCCAGGAGCGCACGCAACGACTCGATGAAATCGTCGACGGGTAGGGGCGGCATGGCAAGGCGCTCGGCGGAACGCTGCAGCCGCAGCGCATTGGCCTCCGGCCGGAATGCTGCGATCGAACCGTCGGGCTGCCGGTAGGCCTTGAGGCCCTCGAAGACCTCCTGACCGTAGTGCAGCACCATCGCCGAGGGATCGAGTGCGATGGGACCGTAGGGCGTGACCTTCGCGCTGTGCCAACCACGGTCGACGTCGTAGTCCACCAGCACCATGTTGTCGGTGAAGTACTTGCCGAATCCGGGTGCGGACAGGATCTCCGCACGACGGGATTCCGACACCGGATGGGGATGCTCGGTACGGGTGAACTGCAAGGTCATTGGCCTATGGTAACGCCGCGAGGCAAACCGATCGTCACCGCCACCGCCGATCGGGCCGGGCCCGATCGGTGCGCATGGACCCGCGCGCGGATCACACGTGCGACTCGACGAACGGCGGGATGACGACCTCGCACGTCAGATCGCGCCCGCGCACGTCGACGACGACCTCCGCACTCTTCTTGATCCCGGTCGACGTGTCGATCAATGCCAGCGCGATGCCCTGCTTGAGGGTCGGCGAGAACGTTCCCGATGTCGTCTCGCCAACGACGTCGCCGCCCGGCCCCGAGAGCACGGTCAAACCCGCTCGCGGAACTCCGCGCCCCGTCGCCTTCAGCCCGTACAGCCGTCGGGCCGGTCCCGCCTCTTTCTCGGCCACCAGCGCGTCACGACCGAAGAACGTCGACTTGTCCCAGCCGACCGCCCAACCGCTACGCGCCTGATTGGGAGTGATCTGCTCGGTCAACTCGTGCCCGTGCAATGCGTATCCCATCTCCGTGCGCAACGTGTCGCGGGCGCCCAACCCGGCAGGCTGTCCGCCGGCATTCGTCACCTCGGCGAGCAACGCGTCGAAGACAGGGCCCGCGTCGCTCCAGCGCGGCAGGATCTCGTATCCCCGCTCGCCGGTGTAGCCGGTCCGGCACACACGCACCGGATACGCGGCGCTCTCCGTCTTCAACTCGGCATCAGCGAAGGCCATGTACTCCATGTCGGTCGGAAGCCCAACTGCGGCAAGAACATCGGGACTCCTCGGCCCCTGGACGGCGAACACGGCGTAGTCGCGGTGTTGGTCGGTGATCTCGACACCGCCGGGCGCGGCACCACGAAGCGCTGCCACGACCTTCGACGTGTTCGCCGCATTGGGAACGAGAAACACCTCGTCGTCGGAGACGAGATAGGCGATCAGATCGTCGATCACTCCCCCGGACTCATTGCAGCACAACGTGTACTGCGCCTTACCGGCGTGGATCTTCCCGAGATCGTTCGTCAGCGTCGAGTTGACGAGATCGGCCGCGCCCGAACCCGTCACGAGAGCCTTACCGAGGTGGCTGACGTCGAAGATGCCGACCGCTCCGCGCACCGCGTTGTGTTCTGCAACGGTGCCCGCGTACGAGACGGGCATGTGCCATCCGCCGAACTCGGCGAAGGTGGCACCGAGTGCGTAGTGACGGTCGGCGATCGGTCCCGCGAGCAATTCGGTCATGGGGTGCAGGTTACCGACCCGCGACGGATGCGCGCACCCCACCTGAGTCGACGGTCGGCGCAGGCCACCCGACCGCGGGGGACCCCCTCACGGCACGCCGTAGCCCTGCACCCCCTCGACGGTGCGCGGATCGAAGTGATCGACCGTGATGCCCTGCGCCTCAGCGCCACCCACGGTTGTCACCGTGGTGCCATCCATCGCGACGACAATGTTCGTGTGCTGCCGGAAGTGACTGGGCGCGTCGTAAATGACGATGTCGCCGGGCTCGGGCACATGCGAGGCCGCACGCCATCGACCACTCGAGTGCAGATAGTCGGTCAGGGTGGCCACACCGGGTATCCGCCACGATCCCGAGTTCGGGTTGTCAAACGGCACACCGGCTTTGCGCATGACGGTACTGACGAAATCTGCGCACCAGGATTCCTCGACGCCGTCCGAGTAGATCGTGCCGGGCGCGTTGCGGTCGTACTCCGCGTGCACGACGTCGACGATCCGTGCACGCACCGGGCTCAGCCCGCTGGTATCGGTCGTCGGAAACGTCTGCCTCGCCGGGCCGACACCGGCCTCGGCGACAAGCCGGGAGACCGGGTCATCGTGCCCGGACACGGCACGGACACCGATCGCACCCGCGCCCGCGACCACCCCGACGACGAGCGCGGTGATCACCCATGCCCGCCGACGACGACGTCGCCCGGCCGGCGCTCCCCGAGGACTGTGTCCGGTGTTCGAACTCGGGCTCTGGCGCACACTCACCGGCCCACTGTAGGTAGCCCCGGACGGGCACACCCACCCCGTCTCCACCATGTCGGTCCGCGGAATGACGTGGCAGAGTTGAGCGGGTGAGTAAGAACGAGAGCGTCGACCGGACACGCGGTCCCAAGATCCAACTGGCAACCTCCCTCGACAAGAAAGACGAGGCACTCGTGATCGGGCTGGTCGCGCCCGAGGGCCCCGACGCGGACGACACCGACGCCGCTCCCACCCTGTTCATCGGCGACGGCCTGCTCGACGACGCCCAGGCGTCGGCCATCAGCGATGCACTCGTGGCAGTGGGCGCAGCAGGTACGCACGGGGACGTCTCGTCGATCCCGGCGCCCGAGTCGCTCGGTGTCGACGTCGTGGTCGCTGTCGGCCTCGGCTCGGCCGACGACGTCGAGAATCCGGAGAAGCTCCGTCAGGCAGCGGGCATCGCCGCTCGCGCGCTGGCCGGTCGCCGACAGGTCACGACGACGCTCGCCGCCGGCGGCATCGAACCCGTGGCCGAGGGCTTCTTCCTCGGCGCATATCGCTTCGACGAATTCCGTTCTGCCAAGACCCTTCCCACGAAGACGCCGCCGACGACGGTTCGGCTGCTTGTGGAGAACACCGGGAAGTCCGCGACCGCACAACTCGACCATGCCGTCGCGATCGCCGATGCAACCGCGATCGCCCGCGATTTCGTCAACACCCCGCCCAGTCACCTCTACCCCGAGGAGTTCGCCGAACGCGCCCGACTGCTCGGCAGCAAGGCGGGCCTGAAGGTGGAGATCCTCGACCACACCCAGCTCGAGAAGGACGGGTACGGCGGGATAGTCGGCGTCGGCAAGGGCAGCTCGCGCCTGCCTCGACTGGTCCGACTGACCCACGCCGGCAAGAAGGACGCCAAGAAGGTCGCGCTGGTCGGCAAGGGCATCACCTTCGACACCGGCGGCATCTCCATCAAGCCTGCGGCCAACATGGACCACATGACCTCCGACATGGGAGGTGCCGCGGCCGTCATCGCCGCCACCATTCTGGCCGCGCGCCTCGACGTCGACGTGTCGGTGACGGCCACTGTGCCCATGGCCGAGAACATGCCGTCGGGCACCGCTCAGCGGCCCGGTGACGTGCTCACCCAGTACGGCGGAACCACCGTTGAGGTCCTCAACACCGACGCCGAGGGACGCCTCGTCCTCGCCGACGCCATCGTCCGCGCCTGCGAGGATGATCCCGACTACCTCATCGACACCGCAACGCTGACCGGCGCCCAGATGGTCGCACTCGGCGCGCGGACACCGGGCGTCATGGGTACCGAGGAGTTCCGTGACCGCGTGGCCGACCTCTCGCAGGAAGTCGGCGAGAACGCGTGGCCGATGCCGCTGGCGGCAGAGTTGCGGGCAGACCTGAAATCGCGTGTTGCCGATCTCGCGAACGTCACCAACCACCGCAACGGCGGCATGCTCGCCGCCGGATTGTTCCTCAAGGAGTTCGTCGCCGACGGCGTCCAGTGGGCCCACATCGACGTCGCCGGACCGGCTTTCAACAGTGGCGCGCCGTGGGGCTACACGCCCAAGGGAGGCACCGGCGTCCCCGTCCGAACCATCGCGCGCGTGATCGAGGACATCGCAGCGAACGGATGACACCGCACCCACCCGCCACCGCCGCCGGCTGTGCACGCGGCCAACTCGCCAACGCGGTTGCGTCGACACGTCACATGACGCGGGCCGGTGGCGGGTAGGGTTTAGCGCGTGGGCAGCGGCCACCCGCCGACGCCCCTGCCGCGGTGGCGCACACACCACCACGGCAGACCACACACAGTCCAGACACACATGTCGAGTCGAGGAGTCAACAGCGATGGCCTTCTCCGTCCAGATGCCAGCCCTTGGTGAAAGCGTCACCGAGGGGACAGTCACCAGGTGGCTGAAGGAGGAGGGAGACACCGTCGAGGCCGACGAGCCATTGTTGGAAGTCTCCACCGACAAGGTCGACACCGAGATCCCCGCGCCGACATCGGGTGTGCTGACGAAGATCGTCGCCCATGAGGACGATGTCGTCGAGATCGGCGGCGAGCTGGCCCTGATCGGCGAAGAAGGTGAAACCGCCTCCTCGGACGACTCGGACGACTCCGCGAGCGGTAGCGAGCCCGAGGAGGCGGGCGAGCCCGAGCCCACGCCCGAGGCACCCTCCACCGACGCCGATGCTCCCGCCGAGAAGCCCGCAGCGGCAACCGCTCCCAGCGGATCGGCATCGGGCACCGACGTGCTCATGCCGGAACTCGGCGAATCCGTCACCGAGGGCACCGTCACCAACTGGCTCAAGAAGGTCGGCGACGAGGTCGCCGAGGATGAGCCGCTTCTCGAGGTCTCGACCGACAAGGTCGACACCGAGATCCCCTCGCCCGTCGCGGGCACGCTCCTCGAGATCGTCGCCGAGGAAGACGACGTCGTCGAGATCGGCGGCAAGCTCGCGGTGATCGGCGACAAGTCGGCCGCCGCGGCCTCCGAGCCGGAGCCGGAGCCCGAACCCGCCAAGGAAGAACCTGCGCCTGCCAAGGAAGAGGCGAAGCCCGAACCCGAACCCGAGCCGGCCAAGGACGAGCCCGAACCCGCCAAGGCCAGTGCTCCGGCGGCGACCAAGGAGTCGAACGATCCGCCGACCGTCGAGTCGACGCCGTATGTGACCCCGCTGGTCCGTAAATTGGCCGCCGACAACGACATCGATCTGAACTCCGTGAAGGGAACCGGAGTCGGCGGGCGTATCCGCAAGCAGGACGTGCTGGCGGCCGCGGAGGCCAAGAAGGCTCCCGCAGCCCAGTCGGCACCCGCTGCATCGTCGGCTCCGGCCGCCGCGGCGTCGGCCCCTGCGGCCCACGGCCCGGAGGTCAGGCCCGAGCTCGCCGAGTTGCGCGGCACCACGCAGAAGATCAGCCGTATCCGGCAGATCACCGCGAAGAAGACGCGCGAGTCGCTGCAGCAGAGCGCCCAGTTGACGCAGGTCTTCGAGATCGACATGACGAAGGTCGCCGCCCTGCGCAAGGCTGCCAAGGAATCGTTCAAGGCCTCCGAGGGAGTGAACCTCACCTATCTGCCGTTCATCGCGAAGGCCGTTGTCGAAGCGCTCAAGGCACACCCGAACGTCAACGCGTCGATCGACGAGGACAAGAAGGAGATCACCTACTACGACAAGGTGCATCTCGGCATCGCCGTCGACACCGAGCAGGGTCTGTTGTCGCCGGTCATCCACAACGCCGACGACCTGTCTCTTGCCGGTCTCGCGCGTGCCATCGCCGACATCGCGTCCCGTGCCCGCTCCAACGGCCTCAAGCCGGACGAGCTCGCCGGTGGAACGTTCACCATCACCAACATCGGCAGCCAGGGCGCGTTGTTCGACACCCCGATCCTCGTGCCGCCGCAAGCGGCCATGCTCGGCACCGGCGCCATCGTCAAGCGCCCTGTGGTGATCACCGGCGACGACGGATCGGAATCGATCGCGGTGCGCTCGATGTCGTTCTATCCGCTGACCTACGATCACCGGCTGATCGACGGTGCCGACGCGGGACGCTTCCTGACCACCATCAAGAAGCGGCTCGAAGAAGGCGCGTTCGCGGCCGAATTGGGGCTGTAGACACCGCATGCTGATCGCTGTCGCCGGCTCGAGTGGTCTGATCGGTTCCGCACTGATCAGCTCGCTGACCGACGCCGGGCACACGGTCCGCAAGCTGGTTCGGCACGAGCCCCGCTCCGACGACGAGTTCGGTTGGGACCCCGAATCTCTCGGCGTCCCAACCGAGGCGCTCGACGGCGTCGACGCGGTGGTCAGTCTCGGTGGTGTCGGAGTCGGCAACCAACGGTGGACCGGCCGGTTCAAACAAGAACTCCGTGACTCGCGCATCACCCCGACCGAGGTGATTGCCGAGGCCGTCGCGACGGCCGGCGTACCGACTTTCGTCAGCGCCAGTGCCTCGGGCTATTACGGCGACACCGGCGAGCACGCCGCGACTGAATCCGACGGCCCCGGCGCCGGGTTTCTCGCCGACCTCGTCGTCGACTGGGAGAACGCCGCCACGCAGAACGCGGGTGATCGGACACGCGTGGTGCTGTTGCGCACCGCTCCGGTCCTGTCCCCTTCCGGCGGCCTGCTCGCAAAGCTGCGCCCGATCTTCAAGCTCGGTCTCGGCGGCACGATCGGCAGTGGGCGACAGTACTTCTCGTGGATAACGCTCGTCGACGAGGTCCGTGCCATCGAGTTCTTGCTCTCCTCGACGATCAGCGGTCCGATCAATCTCGCGGCGCCGGGTTCGGTCCCGTTCGCCGACTTCGTGTCGTCGTTCGGCCGGGCCGTGCACCGTCCGACACTCGCCCGGGCGCCCGGATTCGCCGCCAAGCTGGTGGGCGGCGAGATGGCAGAGGAAATGATTCTGTTCAGTCAGCGCGTCACGCCCCGGGTCCTGAGCGACAACGACTTCACCTTCACCCATCCGGACATCGACTCCGGGTTGGCCTACGCGAATCGGTGATCATCCACATGCCACGCGAATCCATCCGCCGAGACCCTGCCGCCCCTATCGAGGTGCGCCACCTCGGCATCGTCGACTATCGGGACACCTACGACAGGCAACACGCTCTGGCAACCGAGCGCGCGGCCGGCACCCTCGATCACGATCTGCTGCTGCTCCTCGAGCATCCGTCGACGTACACAGCGGGTAAACGCACCGAGGACTCCGACCTCCCCACCAACGGCGCGGAGGTGATCGACGTCGACCGCGGCGGGCGGATCACCTGGCACGGCCCCGGCCAACTCGTCGGATATCCGATCGTGGCACTCGCCGAGCCCCTCGACGTCGTCGACTACGTCCGACGTGTCGAGTCGGCGATGATCGCCGTCTGCGCGCGGTTCGGTGTCACCGCCGGACGTGTCGAGGGTCGCTCCGGGGTGTGGGTGTGCGACGACGCAGGCGAACGCAAACTGGGACAGATCGGCATCCGCGTGGCCCGCGGTGTCACCCTGCACGGCTTCGCACTCAACGTGAATCCCGACATGAGCGCCTTCGACGCCATCGTCCCGTGCGGCATCGCCGACGCCGGGGTCACCTCTCTCTCACTCGAGTCCGGTCAGGAGATCACCGTCGACGACGTACTCGTCGACATCGTCGACGCCGTACGCGCGGCATTCGACCACAGCGACGTGACCCGGATAACGGGGCCGCGGGAGCCCGCCGAACCGGGCGTAGCATCGGTGCGGTGACCGTGTCTGATTCACAAGCCCCAACCCCCACCGCACCCGACGGCCGCAAGTTGCTGCGCCTCGAGGTCCGCAACGCGCAGACTCCGATCGAGCGCAAACCCAAGTGGATCAAGACGCGCGCGACGATGGGCCCGGAGTACTCCGAACTCAAAGGTCTCGTGAAACGTGAAGGGCTGCACACGGTCTGCGAAGAGGCCGGGTGCCCCAACATCTACGAGTGCTGGGAAGACCGTGAGGCGACATTCCTGATCGGCGGTGAGCAGTGCACGCGTCGCTGCGACTTCTGCCAGATCGACACCGGGAAGCCGGCCGAACTCGACCGCGACGAGCCACGCCGGGTCGCGGAGAGCGTCCAGGCGATGGGTCTGCGCTACTCGACGATCACCGGGGTCGCGCGCGACGACCTGCCCGACGAGGGTGCATGGTTGTACGCCGAGACCGTGCGCGCCATTCACGGCCTGAATCCCGGAACAGGGGTCGAGAACCTCATCCCTGACTTCCACGCCAAGCCTGATCTGCTCGCCGAGGTCTTCGACGCCCGTCCCGAGGTGCTCGCACACAATCTCGAGACCGTGCCGCGGATATTCAAGCGCATCCGCCCGGCATTCCGTTACGAGCGGTCGCTCGACGTCCTCACCCAGGCGCGCGACTTCGGGCTCGTCACGAAGTCGAATCTCATTCTCGGTATGGGCGAGACCCCCGAGGAGGTCCGCGAGTCCATCGTCGATCTGCACGATGCGGGATGCGACATCCTCACCATCACGCAGTATTTGCGGCCGTCACCGCGCCACCATCCCGTCGAGCGGTGGGTGAAGCCCGAGGAGTTCGTCGAGCACTCCGATTTCGCTCGCGAGGTCGGGTTCGCCGGTGTGATGGCCGGACCGCTGGTGCGCTCCTCGTATCGCGCGGGCCGACTGTACGCGCAGGCGATGGCACATCACGGCCGGGAGCTGCCCGCCGCGATGGGGCATCTCGCCGAGGAGGGATCGGCGAGCCAGGAGGCTTCGAGCCTGCTCGCACGTCTCGCACGCTGAACCGTTCCGCCTCCCTTCTCCCGACCACCGAATGGCTGTACCGCCCGCACGGCAGGGCTCGACCAACCCCCCACCTCCCGTCCGACGACCGGACGTATCCTAGAGGACATGGCAAAGGCGTCTGCAGCAAGCAAAGAGGAAAAGGCCGCGGCGAAGAAGGCTCGGCGTAAGGCGTCGCGCGAGCGCTACACGCAGCTCTGGCAGGCATTCCAGATGCAGCGGAAAGAAGACAAGCGGCTCATTCCGTACATGGTCGGCGTCTTCGTCCTGGTCGTGGCCGTGTTCGTGGTCCTCGGACTCACGATCGGGAGCCCGTGGCTGTTCATCCCTGTCGGGGTGATCCTCGGCCTTCTCGCCGCCTTTGTGCTGTTCGGTCGTCGTGTCCAGAAGACCGTCTACACGCGCGCCGAGGGACAACCGGGCGCCGCGGGTTGGGCGCTCGGGAACATGCGTGGCCAGTGGCGAGTGAGCCAGGCGGTCGCGGGTACCAGTCACCTCGACGCGGTGCACCGCGTGATCGGCAAGCCAGGGGTGATCCTGGTCGCCGAGGGTTCACCCACCCGCGTGCGCTCGTTGGTCGCACAGGAGAAGAAGAAGGCCGCGCGAGTCGTCGGCGACACCCCCATCTACGAGGTGTACGTCGGCAACGACGACGACCAGGTGGCGCTCTCCAAGCTCGAGAAGCACCTCAACAAACTGCCGCGCAACATCGACGGCAAACGCATCGATGCTCTCGAGGGCCGTCTCAGCGCGTTGAGCACGCGCGGCGCCGGGCCGGCGATGCCGAAGGGACCGCTACCCGCGAATGCGAAGATGCGCAGCATGCAGCGCACCGCGCGGCGTCGCAGCTGATCGGACCGCACTCGCGCAGTGACCGCCGGTGACGTGCAGACCTGGCGGCGCGAGACCGGGACGATCACGACCGGTCAACGGGTGCGGATCATTGCCGTTCCGGTCGCGCGATCATGTAGTGCGCGGCCGTTGTAGTCGTTCATGAGCGCAGGGACGATGAAGACGATCAGGAGCTGACGCGCGAGTGCGCGAATCGGCCCGACGGCAGCGAACCCTGTGGTGTCCTCGAGCTCGGCAGCAGTGCGCTCAGGGCCGAGGTCGACGCGTGCCACCCGGGTGCCGGCGGCGAATTGCCCTGGCGTGAAACCGAACAACGTCACGGTGAGCACACCGACGACGAACCACACGGCCAGGATCACCGTGCCCATGTCGGGAGAGCAGAAGCGCACGAACAACAACGACAGACCGCCCGCGATGATCCAGTCGACCATCAGTCCGGCAACCCGGTGCCAACCGCCCGCGAGTGATCCCGGCCCCGCCTCGGGGAGCCCGAGGTCGGCGCCCCGGTATTCGACGTCGACGTCCTGGCCCGCCTGCGGCCCTGACAGCCATGATCCGGTAGCGCGGCCCATCCGAACGCCTCCCTGTCGTGATGTCGCCGGCGCCAACGTCACCGGCAGTGCTTCTCCGTGGACGAGACACCTACGCGATGCCCTCGTCCCTGCACGTCAGTGTATGCCCCACGTGGGTTCGGCCATTCGGGCATCCACGGCGCACCATCGGTCGTGGTCTGATTCACCGCGCGCGAAAGGCGGGGATCAGGAATAGTGAAGGTGTCCCACGTCCGCGGTGTGTAACACAGGAGAAACACGTCCTTGACGCGCGGGCAACGTCCTGTCCATACGGTCTGAGCTGAGATCCGCTGCTGTCTCTCGGTGGCGGATGAGCGTGTCGGGTGACCGTGTCTCGGCCACCCGCCGGCGAAATAGTGAAGGAGTCACCGCACGGTGTACAGCAGCAAAGAAGAACTACTCGAGGGCATCAAGAAGGAAGGTGTCGAGTACGTCGACATCCGATTCTGCGATCTGCCCGGTGTGATGCAGCACTTCTCCATCCCTGCGGACGCGTTCGATGAGAGCGTCTTCGAAGACGGCCTCGCCTTCGACGGTTCCTCGGTCCGCGGATTCCAGTCCATCAACGAGTCGGACATGATGCTGCTGCCGGACCCGGCAACCGCTCAGATCGATCCCTTCCGCAAGGCCAAGACGATGAACGTCAGCTTCTTCGTCCATGACCCGTTCACCCGTGAGGCCTACAGCCGCGACCCGCGCAACGTCGCCCGCAAGGCCGAGGACTACCTCGCATCGACCGGCATCGCCGACACGTGCTTCTTCGGCGCCGAGGCCGAGTTCTACATCTTCGACGGAGTGTCCTACGGCTCCGAGATGAATGGAACCTACTACGAGGTCGAGTCCGAGTCGGGCTGGTGGAACGCCGGCTCGCCGGTCGATCCCGACGGTTCCCCGAACCTCGGCTACAAGGTGCGACCCAAGGGCGGCTACTTCCCCGTCGCACCGTATGACCACTACGTCGACCTGCGCGACGAGATGTCGACCAACCTCACCAATGCGGGCTTCGAGCTCGAACGCGGTCACCACGAGGTGGGCACCGGCGGTCAGGCCGAGATCAACTACAAGTTCAACACGCTGCTCCACGCAGCCGACGACGTGCTGCTGTTCAAGTACATCATCAAGAACACGGCGTGGGCCAACGGCAAGTCAGTCACCTTCATGCCGAAGCCGCTCTTCGGCGACAACGGTTCGGGCATGCACGCCCACCAGTCGCTGTGGAAGGACGGCAAGCCGCTGTTCCACGACGAGGCCGGCTATGCGGGTCTGTCGGATCTGGCGCGCTACTACATCGGCGGTATCCTGCACCACGCACCGTCGCTGCTGGCGTTCACCAACCCGACCGTCAACTCCTACAAGCGTCTGGTGCCCGGCTACGAGGCCCCGATCAACCTGGTCTACAGCCAGCGCAACCGGTCGGCCTGTGTGCGTATCCCGATCACCGGCAACAACCCGAAGGCCAAGCGCCTCGAGTTCCGTTGCCCGGACAGCTCGGGCAACCCGTACCTGGCATTCGCCGCGATGATGATGGCAGGCCTCGACGGCATCAAGAACAAGATCGAGCCGCACGAGCCCGTCGACAAGGATCTCTACGAGCTTCCCCCCGAGGAGGCCAAGAACATCCCGCAGGCACCGACCTCGTTGAGCGCCGTCATCGACAAGCTCGAAGAGGATCACGAGTACCTCACCGCAGGCGGAGTGTTCACCGAGGATCTGATCGAGACCTGGATCGCGCTGAAGCGTGAGAACGAGATCGAGCCCGTCCAGATCCGTCCGCACCCGTACGAGTTCGCGCTCTACTACGACTGCTGAGTCTCGACGACACCACTGTCACGCGACTGCCCGCCCGAGGTGACCTCGGGCGGGCAGTCGCGTGTCGGCGACGAACCGGTGACAGATTTCACACCGTGCGATGGGGCCTTCCTACCCTCACACAACGTGCCAACTACACGTAATCTCTTGGTCATGACCCGCATGCTTTTCGTTGAAGATCTCGTGCCCGGTGACCGCATCAACATCGACGGCGTCAAAGCCGTGGTGCGCAAGCAGATACCGCACGGCGAGACCCAGCGACTCATCGAACTCGCCCACAGCTCCGACAGCCGCACCGACATGATCGTCGACGTCGGCGTCAAGGTCGAAGTCTTCTGACCTGAGACCCTGACCGTCCATCTCGCGAGATCCGTTCAGGCGTCGTTCATTCCGGCACTGCCGGTTCGCCGATGCGCTCGTCGCTCCCGAACCGCTCAGAGGTCCTCCTCGTCAGCCATGCGACAAGTAGTGCGGTCACCACGAGCACACCACCACCGACCCACGCCGCTGCCGACGCTCCCTCGATGAACGCCTCGCGCGCGGCACCCATGACGGCCTTGGACTGACCGGGATCGACATGCCGCACCGTCGCCGTCGCGCCCGCGAGACTCGTACCTGCCTCACCCACTGCCAGATGGCTGGGAAACGTTGTGCGGTACACCAGATTCAGCACACTGCCGAGCACGGCAATGCCCAGCGCGCCGCCGAGTTCGCTCGATGTATCCAGCAGTCCTGATGTGGCACCCGCCCGCTCAGCGGGCGCAACACCCATCACGTAGTCGGCAATCACCGACGACGCCGCGACTATTCCACTCGCGAGCAACGCCGACCCGATCAGTACGACCAGAAGCGTGTGCACCCCCGGCAGTCCGGCGAGCACAGCGAAACCCCCTGCGCCCATCAACAATCCGACGATCATCACGGGTGGCCTGCCCCACCGCACCGCCGCGGTTGCGGCGAGCGGTGCGGCGATGGCGACCACGAGACTCGGGACAATGCTCCACAACGCCGCCCTCATCGGCGAGTAGCCGAGGACCGACTGCAGATACTGCGTCACCATGATCGAATTGCCGAGCAACGCGAACATGCACACGATATTGGTCCAGATCGACACCGAGAACCGACGATCGCCGAAGAGGCGCAGGTCGATCATCGGGTCGGTCAACCGCTGCTGACGCAGGACGAACACCGCACCCGCCCCGATCCCGATCACGAGTACGGCTGCTCGCTCCACGGACCAGCCGTGCGCGGCCAGTTCCTTGACGGCGTAGATGACCGGAAGGATCGCACCGAGCGCGAGCATCGCACTGAGCACATCGACCCGCCGGCCGACGACCGCGGTGTCCGACGGTAGTAACAGAGGTGCCGCGACGAGCAGTAGCACCATCACGGGAACATTGATCAGGAACACCGAGCCCCACCAGAAGTGCTCGAGCAACAGGCCCGAGATGATCGGCCCGACCGCCACGCCACCTGCGAGCACGGCGTTCCACGCAGCGATGGCCTTGGCACGATCGGCGTCGTCGTCGAAGATGTGGCGTATCAGCGCCAGCGTCGACGGCATGAGGGTCGCCCCCGAGACCGCCAGTACCGCCCTGGCCAGGATCAGTAACGACGCCGTCGGAGCGAACGCGGCGAGAATCGACGCACCGCTGAAGCCCACGGCCCCGACCATGAGCAGACGCCGATGGCCCACCCGGTCGGCGAGCGACCCCATTGTCAGTAGCAGCCCAGCGAGCACGAATCCGTAGACGTCGAAGATCCACAATTGCTGTGTCGCAGAGGGATTCAGATCCGATGCGATGAACGGAACGGCGAAGAACAGTTCTGAGACTTCCATCGAGACGATGAGCATGGGCAAGCACAGCGCTGCCAGCGCCGGCCACCGGGGACGAGCAGTCATCGGACACTCCATTTCTGCGTATGACATAGACTGTTTATGTAGTACGCAGATGATAGGCAGACAACTGTGTACGGCACAAGCAGTTTGTACGATGAGAGGATGAGCACCACCGAGAATCCGACGCACCCGCAGCTTCCCCGCTCGGTGGCGCAGTTGTGGGGACGGGAGTCGGCCACGGTCCGCCGCGGCCCCAAACCCTCGCTGACCATCCGCGACATCGCGCGGGCTGCGGTGACCATCGCCGATGAGCGAGGGCGGGAGGCGGTGTCGATGAAGGCGATCGCGGACTCGTTGGGGCTGTCGACGATGTCGCTGTACCGCTATGTCGACGGCAAGGATGACGTGGTCGACCTCTTGGTCGACGAAGCGTACGGCCTCCCCGACCCGGACCTGACCGCGTCGGGGACATGGCGCGAACGGATCTCGGCCTGGGCGCGCGCGGCGGCGACCACACTGCGAACCCGTCCGTGGATCACCGAGATCCCCATGTCCCGCCCCCCGATTGGGCCGAACACCGTGTCATGGACCGAAGCAGGCGTGCAGGCGTTCGACGACGTCGAACTGTCGGGGCAACAGAAGCTCAACGCACTCCTGCTCGTCGACGGATTCGTGCGCCAGCACGTCCGTCAGTCGACGCAGATGGGGCTCATCGGCCGAGGAGTCGACCGTGTCACAGCCGACGACCCCGGTCAGTCGGGCGACTCGTCGTCACATGACAGCGGCGCCTACGAGGCGACGATGCTGCAACTCATCGACGCGGCCCGTTTTCCCGCGCTCACCGCCGCGATCTCGGAGATGTCGGCGGACGACGACTTCTTCACCGAGCAGTTCGAGTTCGGCCTCGCCGTGCTCCTCGACGGCCTCGAGGCGATGATCGAGCGCACGCGCCGATGACCAGCCGCGGTCAAGGTGAGAGTTCGGCGATGATCGCGCGGATGATCCAGTCGCGGTAACGATCGATACTCCAGCCCCTGTTGAGGACGAGGAGTTCGTAGATCTCCGGCGAGGTCAGCGTCCACAGCGTGTCGCGCGCATGGTCCACCGGGACCTCTGCGCGCAGGCTGCCCGTGTCTTCGAGGTGGTGGGCGAGTTTCTCCATGCCGGCCAGATGCTGCGCCGTGACCTGCATCCACAGCGCGTGGAGCGTGGCGTCGGTGCGGGCACCGTCGCGAATGGCGATCATCAATCGGCCGGCCCGTTGCATCCGCGGCGCCGCCGACGTCACGTACTTCTCGATCTTGCGACGCGGGTCCGGCTCGGCGTCGACAGCCCTGCTCTCCGGACGATCGGCGACTGCGATCTCCTGATCGTCTCCGGCCAGCGCGTGGTCGAACGCGATCTTGATGAGTCCGGCCTTGCCGTCGAACGACTTGTAGACAGTCTCCGGCGACACTCCCGCGGCACCGGCAATCTCGGCCACCGTCACGTGAAAACCCTTGCGTTCGAAGAGGTCTGTGGCAGCGAGCACGATTCCACGCCTGCGCTCACGCGCAGCGTCGCGGCGTCCGGACGCATCGTATCCGCGTGCACTATTGACTCCGGCCATTCTGCAATCAATACTCTATTTTCATTACAGTCTTTCTGTAATGAAAGGTTGGGCTCACATGACGAACCCCGAAGTGACGACGACCGTCGCCCTGCGATCTCTCACCGATATGGGCAGTGCCGACCGCGCGGCATTCGACGCGACAATCCACCCCGACGCGAACAACCGAGAGGCAGTCGACGAACCTCCGGCCTGTCGCGGCCGCGGGCCCGAGGCCTTCTGGCAGTCAGCGGTCTGGTTGCGCACCGCGTTCGACGATCTTCGCCACGAGGCCCATGCGGTCGTGGCGGCAGGCGACATCGTCGTGATCCACGCGACGATGTCCGGGACACACAGTGGGCCGTTCGTCACCTACGACGAGAACGCCCGTGTCAAACAGGCGTTCGCGCCCACGCGCAGATCCTTTGCGGTATCCCACACTCACTGGTACCGCATGAGTGGCGGTCTGTGCATCGAACACTGGGCCAACCGTGACGACCTCGGAATGGCCGAGCAACTCGGCTGGATTCCACCGACCCCTGCCTACCTCTGGCGGTGCCGCCGAGCACGGCGGGCGGCACAGACGGCACACCGCGCGAGCTCGATCAACTGACGCGTGCTGCGTCGAGGTCGGTGAACAGTGCCTGATTCAGCTTGAACGCGCAGATCGCTTCTGCGACAAGACGTTCGACGCCGGACTCGTCGATGGGGAGCGCATCGATCCGATCGCGATAACCATCCTTGTACCGCTTGAGTTTGTCGATGCCGTCGAAGACGTAGAAGCTCAACGTCGATGCGTCGAGTCCGTAGTGTTCACGCATTCGGTGCGCGACGACCTGGCCGCCCGAGAGGTCTCCGAGGTAGCGCGTGTAGTGATGCGCGACGTAGCGGGCCGGATCGGTCCTCGTCGCCTCGATGGCGTCGACATAGCGGTCCACGGCCGGCAGCGGCGTGACGGTCTCGGGGTCGACGCCGAGCGCGTGAAGGTCACTGCGCAGTCGCGCCGACCGGAGTAGCCGGTCATCGAGTACGGCGTCGGCGATCGGGTCCCCGACCAACGAGCCACCGACGTGTTCCAGCGCGGAGTACACGAAGTACAACTGCGAAGCCAGGCGTCCGTACTCGTCGGCGTCGAGGCGACCGGACAGCAGGTCGTCGATGAACGCCGCGTTCTCGGCCCGCTCGTGTGCGTCCGCGGTGGCCGCGCGCAGGCGCTGGGAGATGGTTGTCATGATGCAACCAGTGATACCACTACGCCGCGGTGATCGGAACCGCGCAGATCGAACGTCTCGACCGCTGATGCGACGAATCCCCGCACGACGACGTGATCGAGGGCGAGGAATGGTCTGCCACCCCACCTGTCCGTCGGATACGTGGGTACGAAACCCGCTCCGGCTTGATCGACCGTGTCGACGAAGCCGCGCTGTAGGAAGTCGCGATAGCGGACCTGATCCCACGTCGCATTGAAGTCACCGGCGACGATCGCCCGCCCGGACGGGATCGCCTCGAGTCGCGCGCGCAGCAGATCCATGTCACGAACCCAGATGTCGGTCTTGCCACGCAGCGGGGCACCAGGATGCACCGCGAACACCTGTGTGTCGCGTGCCCCGGGCAGATCCGTCCGCGCCCTCAGATTGTGCAACACGGTATTCGGATCGATCTCGGCCTGCCCGGTCAGCGGCTCACGACTGAATATCGCGGTCCCCTGGGCGAACTGTCCCGGCACCGCGTACGAGTACGTCAACTGTCTGCCGACCGTGCTCTGCAGACGGTCGAGCACCTCGGGAGTCACCTCCTGCAGCGACACGAGGTCGACCCGCTCACGCGCGACCACCTCCGCGAGTTGGTCGACGTCGCCGCCCCCGACCATCAGGTTCGCCGTCAGCACGGTGAATCTCTCCCCTGCCGGTGACGACTGCGACACCCACAACGGCAGCTGCGTGACGCACAGTGCGACGAGCGCAGCAATCGCGAGCGGCAGCGTCAACCAACGTCGGAGCGCAACGAACACGACGACGGCGAGTACCGCGGGGACGATGACGAAAGGCACCGCACTGGTGAGGAAGATCGTGAGTTCGCCCCGGGAGCGGAAGTAGTGGAGCCAGACCGCGACGCCCGTGGCGACCATCATCACCCAGCCCGCTCCGAGCAGAACGAACGTGAAGAACCGACGCATCAGGCTGCGAGCACTCTCATCGGGTCGGCGTACTCACGCGCCGAACACCTTCAGCACGACGGCTTTGGCGCGGCGGGTGACCCGCAGGTAATGATCGAGGAACTCCGCCGCCTGATCCTCCGGCCACCCGGCGGCAAATGCGATCTGCCGCAACTGCTTTCCAGGTCCGGGTAGCTGATCGACCGGCTTACCACGTACCAGCACCAGGCAGTTACGCGCCTTGGTCGCGGTGATCCACGCGTCCTTGAGTAGCGCGACGTCGTCCTCGGCGAGCAGCTCTGCCGACCCGATCGCGTCGAGCGACTGCAGGGTCGACGTGTTGTGCAGCGACGGGTAGCGATGCGCGTACTTCAGTTGCAACAACTGCACTGTCCACTCGATGTCGGCGAGGCCGCCACGGCCGAGCTTGGTATGCGTTGCCGGATCGGCGCCCCGAGGTAACCGTTCGGCGTCGACGCGCGCCTTGATGCGTCGGATCTCCTTGACCGCATCATTCGACACACCGCCCGCGGGATAGCGGATGCGGTCGGCCATGTGGAGGAACTCGATGCCGAGTTCCTCGTCTCCCGCGACCTGATGCGCACGCAACAGTGCCTGCACCTCCCACGGCTGGGCCCACTGGTCGTAGTAGGCGGCGTAGGCGGCCAACGTGCGCACGACCGGACCGTTGCGGCCCTCGGGACGAAGCCCTGTGTCGACGATCAGCGGCGGGTCGTCGCTGGGCGAGCCGAGCATCGAACGCACCACCTCGGCGATGGTCTGTGCCCACCGCACGGCCTTGGTCTCGTCCTCGCCCGGATTGGGCTGGCACACGAAGAGGACGTCGGCATCCGACCCGTAGCCGAGTTCGCCGCCGCCGAGCCGACCCATGCCGATCACCGCGATCCGAGCCGGCGCCTGCCGTCCCTCGTCGCGTTCGGAGTCCTGGATGGCAAACGACAACGCCGCGTTGAGCACCGCTGCCCACACACTCGACAGCGCCTCGCACACCTGCGGGACCTCGAGCAGACCGAGCACGTCCGCAGACGCGATACGCGCGAGTTCGGCACGGCGATGCGATCGCGCCGCGGCAACCGCTCGACGCAGATCCGGCTGTCGAACCGTCGATGCGACGAGCCCCTTCGCGACGTCCTCGGGCCGCACCTCGCACAGCCGCGGACCGTCGGGACCGTCGGTGTAGAGGTTGATCACCTCGGGAGAACGCATCAGCAGGTTGGCGATGAACTCCGACGTACCGAGAACGTGCATCAACCGAGCCGCGACGACGCCGTCGTCGCGCAGCAGGCGCAGGAACCAGTCGTTGTCCATGACGTCGCACAGCCTGCGGTAGTTCAGCAGTCCGGCGTCGGGATCCGGTGTGTCGCCGATGTATTCGAGCAACTGAGGAAGGATCAGTCGTTGGACCTGCCCTCGCCTGCCGGACGCCGAGGCCAGCGCGCGGATGTGGCTGAGAGCGCGCTCGGGCTGTGCGTAACCGAGCGCGGAGAGCCGTCGTGTCGCCGACTCGTCGGTCAGCGTCAGCTCCGTGGTGTCGAATCTGACGGCGGCCTCGAGCAGCGGCCGGTAGAACAGTTTCTGGTGCAGTCGTCGTACGCGGAGGCTCTGGTGCTTGATCTGCCTGCGCAGCACCGACGTCGCGTCGAGGTCGCCCTCACGCCGGATGTGCGCGGCGCGGGCGAGCCAGCGCATGTTGTCGTCGTCGTCGAACTCCGGGAGCAGATGGGTCCGCGACATGCGCTGCAGCTGCAGTCGGTGTTCGAGCAGGCGCAGGAACTGATAGGACGCATTGAGATTGGCTCCGTCGTCACGACCGACGTAGCCTCCCGCGGTCAACGCATCGAGTGCGTCGACGGTGGCTCGCACCCGCAGGGTCTCATCGACGCGGCCGTGGACCATCTGCAGCATCTGCACCGCGAATTCCACGTCCCGGATACTGCCGCTGCCGAGTTTGAGATTCCGGTCGCGCTCCTCTTGCGGCACAAGGGATTCCACGCGTCGCCTCATCGCCTGCACTTCGGGGACGAAATCGTCGCGCTCGGAGGCCTGCCAGACCATCGGATTGATCGCGTCGTGGTAGCGCTGACCGAGTTCCATGTCGCCGGTCATCGGCCGCGCCTTCAACTGGGCCTGGAACTCCCACGTCTTGGCCCATCGGTTGAAGTACGCGACGTGCGACTCGAGGGTGCGGGTCAGTGCACCGGATTTACCCTCGGGCCGCAGCGCGGCGTCGACCTCGAAGAAGGCCAGCGAACCCACACGCATCATCTCGCCCGCGATACGCGCGGCCGTCCCGTCGGCGGGCTCGCTGACGAACACGACGTCGACGTCGCTGACGTAGTTCAGCTCTCGCGCGCCACATTTACCCATCGCGATCACCGCCAGCCGAATCGGGATCGGCGAGTCGCCGCAGACCTCGCGGAAGGCCACGGCCAGCGCGGCGGTCAACGCGGCGTCGGCGAGGTCGGCGAGCAGCGCACCGATCTCGGGGAACCAGATGACCGGTTCGTCCTCGACAGTCGACGCGACGTCGTGGGCTGCGACCTGCAACACAAGGTTGCGGTAGGCGGCACGTAGCGCGACAACCGCCTTCGGGCCGCTGAAACCTGCTCGGTAGATCTTGTTGCCGCGTTCGATTTCGCCCGGCTCTGCGACCGCATCGACCGCGGCGAGCATCAGCCGGTTGATCTCGTCGGTGCCGGGGAGTTCCGCCGGGATCAGCCGCCGCCATGCCCCCGGCTCGGCAACGACGTGGTCACCGAGCGCATCCGACGATCCGAGGACGGCGAGGAGTCGGCCGCGGAAACCCTTGTCCGTGCGCAGCAGACGATCGACCTCGGACCATTCGTCCCCGAGCTGCGCGCGCAACCGGACGATGGCGCGCAGCGCGAGATCGGCGTCCGGAGAGCGCGACAACGACCACAGGAGTTCGATCGACTCCTCGTTGTTCCACCCGAGGTCAGACAGATTCTTCTCGGCGTCGGGGTCGAGCAGACCCAGACGCCCCACTGCCGGTACGCCGCCCCGACCTCGAAGTGTTGTCACCCCTAGAAAATAGCGTCCCGACCGTCGATACCGGACACTGGTCGGCAACAAGGCGCTTCTCGACACCCCGCGACCGTCGACCGCGCGCCGCGTCGGTCGATCTACCCTGAGATCACAGAGGCAGGTAATTGCGCAGCTCGAACGGTGTGACGAGACTGCGGTAGCTGTCCCACTCCGCCCACTTGTTGCGGAGGAAGTAGTCGAAGACATGCTCGCCGAGCGTCTCTGCGAGCAACTCCGACTTCTCCATCTGGTGGAGCGCGTCGGCAAGGCTGCCGGGCAGTTCCTTGTAGCCCATCGCCCGACGCTCGGCGGGCGTGAGCGCCCACACGTCGTCCTCGGCCTCGTCGGGCAGTTCGTAGTCCTCGACGATTCCCTTGAGGCCTGCGGCGAGCAGCACCGCAAAGGTCAGGTAGGGGTTGCACGCCGAATCGGGACTACGCACCTCGACACGCCGCGACGACGCCTTGTTGGGTGTGTACAGCGGCAAGCGGACGAGTGCTGACCGATTCGCCCCGCCCCATGTGGCCGCTGTCGGCGCCTCGCCACCGTGGATCAGACGCTTGTAGCTGTTCACCCACTGGTTGGTGACCGCGCTGATCTCGTTGGCGTGATGAATAATTCCGGCGATGAACTTCTTGCCGGTGTCCGACAGCTGCATCGGGTCGTCGGGGTTGTGGAAGGCGTTGGCGTCACCCTCGAACAGGCTCATGTGGGTGTGCATCGCCGAGCCGGGGTGCTCGCTGAAGGGCTTGGGCATGAACGTCGCCCACACACCCTCGCCGATGGCGACCTCCTTGATCAGATACCGGAAGGTCATGACGTTGTCGGCCATCGACAGTGCGTCGGCGTAGCGCAGGTCGATCTCCTGCTGGCCGGGCGCGCCTTCGTGATGGGAGAACTCGACGGAGATGCCCATCGACTCGAGCGCTTCGATCGCGTGCCTGCGGAAGTTGGGCGCGGCGTCGTGGACGGCCTGGTCGAAGTAGCCCCCGCTGTCGGCGGGTGTCGGCACGCTGCCGTCGAGCGGAGCGTCCTTCAGGAGGAAGAACTCGATCTCGGGGTGCACGTAGCAACTGAACCCCTGGTCGGCGGCCTTGTTGAGCTGGCGTCGGAGGACATGTCGCGAGTCGGCCCAGCTCGGTGTGCCGTCGGGCATGACGATGTCACAGAACATGCGGGCCGAGTGGTGTCTGCCCGACGATGTGGTCCACGGCAGGATCTGGAACGTCGACGGATCGGGCTTGGCAACGGTGTCGGCCTCCGACACTCGCGAGAACCCTTCGATGGCCGAGCCGTCGAAACCGATACCCTCTGAGAACGCACCTTCCAGTTCTGCCGGTGCGATCGCCACGGATTTCAGATATCCCAGGACGTCGGTGAACCATAGGCGTACGAATCGGATGTCGCGCTCTTCGAGGGTCCGCAGCACGAATTCCTTTTGGCGATCCATGACCGCCGACATTAGAAGTAGCCTGTTAAATCGGTGTTACGTTCATAAGTCGAACTCGGCAACCTGCGCATTTACCGAGGTCATCTCAGCATGCGAGAGAGGGATTCAACGATCCGAGATCGGACAGGTAATCGTCGACGACGCCGTCGACGCACCGATTACCCTGTAGCGCCGCCGTGTGGCCGTACCCGTGGACGGTGAGCAACGTGCCGCCGGTTCGCCGCGCGAGCGTTTCACCCGCGGCGTAGGGGGTCGCCGGGTCGTGTGTCGTCGCGATCACGAGAGGCGGGGGCGAGGCACCGACTGCAGGCCTCGCTGACGACGGGGACCCTGATACCCCGTCCCCGACCACCCCGTCCCCGGCGGTCGCGGTATTCGCGGGAGGCCAGAAGGCGCACGGATCGAGTGGCGCCAACCCCGAGCCACGGCCGTCGTCGGAGTACGGCGCCGCGGCGCGCCGGCGGCGATCGAGGTCACCGGCGACGCGCCGGTCGGTGATGCGCGGCCCGTCGGCGCAACCGACGGCGAGGTACGCGTCCGCCGAGTTGTCGTAGGCTCCGCCCGGTCCGCGCCCCTCCTGCATGTCGGCCAGTGACATCAAGGTCTGGCCCCCTCTCCCGGCGGCGAGGTCGGCGAGTCCCGAGCGCAGCGTCGGCCACAGATCGCTGCGGTAGAGCGCCATGCTCGTGGCGTCGACGGCCGATTGATAGGTCAGCATGCGCCCACCACCTGCGGGGACCGGCGCCGTCGTCAGCGGGCGAACGAGGGCCTGGTACCGCCGGAGCACGTCTGCGGGGTCGGTCCCCAGCACGCAGCCGGGCACCATGGTGCAGTCGCGGGCGAATGCGTCGAAGGTGTCCTGGAACGCACGCGCCTGCGCCACCGACGACTCGATCGGGTCGGCGTCGGGATCGACCGCTCCGTCGACGACGAGCCGGAAGAGCTTCGTCGGATAGCGCTGTCCGTATTCGAGACCGATCTTCGATCCGTACGAGAAGCCGATGAAGTCGATCTGCGCTCGGCCGAGCGCGGTGCGGAGACGATCGACGTCGTCGACGACCTGCGATGTGCCCACGAGCCCGAGGAACTCGGCGCCGACCCGCTCGGCGCAGCGTCGGGCGTCGGTGCGGTTCTGGTTTTCGGCGGCCGTGATGCCACGCTCCGACCTGTCGCCCCGGTCGACGTCCCGCTCGGCGTCGAGTTCGGCCGCGGTACGACAACGCACCGCGGGTGTCGAGGCGCCGACGCCCCGCGGATCGAATGCGACGACGTCGCTGTGCGCGGTGAACCGTTGCGCTGCAAGGCGTTCCGCCGCACCGAGCAGATAGTCGACGCCCGACGCCCCCGGACCGCCGGGGTTGAGCAACACAGTCGTGTCGCTGTGCTGGGATGCGCGCAACCGCGCGAGGGCGAGCGTGATCGTTCGACCTCCCGGCTCGGCCGGGTCACGAGGAACCGCGAGAGTCCCGCAGTCGACTCGCGCGGCTGCCGAGCCGAGTGCCGCGCCCGCGGGGCACGCTTCCCAGCGAATCGTCGCACCGCCGTCTGAGCGTTCGTTCGTGGCGCATCCGCCGCTGACGAGTGCCATCACGGCCAGTAGCGAGACGAGCGCGGCCCCACCCGGTGTCGGACGATGAAGAGCCGGCATCCGCGCCCGAGACGAGCAGGTCATTGGCGTGATGTTACGGATGCGCGGCACGTCTCCCGCACAGTGCCACCTTCATGAGTGTGAGCAAGCACACTCCCATCAGTGGTCATCAAGCACGCCATCGGTGGGAAACTTGAAGGCGTCCGACAACAGCCCGGGTACCCGCCATGCGGGACTCGAGGAAGAAAAGAGACAACGATGTCCCACGAGGCAGCTCATTCCGACGCGCCCATCTACGGCGGCGCCCCGACATCCGGTGACTCGGCTGCGACGCCGCGCCGTCGCACCACTCGCATCCATCACCTCGCTCAGATGAAGGAACAGGGCGAGAAGTGGTCGATGCTCACCGCGTACGACTATTCGACAGCCCGCATCTTCGACGACGCGCAGATCCCCGTCCTCCTGGTAGGCGATTCCGCCGCCAACGTCGTCCTCGGCTACGACACCACCATCCCCGTCTCGATCGACGAATTGATCCCCCTCGCCCGTGCGGTCGTCCGCGGTGCTCCCCACGCACTCGTCGTCGCCGACCTCCCCTTCGGCAGCTACGAGGCGGGCCCGCAACAGGCACTCGAGACGGCGGTGCGCTTCTTCAAGGAGACCGGCGCCCACGCGGTGAAGCTCGAAGGTGGCGAGCGCGTCGCCGACCAGATCGCCACGCTCACCGCTGCCGGCATCCCCGTGATGGCGCACATCGGATTCACCCCGCAGAGCGTCAACGGCCTCGGAGGATTCCGCGTCCAGGGTCGTGGCGACGCCGCCGACCAACTCATCGCCGACGCCATTGCCGTCCAGGAGGCAGGCGCGTTCGCCGTCGTCATGGAGATGGTGCCCGCCGAACTCGCCGCCCAGATCACCCGCAAGTTGACCATCCCGACCGTTGGCATCGGAGCAGGTAACGAGACCGACGCACAGGTTCTCGTCTGGCAGGACATGGCGGGATTCACCCACGGCAAGACCGCCAGGTTCGTCAAGCGCTATGCCGACGTCGGCGGCGAATTACGCACAGCCGCAGCAACTTACGCCGACGAGGTGCGTCGCGGCGTTTTCCCTGCGCCCGAGCACAGCTACTGAGTCTCGCGCCGCCGGGTCTCGCGCCCGGCTCGCATCGCCATCGGCGCCAGTGCCCGCAACCGGCGTGAACGACCCCGCACGAGGTGCACACCGCGTGCGGGGTCGTGTCGGCTGAATGGCCGCTCGCAGCGGATTGCGGTCTGGGCGCATCCGCCAGATGGCGGACCACACTGTCCGAACCCGCGTCGTTGTGGCGGTTCCGACTGTGATTCATCGTACGTAGGCTCATGTTCGTGACCGAGACCACGACCGACGGCAGCTGCCGTCCCGGGTTCGACCCGGAACTCAAGGCGGGGCTCGCCGTGGTCGGCGGGGTCTTCCCGCCGACGATCACACCCGATCTCATCGGGTTCATGCGTAAGTCATACGCCTCGCCGCCGATCGGGCAGATCCTCGCCGGGCGCGCTGTCGATCACCGTGAGTTCGTCGTACCCGGCTACCGCGGCGACGACATCGTCGTCTCGGTCTTCAGTTCGCCGCGGGCCACCGGACGTCGACCGGCCATCGTGTATGCGCATTCCGGCGGACTCATGTTCGGCGACCGCTTCAACGCCCTCGACATCAACCTCGAGTGGGTTGAGCGACTCGGTGTGACACTCGTGTGCCCCGAGTACCGGCTCGCGCCCGAACATCCCGATCCCTACGCACGCGAGGACATGTACGCGGCACTCGAGTGGACCGCACGGCGGGCCGACGAGATCGGTGTCGACCTCGGACGAGTGATGGTCGGCGGTGCCAGTTGCGGCGGCGGCCTCGCCGCGGGTATGGCCCTGGCCGCGCGCGATCGCGAGGGGCCGCCGATCTGCGCGCAATTGCTGGTCTACCCGATGCTCGACGACCGCAACATCACCGCGTCGACCCACCAGTTCGACGGCGTCGGCGTCTGGGACCGGGTCAGCAATGAAACTGGTTGGCGCGCAAGCCTTGCCGACGCA
Organism: Gordonia otitidis NBRC 100426; assembly: GCF_000248075.1. Lineage (GTDB taxonomy): Bacteria > Actinomycetota > Actinomycetes > Mycobacteriales > Mycobacteriaceae > Gordonia > Gordonia otitidis. Next base: position 82,298 of record NZ_BAFB01000065.1, on the reverse strand, counting down.
TACGGCAGTGCCGACGTCTCGCCCTACGCCGCACCGGCACGCGCGAGGGATCTGCGCGGGTTGCCGCCGGCCTTCCTCGACGTGGGCACCGCGGAGATCTTCCGCGACGAGACCGTCGCCTACGCGCAGGGGCTGTGGGCTGCTGGCGTCAACGCAGAACTCCACGTCTGGCCCGGCGCCTTCCACGCATGCGACATCTTCGCCCAGCACACGGCGTTGGCAAAGGCCATGTTGCGCACCAGATTCTCCTGGATCGAACGCGCGCTGGCCGACTGAGACGGCCCCGACAACCCCAGAGAAGAACATTCGCTTCGGCCACACCCGGTCGCAGCGCGATGAATTGCACCCAAGGAAAGGATCGACACGATGAGTGCACCGATGATCGACGCCGACAAGGTCGCCGCAGCAGCAGCAGAGGTGGTGAACGGAGCCGTGCCCGCGGTTCCCGGAGTGGTGGCAGGTGTCACCACCGACCGCGAGAACATCTACCTCGGGGCCGCAGGCAAACGCTCGGTCGACTCCGACGTTCCCATGACCACCGACACCACGTTCGCGATCTTCTCCACCACCAAGGCGTTGACGGCGACCGCGGCGCTGCAACTCATCGAATCCTGGGATCTCGACATCGACGCGCCGGCAAAGAGCTACGTGCCGGCACTCGGTGAACTGCAGGTGATCGAGGGCTTCGACGACGCCGGCGAGCCCATTCTGCGCGCCCCGGCCTCCGACATCACCACTCGCCAATTGCTCTTGCACACAGCGGGACTCGGCTACGACTTCTTCAACGAGACCTACAATCGGCTGGCCACCGACCACGGCCAGCCCTCGATTGTCACGGCAACCATGGAGTCACTGACCACACCGCTGTTGTTCGATCCGGGAACGCAGTGGGAGTACGGCACCAACATGGACTGGTGTGGACTGGTGGTGGAGGCGATCACCGGTAAGCGACTCGACGACGTGATGAAAGAACGCATCTTCACACCGCTCGGGATGAACAGTTCGTCGTTCCGGCTCACCGCAGACCTCCGCTCCCGTCTGGCCACGATGCACCAGCGCGAGGCCGACGGCTCGCTGCGGCCGCTGCACGACTTCGTGCCACCCACCGAACCCGAGGTGCACATGGGTGGCCACGGCATCATCTCCACCGTGGAGGACTACCTGAAGTTCATCAGGATGTGGCTCAACGACGGCCGGGCGGACTCGGGTGAAGAGGTCCTGCGGAGTCAGACGGTCGAGTTCGCAGCGCAGAACCATCTCGGTGATCTGAAGGTGAAGATGCTGCCCGGCGTGATCGCCTCGCTGTCCAACGACGCCGAGTTCTTCCCCGGACAGTCGAAGTCGTGGTCGTTCTCGTTCATGGTCAACGACGAGGAGGCACCGACCGGACGGCCTGCGGGCTCGCTCGGTTGGGCGGGCCTGGCCAATCTCTACTACTGGATCGATCGACGCAACCGCATAGGCGGGTACTGGGCGACCCAGATCTTCCCGTTCGCCGACCCGGATTCCGTCGGCGGCTATCTCGACATGGAGACCGCCGTCTACCGGGCACTGCGCGGCTGAGGACGCACGCCGCCGGACCCGACCGAGTCGTCAAACGGCCGCTCGGGGGTCCGGTGGCGCGATACCCTGCTAAGTCACAGCAGGACGAACAGGGGATTCATGCAGGAACTGCTCGGTCGGATCTCGGCGCTCGACCCGAGCGCCAGCCTCGGCATCCGTGTCATCGCCTGCTTCGACGAGCTCATCGTCGGGCAGGTCAACGTGCACGGGCTCCTCGCTGCGGCTGCCGCGTTGGCAGGCTGTCCGGCAGGACTCGACCACGCAGGCGAGATCACCCGGGTGTCATCGATGGGCGAGACACTCGAGCGGAATGCTCCCCCTGCCGTCCCCTCCGAGCGGGTGTCCGACGAGCTGACCGTGTGGATCGAGCGCGAGGGGCAGGCACAACCGAACGACGCGATCATCCTCGAACGTCTCGCCCTCGCGGTCCGAATCCGGTTCACCGACCACGGCCCCGGCTCGGCGACCAGGGACATGCATGCCGTGCTCGACGACCAGATCGACCAACAACGACGTCGTGAAGCCGCCGCGCGCCTTGGATTGTCGGCGGGGACACGCTATCGCGTGGTCGCGGCTCCCCTCTTCGCGCAATGGACGCATTCCGTACCGTGGCCCAGCGATGTGATGACGACCCCGCACGGCACGCTGCACGTGCTCATCGCGCCCGCGTCGACCACCGACGCGCCGGCGACCCCCAGCGGGATCGGCGGGATCGCGCAGATCGACGACCTGCCCTACTCGCTGCGCACCGCCACCATCGCGCTCCGCCTCACCCGCGCACCCGCGCAGGGATCGATCTGTGCCGACGAGTTCGGAGGTCTGATCGACATACTCGCCGACGTCCGCAGCGAATCGTCGAATCCCGATGTCGCAGCCCTGGATTCACTCATGAGAGAGGCCCCCTGGACGTCGGAGACAGTCGACGCGGTGTTGGCCTCCGCGACGGTCCGGCAGGCCTCACGCACGCTCGGAATACATCACTCCACGATGCAGTCGCGCCTGGAGACGATGCGCTCGGCGCTGGGGTTCGAACCGATAGACGGATACGGACGGACCCGGCTCGGCCTCGCCTACCTGCTGTGCAGACTTCGCCGCTCGCGGGTGCTCGACCTACCCGCACCCGGCGCGGCAGCCCCACGCATAGGGTGAACCCATGCGAAGCCTGTACCCGCCCATCGAGCCGTACGCGTCAGGACACCTCGCCGTCGACGACGGCCAGGAGATCTACTGGGAGACCTCCGGCAACCCGAACGGAAAGCCTGCTGTGTTCGTGCACGGCGGGCCGGGCGGTGGCACCTCGGCGGACCAACGCCGCTTCTTCGACCCGGCGCGCTACCGGATCGTGCTGTTCGATCAACGCGGCTGCGGAAAGTCGCGCCCGCACATCGCCGACGGCGCCGACCTCTGTCAACACCACACCCAAACTGATCTCCGACATGGAGGCGCTGCGCGAGCACCTCGGCATCGATCGCTGGCAGGTCTTCGGCGGCTCGTGGGGGTCGACGCTCGGTCTCGCCTACGCGCAGACCCACCCCGGGCGTGTCACCGAGTTGGTCCTCCGTGGGATCTTCCTGCTACGCCGCAGCGAAATCGACTGGTACTACAACGGCGGAGCCGCCCACATCTATCCGGATGTATGGGAGTCCTATCTCGCGCCCATCCCAGAGAACGAGCGCGACGGCGACCTCGTCGCCGCCTACCATCGGCTGCTCACCTCGGACGACACCGATGTTGCCGTGGCAGCGGCTCGCGCATGGACCGGGTGGGAGCAGGCGACGAGCTATCTGATCCCCAAACCCGACGAGGCCGCGGCCACCAAGGAGGACGCCGGCGAGCGGTTCGACCTGGCATTCGCCTCGATCGAGAACCACTACTTCATGCACCACGGATTCCTCGACGACGGCCAACTCCTCCGTGACATCGATCGAATCGCCGACATCCCGGCGGTCATCGTGCAGGGCCGCTACGACGTCGTCTGCCCGATGCGCAGCGCCTGGGATCTGCACCGCGCGTGGCCGGCGGCGACGCTGCACGTCGTCGCCGACGCCGGCCACGCGTCGTTCGAGCCGGGCATCGCACACCACCTCGTCGAAGCGACGGATGGTTTCGCCGATCGCTGAGAGGCGTCACCTACACTCGACTCACCGGGATCCCGACAGGAGGATGTGTTGGCCGCACGCGAGCAGGTCGAGGTAGAGCTCAAATTCGATGTCGATCCGGGAATCACCCCGCCCGATCTCCGGGTTCTCCCCGGTGTCGTGGCGGCTGCAGCCCCGGAGACGTTCACCCTCGACGCAACCTACTTCGACACCGAGAACCTCGATCTCGCCTCGAATCGAATCACCATGCGGCGCAGGCGCGGTGGGCACGACGAGGGATGGCACCTCAAGCGACCCGCCGACATGCCGGGCTCACGACGTGAACTGCAGGTGGGCTTCGACGACGCACCGGCCGACGGCGACATACCGGATGAACTCGTCAACCCGGTGCTGGTCTACACACGGCATCGTCCACTGATCCCGGTGGCAGCGATATCGACGGTGCGGACGATCACCACGTTGCTCGGAACCGATGACGTGAAGCTCGCCGAGTTCGCCGATGACCGGGTGACCGCGCAGTCGCTGCTGCCGGGCGGGACGTCGCAGCAGTGGTCGGAGTGGGAGTTCGAGCTCCTCGAAGGCGGCACCCCCAAGCTATTGAAGGCTGCACACAAGTTGTTGGGAGCCGCGGGCGGCCGGGAGCCGTCGAGCGCGTCGAAGTTGGCACGCGCGATCGGCTCGACCCCGGTGGTCACGCCACCGCAGGCGCTGGGATCACACCCGTCGGCCCTGGAGCTGGTGATCGCCGACGTCACCCGCCACCGCAACTCGCTCATCGCGTGGGACCCGCTGGTCCGCGAGGACGCCGACGACGCCATCCACCAGATGCGGGTGACCGCGCGACGCCTGCGCAGCGTGTTCTCGGGATTCCCGACTGTGCTCGACGCGGGCCGCACCGAACACATCGCACAGGAACTCAAGCTTCTGGCACGTATTCTCGGCGAAGCCCGCGACTCGGAGGTGCAGTTGCAGATCGACTCCGGTCTGCTTCGCGACGAGGCGGCCTCGGACGCACTCGTGAACGCGTTGGCCGGCAGAGAATCCGAGACCCATGATCGGGCGGTGGCCGCCGCGCATGCCGCGATGGCATCACAACGTTACTTCCGGCTGCTCGACGCCATCGACGAACTGATCGCCGACCCGCCGGCGGGACCCGATGCCGACATTCCGGCGACGACCGCGGTCGACAAGGCGATCAGCAAGAGTCGCAAGCACATCCGTAAGGCGCAACGGACGCTCGCCGAGTTGCCGGAGGGTTCACACGAATGGGCAGAACAGCTGCACGTCATCCGTAAGCGCGCCAAACGTCTGCGCTACAGCACCGACGCTGCCGAACCTCTGCAGAAGAAGAAGTACACGAAGGTCTCCAAGATGGCCAAGGAGATACAGTCAGCGCTCGGCGATTACAACGACTCGCGCATCAATCGTGCCCGACTCGCCCAACTCGCAGCATCCGGTGAACTGTCCGGCATGGACTTGTTCGTACTCGGCCGCATCGACGCACGTGAGCAAGCCGACGCCCACCGGGCGATCGCTGCCTACCGCGAGGCTTCCAAAGACCTGTAGCCCCGCAGCACCTCCGCTGCGCCGCGCGGTCCCCTGGGCGGCGCGATACCTGGTGCGGCGCAGCCGCTGCCGAGGCTAGGTCAGTGTGCCTGTGTCTCCGCGCCGACCGGCGCGAAGCGAACAGTCCGCGACGTGGGGTCGGCCTCGGTGACCACGACCTCGACGCGTGTGGCAGCGGCGAGATCTCCGTCGCAGTCGGCGAGAATCGGCGGGTCGGCGATGAAGATCTTGGCACGCTTCTTCGGCTGGGCTCCCGCCAGGACGACCGCGTCGAAGTGCTCGCCGAGTCGATCGGCGAGGATGACCGCTTCGGCGAGGTCGATGCTCTCCCTGTCGGCCGACGACCCGAGCGAATCCGCCGACCGCAGGATGCCGGGCAGCACCGGCAGTGCACGTGACACCCATTCGGGCACAGGAGTTCCCGACGTGACGGCCAGACACACCTCGGTGGCGAACCGGTCCCCGAGCCGCCGCAGTGGCGCGGTCACGTGTGCGTAGACGCCACCGATGGCCGAATGCACCATGTCGTCGCGGCTGGGCGCAGTAGTCGAGGGCGCAGTGGTCGAGGCCGCGGTGGTCGTGGGCGCGGTGTCGACGCCGAGTGCACGGTATCCCGCGCCCCGCATCAGCGAGCTCGCGCGCGACATCAGCGCCAGGGTCTCCGGCTGGTCGACAGGCAGCTCCGCGAGGAACTGCCCGGGTGTCAGACCCTGTGGCCACTGCACGCCGAGGGCGTCGGCGGTCGCCCTGAGTTGCTCGACCGCATCGACAGGAGCGGGCGGCAGTGTGCGCAGCAGACCGACACCCGCGTCCGCCATGATCGTTCCCGCACACATCCCGGTCAGCAACGACACCTGCGAATTCCACATCTCGGCGGGTGTGCGGGCGGCCAGCGCCAGCACCCACCCTTCGTCGGTGCGGGCAACCTCCTGGTCGGGCAGATCCAATTCGATCGCCCCGCGCGCCAACGCAACTCGACGGCGTAGCTCGCCGAATGCCGGGAGCGCGGAGATCGACGGGTGCAGCGTGCGGGCCGCGGCGTCGGCCGACACTCCCGCATAGTCGAGTCGCGCGATCGATTCCACGAGCGCCCGACCCACCTCGACGTCGGTGAGCTCGCCGTCGGGGGCGACCCGGATGCTCCACAGCACCGCGGGGCGCGCCACACCGGGCAGCAGCGAGCCCGATCCCTCCGACAGCACTCGCGGGTGCAGTGGCACCGAACCGTCCGGGAAGTAGATGGTCGCACCGCGACGTCGACTCTCGGCATCGAGCGCGCGTTCTGGCAGGACGAGGGCCGCAACGTCGGCGATCGCATAGTGGACGTGGAAGCCGTCGCCGTCGAACGACAGCGCAACGGCTTGGTCGAGATCCATCGAGCCGGGCGGATCGATGGTGACCAGCGGGATGTCGCGCCGATCCACGCGGTCCGCCGCGTACGCATCGACAGCATGTTCCGCCTCGTCGAGCGCCGCCGCGCCGTAGTCCTCGCAGATCCCGAGTTCGGTGCGGACCGACTCGAAATCGATGTCGGGGGCGGAGAATCTGCGCTGCACGCTTCCGACACTATCGGCGCGACGATACTCATGGTGGCGCTCGTCCATCCCCGCACGTCGACCGTGCACGCCCTGCCGTCGACCGTGCACTCTCTGCCATCGACCGTGCACTCCCGCGCGTCCGCCGTGCACTCCCGCGCGTCCACTGTGCACTCTCTGCCGCCGACCGTGCACTCTCTGCCGTCGAGCGTGCACTCCCGCGCGTCCACTGTGCGTTCGAGTCGTGCCTGCCGGCGGGCTAAACTACATGGGCGAACGAGTCGGCCGGGCGGCCGCGGCGAGCGGAACGGCCAGTCACTGGAGATGCCGCTCGCCGAGGAAAGTCCGGACTCCGCAGAGCAGGGTGGTTGTCAACGGCAACCCGGGGTGACCCGCGGGACAGTGCCACAGAGAACAGACCGCCGACCGAGGTCGGTAAGGGTGAAACGGTGCGGTAAGAGCGCACCAGCGACGTGGGTGACCATGTCGGCTTGGTAAACCCCACCCGGAGCAAGGCCGAAGCACGGACCGACAGGTGCGTGTGCACGGATGATCGAGGGCTGCTCGCCCGAGTCCGTGGGTTGGCTGCTCGAGGCACCCGGCGACGGTGTGTCCAGATGGATGGTCGCCGCCGACGTCATGTCGGCACAGGATCCGGCTTACACGCCGACTCGTTCGCCCTCGGCCGGGGTCACCCCAGGTGCGCGGTCTCGTTGACCGAACGCACCACCGATCCGCCGTCAGGATAGAACTCGGTCACCGACACCGATGCGAGATCGAGGTGGAGGTGGAACAGCAGTTCGGGACCCACTGTGAGGGCGTGCTGCAGCAGGGTCTTGATGGGAGTCACGTGCGACACCACGATCATGGTCTGGCCCGGATATTGTTGAAGCAGTTGGTCTTTCGCCGCGATCACTCGTTGGGCGACCTGGGTGAAACTCTCGCCGTCCGGCGCCGGAACGTCGGGATCACCGAGCCAGCGTGCGTGGATCTCGGGGTCGCGAGCTGCAGCCTCGCTGAACGTCAGCCCCTCCCAGCCACCGAAGTCGGTCTCGATGAATCCGGGCTCGACCGTCACCTCACCGCCGATCCGGTCGACGACGGCCTGCGCGGTCTGGCGTGCACGCTCGAGCGGCGAGCTGACGACGGCCGCGACACCGGTCTCGGCCGCGATCCGCGAGGCCGCGCCCAACGCCTGCCGCTCCCCCAGTTCCGTGAGCCGGGGATTGCCCCGACCCGAGTAGCGTCGCTCCACCGACAGCGGTGTCTGGCCGTGGCGCAGCAGCACCACGCGCGCGGGGTCTGTTCGCTGCCCCTGCCACGACGGTGCGGTCGGCGTCGCCGCCCCGGTGGTGGCCCTGGTCTGCCCCACCGACGTCACAGCCCCGATTCGTTGGTGCGGACCAACACGGCCCCGCACTCCTCGCAGCGGACGACGTCGTCGGCCGCAGCAGCAGCGATCGACGCGAGGGTGCCGCGATCGAGCTCCATTCGACACGCTCCGCAGCGTCGGGCCCGGAGCAAACCGGCCCCGACCTTGCCTGCGGACCGCTGACGGTCGTAGATGGCGAGGAGTTCTGCGGGCACGTCGCCTGCGATCGCATCGCGCCGCGTCGCGGCGACCTCGCGGTCTGCGTCGATGGTCGCGGACGCGTCGTCGCGCCGTTTCCGGGCGTCGGCGAGCTGATCCTCGAGGTGTTGGACTGTCGCCGACGCGCGCTGCCGTTCGGATTCGACGGCCTCCTGCCGCTCCATGATGCCGAGAAGATCGTCCTCGAGCATTGCGCGACGTCGTCCGAGACTGGCGAGTTCGTGCTGCAGCTCCGACAAGGCCTTGGGCGCCAGCCCGCCGCCTTCGAGCAGCGCCGAATCCTTGCGTTCGCGGTCGGCCATCCCGGTGACCTCGCTGTCGACGCGCCGGTACTCGCGGGTGAGGTCTTCTGCCGAGATGTCGGCACGCACCAGATCGTCGCGAGTCGAGTCGATCTTGGTGGTGAGCTCGGCGATCTCGACGTCCTCGGGAAGCGACCGCCCCCGGTGGTCGACGCGGGCCAGTACGGCATCGGCATCGGCAAGGTCGAGCAGTAATCGCTGCGCTGACGGATCGGCCTTCACGCGGCGTCGACTTTCATGGGGCCTCCTCGGTACACAGGTTCGGTCAACGGTACGCGGTGACCACGGTGGTTCAGCAATCCGCATGCACCGTGAACGGGTCGGTGGGGGTGGCGAAGACCTCGACGTCCAGCGCGAGCTCAGCCGACAGCAGTTCGGCAACCTGTGTGCACCACGGGAACTCGGTGGCCCAGTGTCCGGCGTCGACCAGCACGGGTCCGCCCACGCGCAGCGCTTCGTCGACGGGGTGATGCCGCAGGTCGCCGGTGAGATAGAGGTCGACGCCGAGACCCCGCACGGTGTCGAGCAGAGAGTCACCCGCGCCGCCGCACACCGCGATCGTCTCGACGACACGGTCGGGGTCGCCGGTCGCGCGAACGCCCCACGGCGACCGCAGCGCGCCCGCCGCCCGTGTCACGAACCGCCCCACCGTCGACGGCGCGGCGAGTCTGCCCACCCTCCCGAGACCTGCGTCGGCGTCGATGGGTGCCTCGGCGAGAATGTCGAAGGCCGGTTCCTCGTAGGGGTGTGCGGCGCGGAGTGCGCCGAGCACCGATCGTCGCAATCGTCGCTCCGCGACCATCTCCACCCGCGCCTCGTCGACGTGCGTTCGTTCGCCGAGCGAGCCGATCGTCGGATTGGCGGCACCCCGCGCCTCGAACTGCCCGACCCCCACCACCGACCACGCGCAGTCGCGGTACTCGCCGATGGCTCCGGCGCCCGCGGCGAACATCGCCTCGCTGACCTGCTCGGCACTGCCCTCGGGCACCATGACCACCCATTTGTCCATGGGCGGCATGGGGGCGGGATCCACCGGCGACGTGTCGATCACCCCGAGCACCTCCGCGAGCGCGTCCGATACACCCGGCCGCGCGCTGTCGGCGTTGGTGTGCGCGGTGAACAGGGCCGTGTGCGAGCGGATGAGCCGGTGCAGCACACGCCCTTTGGCGGTGTTGGCGGCTACCGTGTCGACACCGCGCAGCAGCAACGGGTGGTGGGCGACGACGATGTCGACGTCCGTCGCGATCGCCGCGTCGACCACCGCGTCGGTGACGTCCACACAGATCAGCGCGCGACCGACCGGTTCGGTGCGGTCGCCGCAGACGAGACCGACCGAATCCCACGATTCGGCCAGCGATGGCGGATAGACGGCGTCGAGTAGATCGGTCACCGTCCCGACCGACGTCGTGCTCGACACGCGCGGGGTGTGATCATCGTCGGTCATCGTCGAGTTCCTTTCGAGCGCGGATCAATGCATCGACCATCAGTCCGACGGTGGCGTCGTCACGCACCGCGAGCCGCAGGTGGTCAGTGCTCAGGCCGACGAAGTTGGCGCAGCTGCGGACGCCGAATCCGGCTGCGCGTAGCGCCCTCTTGACAGCGATCGCCTCCGGGATGTCGATGAGGACGAAAGGAGCGGCGGGGCCGGTGCACACCTCGATTCCTGCGAGGGCGAGTCGGTCGACCATGGCGTCACGGTCGGCGGCGACGACCCGCGCCGCGTCGTCGCAGAAGCGTTGACCCGCGGGCCCGACGCACTGGGTGATCGCCACCAGCGAGGGAGTCGACAACGGCCACGGCCGACGTCCCCTGTTCAGCCGCGCGACGATCCCCGGCGCAGCGAGCAGGTACCCGGCTCGCAGCCCTGCGAGGCCGAAAGTCTTTGTGATGCTGCGGATCACGACGAGATCGTCGCCGCGGTCGGATGCCAGTGATTCCGGTTCACGCTCACCGGTTTCCGGATCGAGGGTGAGATCGGCGAACGCCTCGTCGACGACGAGGATTCGGCCGGGTCTGCGCATCGCGTCGAGCGCGGCTCTGCTGTGCAGCACCGACGTCGGGTTGGTCGGGTTGCCGACGACGACGAGATCGGCGTCGTCGGGGATGCGCGTGCCGATGTCGTCCGGATCGATACGCCACGGCGGCGCCAACTCGATCTGTGAGATGCGGATTCCCGCTGCGCGCAACGCGAGCTCGGGTTCGGTGAAGGACGGCTGTACGAGGGCGGCGTGGCGAATACCGAGTCGCGGCAACATCTCGAATCCATCGGCCGCGCCCGCGAGCAGGAGCACCTCGTCGCGCTCGCGCCGATGGAGTGCGCAGATCGCCTCGAGCGCCGCATCCGTGTCAGCGGCACTCGGATAGGACGCGAGCCGCGAGCAGGCCTCCTCCAGCGCTGTGCGCACGAAATCCGGCGTCTCGCCGCGCACATTGACCGCGAAGTCGACGAGTCCGCGTTCCACGTCGGCGTCTCCGTGTCGGCCGGGGCGGTACACGTTGTCGTCCGGAATCGACTCTGCTGTCATGACTGTCGAGCCTAACCGCCCGGTGCCGGGCCCCCCGTGGTGCGCGGCAACGCCCGTCCACCCGTGCTTGGGGGCATCTCCGCGCGCCCCCGGCCGACCGCACATGTAACGATGGAGATGTGACACACCCGGCAGATCCGCGTGATTCGCGGACCCTCCTGTTGTTCGACCTCGATGGCACCATCACCGACAGTTTCTCCGGCATCGTCAACAGCTTTCGGCACGCTCTTGCCGCGGTCGACGCACCGGAACCACCTGACGACGTGGTCGCGGGGGTTGCGGGGCCACCGATGATCGACACACTGCTCGGTCTCGGGCTCGACCGGAAGACCGCGGACGAGGCGATGCGGGCCTACCGCGCGCGCTATACCGACATCGGGTGGCTCGAGAACTCCGTCTTCCCGCACATGCACGAGTTGATCGACGATCTCGCGGCAGCGGGCCGCACGATGACCGTGGCGACGTCGAAGAACGAGAACACCGCACGCGCCATTCTCGAGCACTTCGGACTCGCCGATCGCTTCACCGCGATCTGCGGTGCAAGCGACGACGGCTCGCGCCGCAGCAAGGCCGATGTGATCGCGTGGGCGCTCCGGCAATCGGGAATCAGTCCATCGCCCGAGAGCGGTCTGCCCGACCACCCCGTGGTCATGATCGGCGACCGCTCGCACGACGTCGAGGGCGCGGAGAGCTTCGGAATTCCGACAGTCTTCGTCTCGTGGGGTTACGCTCGGGCGGGGGAAGGGGACGCTGCCACGTGGCGCGTCGATTCTGTCGTCGATCTGCGTGAGGTCTTGGGTGTCTGATCAACTACACGTTTGTTTCGTGTGCACCGGTAACATCTGTCGCTCCCCGATGGCCCAGAACATCTTCCGGTCGGCCATCGACGACGCCGGGCTCTCCGAGCAGGTGCGCGTGACCAGCCGCGGCACGAGCAGTTGGCATGTCGGCGAGCCGGCGGACAATCGCGCACGCACCGAGTTGCTCGGTCACGGCTACTCCGACGCGCACACCGCGGCCCAGCTCGCACCCGACGACTTCGACGCCGACCTGCTCGTCGCCATGGATTCGGGCCATGCCAGAGATCTCGAACGCAAACGGCTCGGCGATCGCGTCCGTCTGCTGCGCAGCTTCGACCCTGATGCGGGCGACGACCTCGACGTCGCCGATCCGTACTACGGCACCCAGGATGATTTCGCCCTCACCCGCCAACAGATCGAGGCCGCTGTGCCCGGCATGTTGGCGTGGGTCACCGAACGCCTGGCCGACGACCGGCCGTGAGCACCGCACCGGCGACGACCACAGACCCGTCGTGGGTGTGATCAGAAAAGGCGACCAGCACGACATCCAGCCGCGTCAGCTCGGTACCGTTGATGCATGCGCGTTCTGCGGACATTCCTGCGACCTGGGTGGATAGCCCTGGCGGTCGTGGTCGTGGCATTCGCGGCACTGTGCTTCTCCATCCTCGCCCCGTGGCAGTTGGGCAAGAACAGCAGAACCAGTGAGCGCAACCATCTCATCGAGCAGGCCGTGTCGATAGCACCGGTGCCACTGGCCTCGGTCGCACCTGCCGGCAGCGGATTCCGGTCCGACACGGAGTGGCGTGAAGTGCACATCACCGGGACGTTCCTCACCGACAAACAGGCGCTCGTCCGGTTGCGCTCGGTCGACGAGCGTCCGGCGATCGAGGTCCTCACGCCCTTCCGGGTCGCGGGGTCGGACAGGGTGCTCGTCATCGACCGCGGGTACGTGCGGCCCGAGCAAGGTCAGACGCCCGCCGTTCCGGCACCGCCTGCGGGGCAGGTGACGATCGACGGTCGGATCAGGGCGAGCGAGGGCACGACGCCGGGGCGCGGTGCGGCAACGGTCGACGGCGCCCTGTCGATGTACACGATCGATCCCACCGAGCTGTCGCGTGCCACGACGACGGCGATGGATCCGTTCTACATCCAGATCTCGCCGAACCAACCGGGGGCGCTCGGCGAGATACCGCTGCCCCAGCTCGACTCCGGCCCCTACCTGTCGTATGGGCTGCAGTGGCTCGCGTTCGGCATCATGGCTCCGCTGGGAGCTGGTTACTTCATCTACGCCGAGGTGAGGCAACGTCGACGTGCACGTGCCGGTACGGCCGTCACGCCCCAGACCGCATCGTCGGCCACCGCCGACCGCGCCGACTCCGCAGAGGCGGCCGAGACGGCGTCGGGTCGCGCGGCGTCGATCACGTCGGCGGCCACCTCCGACCGCGCTGCTCGCCGGAAACGGCTGCGGGCCGAGCTGCGCGGCGACACCATCGCCGACGACGCCGTCGACCACGACTCGTCGCGGATCGGGTTGGGTCCTGACACCGATCACGCACCGGCCGACGTGCGTGACAAGCTCACGCAGCGCTACGGCGGATAGCGTCGCGGCGTGCGCGCACCACGCCAATCACGAACGCCACCACCACGGAGGACACCAGCGCACCGTCCTGCACGCGATGGGACAGGCGCGTCGTCGAATACAGGTCGGCGACCTCGGGAACGCGACCGTCGCCCAGTGTGGGGCGGTCTTCGACACCGTGCGGGTACACGGTCAGACCGCCGAGTCGCAGACCGAGTGCACCGGCGAACGACGATTCGACGACCCCGGCGTTCGGACTCGGGTGGGCCGCGGCGTCGCGCTGCCACGCGCGTCTCGCGCCGACACGGTCGGGTCCCAGCAGAATGATCAGCACGGCGGCCAGACGAGCCGGCACGACGTTGGCGAGATCGTCGAGCCGTGCCGACGCCCAGCCGAAGCGTCGATATCTGTCGTTGCGGTAACCGACCATCGAGTCGAGTGTGTTGATGGTTCGATACGCGATCAGCCCCGGCACACCTGCTACCGCACCCCAGCACAACGGCGCCACGGCGGCATCCGAGGTGTTCTCGGCGATCGATTCGACTGCGGCGCGCACGATTCCGGCGGTGTCGAGTGCCTCGGGATCACGTCCGCACAGGCTCGGTACGAGAGCGCGAGCGGCATCGACGTCGCCGGCGGACAGACTGTGGGCCACCTCGAGCCCGACACGGTTGAGCGTGGTGCCGCCGAGCACCGACCACGTGGTCGCGGCAACGAGCGCAATGCGCAGCGTCGACGAGTCGCAGCGCCTCGCCAACCGATCGGCACCTGACCCCGCGCCCGTCGCCGCACAGATCGACGTCAGGGCGAACACCACGCCCGCCGCCGTCGAATCGGCGTACCCACGCCGCTCGAGCCCGCCGATCATGCGGCCGAGGCCGGCAACCGGATGCCACCGGCGCGGGTCGCCGAGCGCACGGTCGAGAACGTAGCCGAGCCCGAGTCCCAGCGGTACGTCGAGCGTCGCGGACCGGGGGCGTCGGAGCTGACCGATTCGCGTGAGGGGCCTGGGTCGGACGGCGAGCACCGCGCGATCGTATCGTCAGTGCATGGCCAAGCCGCGCCCGACGCCCGCCCCGGGTAGCCACCCGATCGACACCGGCACCGCCGAAGTGATCACCGACCCGATCTCCGGCGGCTGGTTGCTCCTGATCAACGGAACACACAGCTCACACATCCATCCCGACGACCCGCTGGCTCTCGACTTCGAGTACCTCCGCCAGATGGCCGCGGTGATCGACGACCGATATCCCGACACCTCGACGCAGCTGCGGGTTCTGCACCTCGGCGGTGCCGCATGCGCACTCCCCCGCACGCTGGCCGCCCGCTATCCGCGAGCGAGGCAGGTCGCCGTGGAAGTCGACGCCGAACTGGCCCGCCTGGTGCGCGAATGGTTCGACCTTCCGCGCGCACCGCTGCTGCGCATCCGTGTCGGGGACGCGCGCGCGGTGACCGAGTCGCTGACAGAAGGCTCGCGCGACGTGGTCGTCCGGGACGCGTTCTCCGATGCGCGTACGCCGTCACATCTGACGACGGTCGAGTTCGTCAGCGCGGTCAAGCGGGTGCTCACACCCGGCGGGCTCTATCTCGCCAATTGTGGCGATGCCAGCACCCTCGAGCTGGTGCGGGCCGATGCCGCTGCGGTCGCCGAGGTCTTCGCCCACGTGATGCTGATCGCCGACCCGTCGATGCTCAAGGGTCGACGCACAGGCAACGTCGTCGTGGTGGGCAGCGACGACGATCTCGGCCCCTCTGCGGCATTGGTCCGCACGCTACTCAGCGATCCACTGCCTGCGAGAACGATTGCTGGTAGCGAAGCACGGCGGTTCGGACGCGGAAGATACCTTCACGATCCCGAATGATGTGCGCCACGGCACACCAGATGTGTGGCCGATACCCTCGGAATCGACTGTTTGAATGACAGTTTGTTGCGCACCGAGAATCGTCGAATGTGCGATCCCGAAGACGTATCGAACATGAGTTCGCCAGGTCAGATCACGTAGTCGAGTCGGTCGATCACGGCCTTGCCAAGGGCTTCGTCGCCGATGACCTCGACAGCGCCGGGATCGGCGTCGCGGCGTCCTCCCACGAGTCGGGCCAGCTCGACACCGTCGACGCGCAGGGTCAGGTCCGCCGCGTCGTCGCCGTCAGCGAACGACTCGACGAGCGTTGCGCGTCCATCCACAGCGATCCGTACGTCACGAGGTGCGAGCCCGGTGATCTCGAATCGGACGGTGCTGCCCGCCGGCGCCGACGCCCGCTTGCCCACCACGAACGGGAGCGATGAGGAGATCTCCTCGAGCGCCGCGTCCGCAGACGCCGGATCGGTCGGAGTGGAGCCGTCTGCGAGGGCGTCGCGCAGATCGATCTCGTGTATCCAGCAGTCGAACACGCGGATGCGCATGAAACGTCCGTAGGTGTCCGGCCCGGCAGGTGTGACGGCGTCCGCCTCGAACTCCTCCGGCGACATCGCCGTCAGCGCGGCGGTCCGTGTTTCGATGATGTCGTCGAGCGCGGCGAGCACCTCCGGGCGCGGGCGGGCCCGGAAGTGGTCGGCCCAGCGTTCGTTGAGTTCGCCGATCGGATTCTTGACGTGTTCCCGATCGGCGATGTCGTCGGCGGCCGCGACATCGCGACCGTCGAGCATGCTCTCGGTGCCGATGATGTGGGCGACGATGTCGGCATTGGTCCAGCCCGGCAGCACCGACGGCGCTGACCATTGTTCGTCGGTCAGCTGCCCCGCGAGTGCGCGAAGCACAGACCATTCCGCGATCAGCGCGGACGTGATCGCGTCCTTGTCGACGACTGTGTGTGCCATGTGTTCACCCTCCGGTGTCTCGGTCGTGCGTCTGTCTCGGCTGTGCGTCTGTCTCGGTTCTCGAGCGTGTCGGTCTTCGGCAGGTCCGGCGGGTCGGTCAGCGCACCGGCTGGGTACAGCTCGCAGGCGCGGCTGCCAGTGAGCACCACTGGGCGGGCCGAGTCGGACGGTACGCCGCCCCTACCCCGTTGTGTGCGGTGACCTCCCGATAGGCGGCCACTGCGTCGGTAGGTTGCCGACGCAGCGTCGGATCCGTCTTGACGTCGACGGTGTACAAGCCGAATCGCGGTGTGTACGAACCCCATTCGTAGTTGTCGGTGAGGCTCCAGTAGTTGAACCCCATGACCGGGTATCCGTCGGCATATGCCCGCGTGACCCAGTACACGAGGTCGCGGAGGTGATCGCCGCGGCGGTAGCCGTCACGCCGCGGGCCACCGTTCTCGGTCGGCATGCCCGTTTCGACTACATAGAGCGGTGTGCCGGGGAAGCGGCGCGCGAGGTCGCGCAACGAGTAGTAGATGCCGTCGGCGGATAGTGGCGCCTTCCACGGCTTTCCGGTTGCGGCGTTGATCGCGCCGAGGTCGGTGACCGAGGCCGAGTAGTAGTAGTCGAGCCCGATGAAGTCCAGTGACGAACGCACCAGGTCGACGAACGCGGCGTCGAGGATCGGTTCGACCGTCGGGACGTAGGCGATGTTCGTCGACACCAGGGCACCGGGCTGCCGTTGGTGGATGTATCGGTAGATCGACGTGTGCACCTCGACGAGCCTGTTCCGCATGGCCGCACTCGCCGTCGCGGGTAGTCCGCCCATGCGGACCTCGTTCAGGATGTAGACCTCAGGCTCGTTGATCGTGATCCACAGCGGGTCGTATCGCGCATACCGGTCGACGACGAATCGCGCGTTGTGCAACCACGCCGTCGGTGTCGAGGCAACGGCCCACCCGCCACGCGCGGCGATCCAGCCCGGATAGACCCAGTGGTCGAGTGTGATCATCGGGCGCATGCCTGCACTCACGATCGCGCCGATCATCTCGTCGTAGTAGGCGAGTTCGCGGCGGTCGATCACCCCCGGCCTCGGTTCGATGCGCGCCCATTCGACCGAGACGCGATAGACCCTCACGCCGAGAGACCTCGCGAGCGCGATGTCGGAGCGATAGCGGTGGCGGAAGTCGACGGACGAGCCCACAGCGTCATCTGTCTTACCCGCGGCCACGTACCTGCTCCAGTTGCTGTCGGGAAGCCGGCCTCCCGCGTGCAGACCCCCGGGGTCCATCCCCTCAGACTGGAAACCCGACGACGACACACCCCACAGGAACCCCGGCGGGAGACCCCGGGAGCTCACGTGCCCCGACGGCGCTGCGTCGGCCCGCGCGGGGAGCACGAAAGCGGCGGCGAGGGCGACGAGCGCGGCGACGACGACCGCCGCCACTGGCGTGGATGCCCTGGTCTGGTGCCGACTCGGGGTCGGGTTGGGCGCGGACCCGGCGTCGTACGCATCACCCGACATGGGCCAAGCATCGCAAATGTAGACGCGACGTACCGCCGATTCGCCGCGAGTGCACGGCGATCGGCGCGGTCACGTCACCGTCGACGGCCGCACCCACTAGTCTTGCCGGGTGCCGCGATCAGCCCGACGCCGTGCCAGGCGCACCTTGTCCTCCGCCGTTGTCGGTGTCCTGACCGGGGTCCTCTGCGTCCTCGTCGCCTCGCTTCTCGCGGCCCCTCCTGCCGCGCACGGCGCGCCGCCGCAGCGGCAGGTGGCCGACCTCGCAGGCTGCGCGGCCACCGACCGGCTCGGCCAGGGAACGTCGAGACACACGACACGCGTCGACGGCGTCGAACGGAGTTACAGCGTCAACGTTCCGGCCGGGTACTCGGGACGGTCACCCTATCCCTTGATCCTGGCCTTCCACGGTCACGCCGAGCCTGCGGCGACGTTCGCCCGGTTCACGCGGCTGGCATCTCTTCCCGCGATCGTCGTCTATCCGGACGGGCTGCGCGGCACCGACGACCTCGTCTCCTGGCAGGGCGCGCCGTATTCGTCGCCCCGCGCCGACGACATCGCGTTCACGAGGACGATCCTGCGGGAGGTGCGCGCTGCTGCGTGCGTGGACCCGGACCGCACATATGCTGCCGGTCGGTCGAACGGCGGCGGGTTCGTCGCCATGCTCGCCTGCCGCATGTCCGGCGACTTCGCCGCGTACGCGGTCGTGAGTGGAGCGTTCTACGACATCGGACGACCGGATTGTGCCGGCGCGCCGCCCGCGTCGATCATCGATTTTCACGGGACGGCTGACCAGACGATCCATTACGACGGCGGCGTCCGCCACGGCGGCGCGTACCTGCCGGTGATGGACTGGCTGTCGGGCTGGGCGGCCCGTGACGGCTGTGTGGGGACGCCGCTCGAATTCCCCGCGACCAGGTACGTCACCCGTGTCGACTGGCCGTTCTGTGCCGCGTCGGGTCACGAGATCACCCACTACCGCGTCAACGGTGGCGCGCACGTGTGGCCCGGCTCCACGGGAAGTCCCTCCGAGAGCGGATACATGAGCAATTCGCTGTCGGCTACGTCGCTGATCTGGCAGTTCTTCACCCGACACACCGCCTGATCCCACGCGGTGGCGATTGCGGACCGTAATTGTCCGCGATACGCGCGACAATGAGCACATGCTCGATTCGTCGGCTCGCCTCCTCCAACTGTTGTCCCTGCTCCAGCTGCGTCGGGAGTGGTCTGGCGACGACCTCGCGCAACGCCTGAACATCACGACGCGGACGGTGCGCCGCGACGTCGACAAGCTGCGCGACCTCGGATATCCGGTCGACTCGACGGTGGGCGTGGGAGGCGGCTACCGGTTGGGACCGGGAGCGGAGATGCCTCCGCTGCTGCTCGACGACCAAGAGGTCCTCGCTGTCGCACTGGGTCTCAATGCCATCACCAGCGCCGCGGTCAGCGACATGACGGAAGCCTCCGCCGGAGCGCTCGCCAAGTTGCGACAGGTGATGCCCTCACGTCTGCGACACCGCCTCGACGCCCTCACCCTCGATTCCCTGCCCTTGGGACGCAACGACACGGAGGTGGCCGCGGGTGTGCTGTCCGACATCGCGACAGCATGCCATCGCGCCGAGCACCTCCGCTTCGAGTATCAGCGCCGCGACGGCACCGTCAGTCGCCGGGAGGTGGAACCATACCGTCTGGTGCGCAGGGGTTCTCGGTGGTATCTGGTGTCCTGGGACCCCGATCGCGACGACTGGCGCTCATTTCGCGTCGACCGGATGACGGTGAAGACCCCCAACGGAGCGCGCTTCGTACCCCGCGAACTGCCGGAAGGAGGCGCTGCCGCGTACCTGGCACGCAGTCTCGGTGCGGCTTACCGGGCAGCGACCGCGCGTGTCCGGGTGCACGCACCGCTCGACGTCGTCGAGCCGATGGTCGACGATGCTTGGGGCACAATAGAATTCGGCGACCAATCGAGTTGTGATCTCACCCTGTACAGCACGTCGCTCACCTCCATCGCCCGCTGGCTGCATGCGTTCGACGCAGACTTCTCCGTTCTCGAGCCCCCCGCGCTGCGTGACGAGTGTCGCGCAGTCGCCCAGCGACACCTGCACCTGGCCGAGCGCTACCGCCGCGCCTGAGGCCGCTCGGCGTGCCCTCCCGTCGACGCACAGATCACCGTGATGTTCTCGTGACCACGCAATCACGAGTGGGCCACGTCCTGCGGCGCTCGCTATCGTTGCGCAAATGCGGCTATTGGTAACCGGCGCCACGGGATACGTCGGCTCACGACTCGTTCAAGCACTTCTCGACGAAGGCCACGGCGTCGTCGTCGCGTCGCGCTCACCGAAGCGACTGGCGCAGTACGGATGGGCTGACGAGGTGAGCGCCGTCGACATGGACGTCAACGACGCCGACTCGGTGCGCGCCGCCCTCGACGCCGCGAGCTCCGACGGGCAGCCGGTCGATGCGATCTACTACCTCGTACACGGCATCGGGCAGGCCGATTTCGCCGACGGCGACCGTGCCGCAGCGCGCAATGTCGCTCAGGCGGCACGCAACCTCGGCGTGAAGCGCATCATCTACCTCGGCGGTTTCGTACCCGACGGTGACGAGATGTCGGCACATCTGCGCAGCCGCGCCGACGTCGGTGAAGGGCTCGCCATCGACGACGGCGCAGAACTCGTGTGGTTGCGCGCGGCGGTCATCCTCGGTGCAGGCTCGACGTCGTTCGAGATCCTGCGCTACCTCGCCGACCGATTCCCGGTGATCCCCGAGCCGGGGTGGATGGACAATCCGATGGACCCGATCTCCATCCGCGACGTGATCCACTACCTCGTCGCGGCAGCCGATCCCTCGCTTCCCGCCGGTTCGTATGACATCGCGGGCCCCGATACCGGGGTCTATCGCTCGATTCTCGACGAGTACCTGCGCGCGATCCGGATGCCACGT
Organism: Gordonia otitidis NBRC 100426; assembly: GCF_000248075.1. Lineage (GTDB taxonomy): Bacteria > Actinomycetota > Actinomycetes > Mycobacteriales > Mycobacteriaceae > Gordonia > Gordonia otitidis. The sequence continues at coordinate 61,473 of NZ_BAFB01000065.1, read as the reverse complement.
GCGCGCATCCCGCTCCCGTCGATCCCCACGCGGCTGGCAGGTAAGGTCGGGGGCATCGTCACTCCCGCCCCGGCATCTCTCACCGAAGAGCTGGTCACCTCCCTGCGCTACCCGATGCGTGCCTCAGAGCACCGCATCCAGGAGTTCGTGCCCGCTCCCGCGGGCGGACTGACGCCCATGCGTGAGGCCATCCGCTCGGCCGTCGGTTCCCCGTACCCTCGTCCGGTCTCGGAACTGGCCGATCTGCACCACCTCGCCGACACCGATCCCGACTGGGCAGGCGGAGACTGGTTACGCGCGCGCCGCACAGCCGTCGGCGCTCTCGTGGGAGTGGTCGGGACGGCCGCGGGTGTCGCGCTCATCGGTCGCCGCATACTCGGACGACTTCTCACCTGATGGCGACGACGTCCCTGCCGCCGTCGGTGGCGCGGCTCCGCGACGCCGTCTCCGTCGACCGCAACATCGACGCTCCGCTGTACTCGACTCGACGTCGTCTCGGCGTACTGGCCTTCGTTCTCCTCGGCGCCGCCCTGCTCGGGGTGTCGCTGTCGGTCACTCCGGGCGATACCGCGTTCTACCCGCTCACACTCGGCCTCGCCGCGACCTGGATCGTCGGCGCCGTGGTCACCGGCCCGCTCCCCGCCGGTCGGTTCTCCCTCGACGGCTCTGCGGGATCGGTGTCGAACGCGGTCTGGCTCGGGGTGATCGCCGGAGCCGCGCTGGGTGCGGTCTTCGTCGTCGGCGCTTTCCTCACCCGCCTGATCCCCCCGCTCAGCGATCTCGTCAGCCAGGTCCTCGCGTTCGCCGACTACGGCAGCATCGGCGTCGTCACGGCGATCACCCTCATCAACGGTGCAGCCGAGGAACTGTTCTTCCGTGGCGCCGTGTACTCGGCCGTACGGCCCTACCATCCCATCCTCGTGTCGACGGTCGTCTACGTCATCGCGACACTGGCCAGCGGAAACGTGATGCTCGGGTTCGCGGCCATACTGCTCGGCAGCCTGTGCGCGGTGCTGCGCCGCTGCACGGGCGGCATCGTCGCGCCGGTCTGCACCCATGTCGTGTGGTCGACGATCGTGCTGTTCGCACTGCCGCCGATCTTCAACTGAGTATGCGACGCAACCGAACGGGACTGACGTCGCCGGGCAGCGAGAACATGTGGGTCGCAGACCATCGGCACCGCCGCGGTTTGGGTTCCGACCGACCGACCGGCTAGATTCGTGTGTTGACGCGCGGCCTCGATGGTGACGCGTCGAGCGCGTATAGCTCAGCGGTAGAGCTCTGGTCTTACACACCAGCGGTCAGGGGTTCGAATCCCTTTGCGCGCACTCACCTCTTCCTTCCCCCGCATAGGAATTCCTGCGCACCACGAAGACTGTCGGTGGGGCCTGATACGTTTCGCTCATGCTGAACAGACGCGGTTCCCGTCGTATCGACTTCGCATGGCCCGTCGCGGTGACCGTTGCCGTGGCAGGGACCGTACTGCCCGCCGCCGAGGCCGGGACCGCCTGGGCTGCGCCGGCACCAGCCGCCCCGTCACAGGTCGCGGCCTCGAGTGCACGGACGACGCTCGACACTCTTCAGGTGAAAGGACGCGCACCGAAGACGGGGTACTCGCGTTCGCAGTTCGGACAGGCATGGTCCGACGACGTCACGGTCGCCGATGGGCACAACGGCTGCGATACCCGCAACGACATCCTCCGACGAGACCTGACCGACGTCGTACTCAAACCGAACACCCACGGCTGCGTCGTGATGTCCGGCACGCTCGACGATCCGTACACGGGCACGTCGATTCCGTTCACGCGGGGCACCAGCACGTCGTCGAAGGTGCAGATCGACCATGTCGTGGCGCTGTCCGACGCGTGGCAGAAGGGCGCGCAACGACTCTCGGCTGAGCAGCGTCGGAATCTGGCGAACGATCCGCGCAATCTGCAGGCCACCGACGGGCCGACCAATCAGGCCAAGGGGGCAGGCGACGCAGCGACGTGGCTGCCACCGAACAAGGCGTACCGATGCACCTACGTCGAGCGGCAGATCCAGGTCAAGGCCGTCTATCACCTCTGGGTGACTGCGGCCGAGAAACAGGCGATGATCCGCATCCTGTCGAACTGTGATGCACCCGATGCCGCTCCCGCCACCCCAGCGCCGCGGCCAATCGCCCCGGCTCCCCAGCAGTCGCAACCGGGGCCGTCGAGCGTGGCATATGCGAACTGCTCACAGGCACGCGCCGCGGGCGCCGCCCCGCTTCGGCGCGGGCAGCCCGGGTACTCGACGCGCCTCGACCGTGACGGCGACGGCATCGCGTGCGAGTGAGTTCGCACACCAGCTGAGCGCACAGGCCGCTCCGTCAGCGATAGACGCTCGACGACCGCTCGAATCAACTCGGCGCGTCGAGGTTCATGTCGTCGGGATGCATACCGACCCGCTCACCACTGTCGAGCGATGCGATCCGCTCCATGTCCTCGTCGTCGAGTTCGAAATCGAACACGCTGATGTTCTGCTTGATCCGGTCGTCATGCACCGACTTGGGGATCACGATCAGGCCTGACCTGATGTGCCACGCGATGACGATCTGGGCGGGTGAGCGCCCGTACTTGGCGGCGATGTCGCCGATGGTCGGATCCGACAAGACCGTGTTGGGTTTGGAATTCGGCCCCCACCCCGATCCGGACGTTCCACCGAGCGGACTCCAGGACTCGATCGCAATTCCGTGCTCCCCCGCGAACTCCCGGAGTTCACGCTGCTGCAGGTGCGGGTGCAGTTCCACCTGGTCGACAGCGGGGAGCACCCCACCTCGATCGATGAGCGCCTGCAGGTGGTGCGGTTCGAAGTTGCACACCCCGATCGAATGCGCTTTGCCGTCGGCGAGGATCTTCTCCATCGCGTCCCAGGTTCGCATCAGCTGATCTCGGTCCTGCAGCGGCCAGTGGATCAGATACAGGTCCACGTAGTCGGTGCCCAGTGTCCGCAGGCTGGTGTCGACGGCCGCGAGCGCGCGCTCGTAGCCGTGGTCGGCGTTCCACAGTTTGGTCGTGAGGAAGACGTCCGCCCGCAGCACCGACGACGACGCGATACCTTCTCCGACACCCGCCTCGTTCCCGTAGGCCGCCGCCGTGTCGATATGCCGATAGTGGGCCTCGTCGATCGCGAAACGGACCGCCTGCTCCGCCTCGTCCGACGTCGCCTGCCATACGCCCAACCCGAGCTGCGGGATCTCGACACCTGAATTGAGTTCGATCAGAGGAGCGCTCATGTGTCCGGTGTACCAGAGACCACTCCGGCACAGCGGGCCTTCGTCGCGGCGCAACCTGCGAGCACCACGACCAAGGCCGGTCTGACGTATCGTCACCGTCAGCGACTTCCGCGCACGCGCCCCCCACCGCGCTCATTCGACGAGAAGGGATCCCGATGACCGGGACCATCCGACCCGGGGACCCGTCGACACTCGGAGCAACCGTCACCGACCGGGGCACCAACTTCGCGGTGAGCTCAGGCGGAGACGCGGTGTGGCTCTGCCTCTTCGACGACGCCGGTGCGGAGACACGCCTCGCGCTTCCCGGGCGCGAGGTCGATGTATGGCACGGGTTCGTCGAGGGTGTGCGCGCAGGGACCCGCTATGGGTTCCGGGTCGACGGTCCCTTTGCACCCGACCGTGGGCTGCGCTACACCCCGACCAAGCTCCTCCTCGATCCCTATGCCCGGCGCATCGTCGGCGGGGTGGAGTACTGCGACGCAGTCCTCGACCACGACGTCGACGCCCCCGAGATGCCCAGCACGCTCGACTCGGCCCCGTTCGTCCCGCGCAGCGTCGTCGTCGATCCACTCCCACCCGGCCCGCGTCGCCGGCCCGCAGTGACTGCGGGTCCGCGACGGCCAGCGTCCGAACTGGTGATCTACGAGCTGCACGTACGCGGATTCACCATGACGCACCCGGACATACCCGACGATCTGCGAGGTACGTTCGCCGGGCTCGCACATCCCGCGGCGATCGACTACCTCTGCTCGCTCGGCGTGAATGCGGTCGAACTCCTGCCCGTACATCGCAGCGTTGCCGAACCCGAACTCGTCTCGCACCATCTGACGAACTACTGGGGTTACAACACCATCGGCTTCTTCGCACCGCACAACGACTACTCGGCCGCCGAACGCGCAGGGCGCGGTGCCGAGACGGTCGCCGAGTTCCGCGACATGGTCGACGCCCTGCACGAGGGCGGGATCGAGGTGATCCTCGACGTCGTCTACAACCACACCGCCGAGGGCGACGGCTCGGGCCCGACCCTGTGCCACCGCGGACTTGACAATCGCGCGTACTACGTCCTCGACCCCGAGGACGGTTCGTACGTCGACACCACCGGATGCCGCAACTCCGTTGCGGTGACCCATCCGACCACGTTGCGTATGGTCACTGACTCGCTGCGCTACTGGGTGTCGCTGGGAGTCGACGGCTTCCGGTTCGACCTCGCGCCGACGCTTGCCCGGCGCGGGGTCGAGCACGATGGCGGCACCTTCGACCCGGCGGCGACGTTCCTGCGGGTGCTCGGCCAGGATGAGATCCTGTCCCGGGTGCGGTTGATCGCGGAGCCGTGGGATGTGGGCCGCAACGACAGTCACCAACTCGGAGCGTTCGGTCCGGAGTGGGGCGAGTGGAACGACCGCTACCGCGACTGCGTTCGTGACTACTGGCGCAGCCACGAGGGCATGCTCGCCCCTCTGGCCCGTCGCCTGACCGGCTCGGCCGACGTGTTCGGTGGCCGCACCCATGACCCACACATAGTTGACCGACGCCGCGCGGCGTCGGTCAACTATGTGACATCGCACGACGGCTTCACGCTGCGCGACCTCGTCTCCTACGACCGTACACACAACGAGGCCAACGGTTTCCACAACTCCGACGGCACTGACGACAATCGATCGTGGAACTGCGGTGCCGAGGGACCGGCCAGCGACCCCGCGATCGTCGCGTTGCGCCGTCGGCAAGCACGCGCGATGCTCGCAACCCTGTTGCTCTCCGCAGGCACACCGATGCTGCTCGGTGGGGACGAACGCGGACGCACCCAACGCGGCAACAACAACCCCTACTGCCAGGACAACGAGATCAGCTGGTTCGACTGGACCTCGGGCGACGAGAACCTGATCGCTTTCACACGCGACCTCATCGCGCTGCGCCACGGGCACAGCGCGCTGTGCAGAGCAGCGGTCGCACGCGCCGACACTCCCGACTGGTTCACACCCGACGGCACGGCGATGACCGACGACGACTGGCGGAACCCGCGCGCGCGAGCGCTCGTGTGGGCGGTCGCACCACCCGAATCCTCGGGCGCGACGAGAACTCTGGCCGACAACCTCTTCGTCGTACTGTTCAACGGCTGGTGGCACGGAATCGACGTGACCCTCGCACCCCATCTCGCACAACACCGGTGGAGCGTCGTCGTAGACACCTTCGCTCCCGACGCACCGTCAACCCTCGTCGCCGAGCGGTGTCACGTGCGAGCACGATCGGTCGTCGTCCTGCGCAGCGCCACCTCGTAGTGAAGCGGGCGCGGCGCGGGTCACTGAGCAGCGACCGCGCCGAGTGCGATCTCCCAATGGGATTCGGTTCTCGCCTCACCGGGCCCGACGATGTCGCAGAACACGATTCGGCCGTCGCGCCCGACGAGGAACGTACCGCGCTGCGCGAACCCGCGTTTCTCGTCGAACACCCCGTAGGCCCGTGCGATCTCGCCATGTGGCCAGAAGTCGGACAGGATCGGGAACAGAAAGCCCTGCGCCGCCGACCACACCTTGTGGGTCGGTGGTGGTCCGACCGAGATAGTGACGACAGCGACGTCGTCGTTGACGAAACGGTGATAGTGGTCGCGGATGAACCCGAGCTCACCCTGACAGGTGCCGGTGAATGCGAGTGGGAAGAAGACGATCAACACCTGACGGTCGCCGAGCATCTGCGACAGACGGACCCGCTGGTTGTTCTGGTCGCGTAGCTCGAAATCCGGTGCGAGAGAGCCGACCGACAACACGCAGCGCGATCGCTGGGACGAAAGGTCGGCGACCGATGAATCCGAGGCACGAGTAACCGTCGACACCTCGGGGGTCGAGTCGTCGCTCATGCCCGCTTTCCGGGCCGGGCCTTCGGTTGCACCAGTCGCGAACCCGACCACTCACCAAGACTCACGACGTTGGTCTGGGTGAGTCCCGCTGTCGGGGCGGCCTCGGCGATGTCACTCGGATCGACGTACCCGGGATTGCCGGTCTTGGGCGACACGACCCAGACGTACCCCTCGTCGGAGAGCGGTGTGATGGCGTCCATCAGGCGATCCACCAGATCGCCGTCGTCGTCCCGCCACCACAGCCATACGACGTCGACCACGTCGATCGCATCCTCATCGAGCATCTCGGCGTCGATCGCGTCCTCGATATCGGCGCGCAGATCGTCGTCGGTGTCCTCGTCCCAACCGAGCTCCTGCACCACCATTCCGGGCGCGAACCCGAGTTTCTGGGCGTTGCTGCCCTCGGAGCCATTGCCCCCTGTGGCGGCTACCACCGCGTGTCGACCTCCTACGGGTACGTTGTCAGATCTCATTGCGCTTCTCAGCTTAGGGGACAGCGTAATGGACCTCAGTGCAACACGAGGAGACTCTACGCACCAACATCGACACGTTCGACGCACGTGGTGACACTCACCGGGTTGGTGTGGGCGACGGCGCGCTCGGAGTCTGGCGATTCGGGTCACTCGGCGAGCTCGAAGTCGGCGTCTGGACGGCGGAGGTCGCAGGCGGCGCGGGCAGGTAGGTGCGGCACACGTCGAGAACCGATCTCCTGTCATCGGTCCACGTCGTCGATGCCGCATTGAGTCCTGCGGTCTGACGACGCCCGATCACATCCCCCAGGGCGCCACTACTCGCAACGAACGACGCGACGACGCCTGCCAGATCATCCGGCACCTCGGCGGTCTGTTTCGGTCGGACCATGTCCGTTCCCGCGATGAGCGCGGCACGGGCCCTGTCGCCGAGATCGCCGATCTTGTCGTAGGACTGCTTCGCGTTCAACCCCGCGATGAACGCGTTGTACCCGCGCAGCATCACCACCATCGCCTTCGTCGACTCGCCGCAGAGTTCGGCACCCGCCTTCGCCGATTGCGCCGCCCGCGACGTCGACAGTTCTGATTGGTAGGCCGCCGCCTCGCCCGGGCCCGGTCCGGCACTGCCCTGCACAGAAGAACAGCCCTGCAGGATCAGCAGCGTCGTCGCCGCGATCAACGTCAGAGACATCCCCGTCGCACGGGCGATCGGTCCACGAGGGGCCTCTGTCGGACCACGCCGACCCCGTCTGTGTCCCGCGCCGATCATCCGTCGCGCCGTTCGTCTCGTCATGTCTCCCCTACGGCCGTTCCCCCGACGCCGCTCCACCTTCTGGCACCAAACACCGAAACGCTACCGCAGGTGGGAAGCGAATCCCCCACACGACAGTGGGTGACCGGTGCCAATACACGTGACATGGGGCACGATGTGAGGTGGACGATGGAGTCTGCACACACCCAACGCACCTCGTCGCCAATTGTCGTCATGCCGAGCACCACCGTGTCCCGGCCGAACGTAGGAGTGGGCATCACCGTGACCGAACAGGCAGCCAGCACCGACAGCACCGGCGTCGCGAGCGCGACCGAAGCCGCGCCGACCGACCGGCCAGAGTCGAACCAGCAGGGCAGCCAGCAGAACGCCGGGGTACGCGTCATCCGTGAAGGCGTCGCGTCGTATCTTCCCGACAACGACCCCGAGGAAACCAGCGAATGGCTGGAGTCATTCGACAAGCTCGTCGAGGAACAAGGTCCTGCACGCGCGCGCTACCTGATGCTCCGCCTACTCGAACGCGCGGGTGAGAACCGAGTATCGATTCCGGCGCTGACCTCGACCGACTACGTCAACACCATCGCGACCGAGAACGAGCCGTACTTCCCCGGTGACGAGGAGATCGAGCGACGGTTCCGCAACTACATTCGCTGGAACGCCGCGATCATGGTGCATCGGGCGCAGCGGCCGGGTGTGGGCGTCGGCGGTCACATCTCGACGTACGCATCGTCGGCGTCGCTCTACGAGGTGGGTTACAACCACTTCTTCCGCGGACTCGACCATCCCGGTGGCGGCGACCAGGTCTTCATCCAGGGACATGCATCGCCCGGGATCTACGCGCGCGCCTTCCTGGTCGGCAGGATCAGTGCCGACCGCTTGGACGGCTTCCGCCAGGAACACAGTCACGCAGGCCTCGGCGGCGGGTTGCCCTCGTATCCGCACCCCCGTCTCATGCCCGACTTCTGGCAGTTCCCGACCGTCTCCATGGGCCTGGGTCCGATGAACGCCATCTACCAGGCTCGTTTCAACCAGTATCTGCACCACCGCGGCATCAAGGACACCTCCGACCAGCATGTCTGGGCATTCCTCGGCGACGGTGAGATGGACGAGCCGGAGTCGCGCGGGCTCCTGCAGCTGGCCGCCACCAATGCGCTGGACAACCTCACCTTCGTGGTCAACTGCAATCTGCAGCGACTCGACGGTCCCGTGCGCGGCAACGGCAAGATCATCCAGGAACTCGAGTCGTTCTTCCGCGGTGCGGGATGGAATGTCATCAAGGTCGTCTGGGGCCGCGAGTGGGATGCGCTGTTCCACAACGACAAGGACGGCGCGCTGGTCAATCTGATGAATGCGACCGCAGACGGCGACTTCCAGACATTCCGCGCCAACGACGGCGCCTACATCCGCGAGCACTTCTTCAACCGTGATCCCCGCACCAAGGAACTGGTCAAAGACTGGTCCGACGATCAGATCTGGAATCTCCACCGCGGCGGACACGACTACCGCAAGGTGTACGCCGCTTACGCGGCAGCGATGGCGCACAAGGGTCAACCGACCGTCATCCTCGCGCACACGATCAAGGGCTACACGCTCGGTCCGCACTTCGAGGGCCGTAACGCCACCCACCAGATGAAGAAGCTGACCCTCGACGATCTCAAGGCGTTCCGCGACCACACCGAGATCCCGATCAGCGACGAAACACTCGAAGCCGATCCCTACCTGCCGCCGTACTACACGCCGGGATCCGACGCACCCGAGATCGAGTACATGATCGAGCGACGAAACGCGCTCGGCGGGTTCATGCCCAACCGACACACAGCGCCGAAGGCACTCAAGGCCGATACCGGACGGATGCTGCAGACGATGGCCAAGGGATCGGGCAAGCAGCAGGTCGCCACCACGATGGCACTGGTCCGCGTTTTCAAAGATCTGTTGCGCGACAAAGAGATCGGTGGCCGAATCGTGCCGATCATCCCGGATGAGGCGCGTACGTTCGGGATGGACTCCTGGTTCCCGACACTGAAGATCTACAACCCGTTCGGCCAGCTCTACACCTCTGTCGACGCCGACCTGATGCTCGCCTACCGGGAGAGCCCAGAAGGTCAGATCCTGCACGAGGGCATCAACGAGGCCGGATCGGCGGCGTCGTTCACTGCTGTCGGCACGTCGTATGCAACGCACAACGAGCCGATGATCCCGCTGTACATCTTCTATTCGATGTTCGGTTTCCAGCGCACCGGCGACAGCTTCTGGGCGGCGGCCGATCAGATGGCCCGCGGGTTCATCATCGGCGCGACGGCAGGCCGTACGACGCTGACCGGCGAGGGACTCCAACACGCCGACGGGCATTCCCCGCTGCTCGCGGCCACGAACCCCGGGGTGGTCTCCTACGATCCGGCGTTCGCCTACGAGCTCGCGCACATCGTCGACGACGGCTTGCGCCGGATGTACGGCGAGGAACCGGAGAACATCTACTACTACCTGACGGTCTACAACGAGCCGATCTCGCAGCCGGCACAACCTGAGAACCTCGACGTCGCCGGCGTGCTCAAGGGCATCTACCTCTACCAGCAGGCACCGTCGGACAAGAGTCTCTACGCCAACATCCTGGTCTCGGGCGTGACGATGCCCGACGCATTGAAGGCCGCTCAGCTCCTGGCCGACGAGTGGGGAGTCGGAGCGAATGTCTACTCCGTGACGTCGTGGGGAGAACTGGCCCGCGACGGCATCGCGTTCGACCGCAACGTCGTTCGCGAACCCGGCGTCACGCACCCGCAGCCGTACCTGACCGAGGTGCTTGCAGATACCGTCGGCCCGTCGATCGCGGTGAGTGACTACATGCGCGGCGTCCAGGAGCAGATCCGCGCTTACGTGCCAGGGACCTATCTGACACTCGGCACGGACGGATTCGGATTCTCCGACACGCGGCCGGCAGCACGTCGGGTGTTCAACGTCGATGCCGAGTCGATCGTGGTCGCGACCCTGGTCGGGCTGGCGCGTGACGGCAACATACCGTTCTCGACGGCCGCGCAAGCCGCGGACAAGTACCAGATCACCGACGTCCACGCGGCCGCAGTGTCCTACGCCGACACCGGCAGCGCCTGAGCGTCGCCCGCCTCGACGGCGGACAACCCGTCCGCCGTCGGGGGCCGACATCACCGCGGGCGGTGACTACATTGAGAATGTGTCCGAGCCCAGCATGACGCCCCCGCCCGCCGATGTGTTCGGCGCGCGGGGTGCTCATGTGCCCGCGCCGGCAACTGTCCACGACGCCCTACCCGACACGCTGCTGCGTCGCGTCAAGCAGTACAGCGGACGACTGGCCACCGAGGCCGTGCACTCCATGGCCGACCAATTGCCGTACTTCTCCGATCTCGACGCCGCGCAGCGCGCGAGTGTGCAGTTGGTCGTTCAAACCGCAGTCGTGAACTTCGTGGAGTGGATTCAGGACCCGGAAGGCAACGTCAAATTCACGGTGCAGGCGTTCCAGGTGGTCCCGCAGGATCTCGCCCGACGTATCTCGCTGCTGCAGACAGTCGAGATGGTCCGCGTGGCGATGGAGTTCTTCGAGAAGTGGCTACCGTTGCTCGCCCGCAACGATGCGCAGCTGCGCGCGCTGACCGAATCGGTGCTGCGCTACGGGCGTGAGATCGGCTTCGCTGCCGCGTCCATCTACGCGTCGGCCGCCGAATCCCGAGGTGCCTGGGATTCGCGGCTCGAAGCGCTCGTCGTCGACGCTGTCGTCCGCGGTGACAGCGGACCTCAGCTGATGTCGCGCGCGGCGGCGCTCAACTGGGATTCGGATGCACCCGCGACAGTCATCATCGGGGCACCACCGCCCGAACAGAACGTGTCGGTGCCCCTCGCGATCCACAACACCGCGAAGCAGTACGACCGTGCAGCACTCTCGGTGGTGCAGGGATCGATGCTGGTTGCGATCGTCAGCGGTCCGATCGTCACGAGCGACGACTTCGGGTTGGCACTCCTCGGCCATTTCGCCGACGCTCCCGTGGTGATCGGCCCCACGATGCCCAATCTCACTGCCGCCCACGCGAGCGCCACCGAGGCCATGGCGGCGATGGCGGCGGTGGACGGTTGGCCGAACGCTCCCCGTCCGGTGCACAGCGTCGAGTTGCTGCCGGAACGGGCGCTCAACGGCGACCACTCGGCGATCACTGCGCTCATCGACACGCTCGTCCGACCGCTTGCCAAGGGCGGCCCTACTTTGGCCACCACACTCGAGACCTATCTCGATGCGGGCGGGTCGGTTGAAGCGTGCGCACGCGAACTGTTCATTCATCCAAATACTGTTCGCTATCGACTCAAGAAGATCGCCGAACTGACCGGACGTGATCCAACACACTCCCGAGATGGCTATGTACTTCGCATAGCAGCGACAGTAGGTCGTTTGACACACTTCAAGAACGAAACGTCGTCACGAGCCACATGAGAAACACTGTTAACAGGACTGCCGTACCGTTTTCGCAGGCAGATGCCATATGGGCACATTTGTGTAACGAATCTCAGAGTGGTGACGATGGGATAGCCACTCAGGTCACCATTGTGGGAACCCTACAAAATCTGCCGTGAAGGTTCATCGGCCTCGACACCCACACTTCCGCCGCAAAAGGTGTTCTCTGGTCACGTGCTTTCCTTGCTAGCGCCCGGACAGGGCTCACAGACACCCGGCATGCTGACTCCTTGGCTGGAGCTTCCCGGCGCGCGTGACCAGCTGGCCATCTGGTCCAAACTGGCAGGACTCGACCTCGAGCGCCTGGGCACGACGGCCACTGCGGACGAGATCACCGACACCTCCGTGACCCAGCCGCTGGTCGTGGCGAGCGCGCTCCTCGCGTACAACGAGTACGCCAAGAGCCGCGAGTTGTCCGCCGACGCCGTGGTCGCAGGCCACTCGGTCGGCGAACTCGCCGCAGCGGCCATCACCGGCGTCATCACGTTCGACGAGGCGGTCACGCTGGCCGCGGTCCGCGGCGCGGAGATGGCCAAGGCGTGCTCGCTCCAACCGACCACGATGGCAGCGGTTCTCGGCGGCGACGAGCAGGAGGTGCTCGCTCGTCTCGACGAGCTAGACCTGGTGCCTGCGAACCGCAACGCCGTGGGCCAGATCGTCGCCGCGGGCGACGTCGCGGCGATCGACGAACTCATCGCGAACCCTCCGGAGAAGGCGCGGACGCGCAAGCTCGCCGTGGCCGGCGCGTTCCACACGCGATTCATGGCGCCTGCCCGCGACGCCGTCGCCAAGGCTGCCGAGTCCATCACTCCGGGTGATCCCACCCGTACCCTGCTGTCGAATTCGGACGGACAGCCGGTCACCACAGGCGCTGAAGCACTGCGCAAACTGGTCGAGCAGGTGACCTCACCGGTGCGGTGGGATCTGTGCTCGGCGTACCTCCGGGAAGCGGGCACCGACAGCATCGTCGAGCTGACCCCGGCGGGGACTCTGGTCGGCATCGCCAAGCGCGAACTCAAGGGCGTTCCGTCCGTCGCGCTCAAGGTGCCCGCCGACCTCGACAAGATCTAGAGCTTGGATAGCGGTCGCGCTCACCCCGCGACCCCCGGAAACCGGATTGACCGGTGGTCCAAACACCTGCGGGCCGACGCTCGCGGTGTTCCGGAGTCATTCACATTCACCAGTACAACGAAGGGAACCACACAGTGGCTGCCACCCAGGAACAACTCATCGCCGGCATCGCCGAGATCATCGAAGAGGTCACCGGCATCGAGCCGTCCGAGGTGACCATGGAGAAGTCGTTCGTCGACGACCTCGACATCGACTCGCTGTCGATGGTCGAGATCGCCGTGCAGACCGAGGACAAGTACGGCGTGAAGATCCCCGACGAGGATCTCGCCGGACTGCGCACCGTGGGTGACGCCGTCTCGTACATCCAGAAGCTGGAGTCCGAGAACCCCGAAGCTGCCGCAGCGATCCAGGCCCAGGTCGAGGCGGATCAGAAAGCCGGCTCGTGACCTCATCGCTCCGCGACTACTCCACGCTGGGGGGCAACTTCCCCAGCGTGGTGGTCACGTCGATGGTTGCGTCGACCTCCCTCGGTGAGGACCTCGATTCGACCTGGAAAGGTCTCCTCGCAGGCGAGACGGGCATTCGGCAACTCACGGACGATTTCGTCACGAAGTACGGTGAGCTCCCCTGCCGCGTCGGTGGCCGCATGGTCAAGGACCCCGCAGAAGAGGTGACCCGTGTCAAGGCCCGCCGCATGGCCTACGTCGAGCGGATCGCTCACGTGATGAGCAAGCGGCTCTGGGCGCAGGCAGGCGAGCCCGAGGTCGATCCCGACCGCCTGGCCGTCGTCATCGGCACCGGCCAGGGTGGCGGCGACGCCATGGTCGACGCCGTCAAGGCGATCGAGCAGTCGGGCAACTACCGCAAGGTCTCCCCGCTGGCCGTCTCGATGGCGATGCCGAACGGTCCCGCTGCAGTTGTCGGTCTCAACGTCGGCGCCCGCGCCGGTGTCATCACCCCGGTCTCGGCGTGCTCGTCGGGGGCCGAGGCGATTGCCCACGCGTGGCGGCACATCGTGCTCGGCGATGCCGACATGGTGGTCACCGGCGGCGTCGAAGGCCACATCGATGCGATCCCGATCGCGGCTTTCTCGATGATGCGCGCGATGAGCACCCGCAACGACGACCCCGCAGCAGCGTCGCGCCCGTTCGACAAAGATCGTGACGGCTTCGTCTTCGGCGAAGCCGCGGCGATGCTGATCGTCGAGCGTGAAGACCACGCCAGGGCACGCGGGGTGCACATCCACGCACGCATCCTGGGCTCGGGTATCACGTCCGACGGATTCCATCTGGTCGCACCCGACCCGAGCGGTCAGGGCAACGCTCGAGCCATGGCCCGTGCAATCCAGACGGCGGGGCTGCAACCCTCCGACATCACCCACATCAACGCTCACGCCACCTCGACCCCCATCGGCGACACCGCCGAAGCTGCGGGGATCGCTGCGGCGGTCGGCAATCACGCCGCCATCTATGCGCCGAAGTCCGCGCTCGGTCACTCGATCGGTGCGGTTGGTGCGCTGGAGTCGGTGCTGACCATCAAGAGCGTGGAAGAGGGCGTGATCCCGCCGACGCTGAACCTGGAGAACCTCGATCCCGAGTGCGGCGACATCGACGTCGTGCACGGCGAGGCACGTTATGGGCAGATCGACTACGCCCTGAACAACTCGTTCGGATTCGGTGGCCACAACGTGGCGCTCGCCATCGGGCGTTACTGATCACCACTCCGACGACCGCGACGTCGACGACGACCATGTCCCAGCCGGCATTCCCGTCGTCGACGTCGCGGCCGGTCTTCCCGGCACCGCGGCAGTAGGAGACATCGATGACCACACTGGCCCCGATCACCGGCCACCAGGACTCCGTCGATCCACGCGATCCGATGCTGCGCCTGACCAACTTCTTCGACGAGGGCACTCTCACGCTGCTCCATCCGCGAGACACGTCCGGCGTCCAGGCCGCCATCGGCCTCGTTCACGGGGTCCGTACGGTCTCCTACTGCACCGACGGCACGGTCATGGGCGGAGCGATGGGGATCGTCGGGTGCGCGCACATCGTCAACGCCATCGACACCGCGATCGCCGAACAGGCTCCCGTCGTGGGTATCTGGCACTCGGGTGGGGCTCGCCTCGCCGAGGGCGTGGAGGCACTGCACGCTGTCGGCGGCGTGTTCGAGGCCATGGTCCGAGCGTCGGGTTATGTTCCGCAGATCTCGGTCGTCGTCGGGTTCGCGGCGGGCGGGGCCGCCTACGGACCCGCGCTCACCGACGTGGTGATCATGGCGCCGGAGGGTCGCGTTTTCGTGACCGGCCCGGACGTCGTCCGCAGCGTGACCGGCGAATCCGTCGACATGGAGTCACTCGGGGGCCCACACACCCACGGCAAGAAGTCGGGCGTCAGTCACATCACCGCCGACTCCGAGTCCGATGCGTACTGGCGCGCACGACGACTCGTCTCGACGTTCGGCAAGCAAGGACTCTTCGATCGTGACCTGGCAGAGGCGGGCGATTCCGACCTACAGGCCCTGCTACCAGAATCACCGCGACGCGCCTACGACGTCCACCCCATCGTCCACGCACTCCTCGACACCCAGCGTGCTGCCGACGGCGATACAGAGATCTCGAGTTTCGAAGAGCTGCAAGCCAAGTGGGCTCCCAACATCGTCGTCGGCTTCGGCAGACTCTCCGGACGCAGCGTCGGCGTCGTCGCGAACAACCCGCTGCGCATGGGCGGCTGCCTGAACTCCGAGAGTGCCGAGAAGGCCGCTCGATTCGTACGTCTCTGCGACGCCTTCGGCATCCCGCTCGTCGTCATCACCGACGTTCCCGGCTACCTTCCGGGCGTCGGTCAGGAATGGAACGGCGTGGTTCGACGCGGCGCAAAACTGTTGCACGCGTTCGCCGAATGCTCGGTCCCCCGCGTGACCCTGGTGACACGCAAGATCTACGGCGGCGCCTACATCGCGATGAACTCGCGCTCACTCGGCGCTACCGCCGTCTTCGCGTGGCCGGGTTCCGAGGTCGCGGTCATGGGCGCCAAGGCCGCCGTCGGCATCCTCCACAAGAAGGCTCTCGCAGCCGCTCCCGAAGACGAACGCGACGCACTCCACGACAGGCTCGCCGTCGAGCACGAACAGATCGCGGGCGGACTCGACCGCGCCCAGTCGATCGGTGTGGTCGACGAGGTCATCGACCCCGCCAAGACGAGGAGCATCATCACACAGGCCCTCGCGACGGCACCTGCTCGGCGCGGACGCCACAAGAACATCCCGCTCTAGTCTCGGCTCGTCCGTCGCGCCGACGGGCGGCGCACCCCTCGAACACGATTCGGCCCCGGCAGTGATCTGCCGGGGCCGAATCCGGTGTCGGGGTTGGTGATCGGAGGTTGCTCACCAACCGCCGTGTGGAGTCAACCGACGCGTTGCGTCAGCCAGGTCACTTCTGCCCCCGCACCGCCCATGCGGTAGGCCTCGAGTGCGTCGTCCCAGGCGGTACCGAGCGCGGCTTCGAGCTCACCCGCGAGTCCCGCGCTGTCCGGCTGGGCCTCGATGAGTGAGCGCAGTTGCATCTCGCCGATGATCACATCACCGTTGGCGCTCGTCGATCCCCGCCACAAGCCCAGACCGGGTACATAACTGAAGCGTTCTCCGTCGACGCCCTCACTGGGATTCTCGGTCACCTCGAAGCGCAGCGACGACCACTCGCGGAGGGCGTTCGCCAGGCGCGCAGCAGTGCCGACCGGGCCCGTCCAGTCAACGGTCGCCCGTTGCATGCCGGGGTCGGCTTCTTGCGCGGACCACTTCAAGTTGGCCCGCGCATTCAGGGTTGACGACAGAGCCCACTCCACGTGCGGGCACAGCGCAGCCTGCGCTGAGTGGATGTACACCACTCCGGTCGTCATGTCCGCAAACTGGTTCAGATTGCGCACCTTGTTCACCTCCGTTGTCGACGAGGAACGTCTTCCCCAACACACCTCACGACAGCGGATATCACACTCGTGTTGTTTATTGTGCCTGATGTTGTACGTGTTGCGCTAGTTTCCGGAGATGATTGATGTGAATTACTGATTCACAACTTTGGCCGTCGGCGCATCGGCGGACGTCTCACTCGTCGGCGACGAGAGTGTCGACGATCGTGTCGTTGAACTCCGTCCACAGCGGTTTCGCCCAGGCACCGAATGGCCGGTCGGTCAGTACGACGCACGCGGCAGCCAGTTCCGGATCGACCCACAAGTAAGTACCCGACTGGCCGAAGTGACCGAAGGTCGACGGCGAGTTGCGTGTTCCGGTCCAGTGCGGCGACTTGTGCGCGCGGATCTCGAAGCCCAGTCCCCAATCGTTCGGCCTGTGCTTGCCGTATCCGGGTACGAAACCGTCGATCCCCGGAAACCACACCGAGTGCGCGCTCTCGGCGAGTTCCGCCGAGAGCAGGCGCGGTTGTAAGAGATCTGCCGCAAAAACGGCGAGGTCGTCGACGCTCGATCGCGCACCGTGCCCAGCGGGTCCGTCGAGCGTCGTCGACGAGAGTCCGAGCGGCGCACAGACCGCCTCGGCCAGGTAGTCGGCGAAGGGGATGTCCGTTGCCGTTTCGACGACCTCGGCGAGCACCTCGAACCCGGCGCTGGAGTAGATGCGCTTATCCCCCACCGGGGCCTCGACCTCACGCTTGTCGAACGCGAGCCCTGACGCATGGGCGAGGAGATGCGCGATGGTCGCACCGGGAGGGCCCGCGGCGTCGTCGAGTTCGACGGCCCCCTCCTCGACGGCAACGAGAATCGCCTCGGCCACCAGAAGCTTGGTGACCGAGGCGAGTTCGAAGACCTGAGCGGTGTCGCCGTGTGCGACCACTCCGTCCGTGGTGATGATCGCGGCGGCGACATTGTCGACCGGCCAGGAGTCGAGGGCGTCGAGAACACTCACGACATCCCACGTTACCGTTGCGTCGAGTTCAGTGGTCCTCGTCGGTGTAGCGGATGACGCCGCGAATGTTCTTGCCGTCGAGCATGTCCTGGTAGCCCTGGTTGATCTGGTCGAGTCGGTACTGCCGGGTGATCATGTCGTCGATGTTGAGCTTGCCGATCTTGTACATCGAAAGAAGTTGCGGGATGTCGAGTTTCGGGTTCGCGCCACCGAAGATGGTGCCCTGCAGGTTCTTCTGCAGCAGGGTGAGCATCGACAGGTTGAGCGTCACGTCCGTCTCGAGCATGTTGCCCATGCCGGTCAGCACACACGTACCCGCTTTGGCGGTGATACCCATCCAGCTGTCGACGTCCTTGCCGTGTACCTCACCGACGGTGACGATGACCTTCTGGCACATGGCACCGTGCGTGGTCTCGGCGATCGCGCCCGCGGCCTCCTCGATCGACGCGAAGGCGGCGGTCGCACCGAACTTCAGCGCCTGTTCGCGCTTCCACTCGACCGGATCGATCGCGAAGACGTTTCGCGCGCCCGCTATCACCGCACCCTGCAGTGCCGCGGTTCCGACACCGCCGACACCGACGATTGCCACGTCCTCGCCCGGGCGCACGTCG
This sequence comes from Gordonia otitidis NBRC 100426, assembly GCF_000248075.1. GTDB lineage: Bacteria > Actinomycetota > Actinomycetes > Mycobacteriales > Mycobacteriaceae > Gordonia > Gordonia otitidis. Next base: position 43,060 of record NZ_BAFB01000065.1, on the reverse strand, counting down.
CCGCTGCGGGTGGCCGATCCGTAGCCGGTGGGGATACCGCACCCGACCAGCGCCGCCACCTCGAACGGAACGTCCTTGTCGATCTTCACCACCGACGCCTCGTGCACCACCATGTACGGAGCGAACGTACCGAGGAGCGTCATCGGATAGACGTTCTCACCCTTCGCCGTGTGGATACGGAACGTGTTGTCGGAGACTGCTTCTCCCTGCAGGAGCATGGCGCCGAAGTCGCACAGGTTCGCCAGACCCGATCGACACGACGGACACTTGCCGCACGACGGGATGAACGAGAGGACCACGTGGTCGCCGACCTCGAAGTCGGTCACGCCCTCGCCGAGCTCCTCGATGACGCCCGCACCCTCGTGACCGCCGAGGATCGGGAAGCCCGCCATCGGGATGCCACCGGTCATGAGGTGATGGTCGGAGTGACACATCCCGGCTGCTTCCATCCGGATCTTGATCTCGTGCGCTTTGGGATCGCCGATCTCGATCTCCTCGATCTCCCACGGCTGGTTGAGTTCCCGCAGCAGCGCACCCTTGGTCTTCATTCATGTCCTCCGCTTGTCGTCGTACACGCCGGGTTTGCGCCTCCGCGATGAGGCCATCCGAGCGCCCTCCTGAGACGATAGTCACTTTTCGTCAAAAATGAAACGTGTTCTACTTTTGTTCGACGATCAGTCCGCCAGTCCCGTGTCTTTGCTTCCGTAGGTGTCGCGTAGGCGGGGTTTGACGACCTTGCCACCCGCGTTTCGGGGCAATTCGTCGACGAGCACGATGTCCTTCGGCTGCTTGAACCTCGCGAGGTTCTCGTCGAGATACGGTCCGAGTTCGTCGAGAGTCAGGTCGGCTCCGTCGACGGTCACCACCACCGCGACCGGGACCTCGCCCCACTTCGGGTCCGCTCTGCCGATCACCGCGGCCTCGGCGATCCTGGGGTGGCCGTAGAGCACGTTCTCGACCTCGGCGCAGTACACGTTCTCTCCACCGGAGATGATCATGTCCTTGGCCCGGTCGACCACGTAGAGGAAACCCTCATCGTCGCGTCGAACGAGGTCACCGGAGTGGAACCAGCCCCCGCGGAAGGCGTCCTCGGTGCCCTGTGGGTTCTGCCAGTACCCGAGCATCATGTTCGATCCGCGGTACACGATCTCGCCGACCTCCCCGTCGGGCACGTCGTTCATCATCGGATCGACGACGCGCGCGGTGACCGCGGGCACCACCCTGCCGATCGACCCGAGTTTGCGCAGCGCGTCAACGCCGTCGAGCACACACGTGATCGGCGACATCTCGGTTTGTCCGAACACTGCGACGTTCAACGCATCCGGAAACGTCTCGTTCATCGCCCTCAGCACAGTGTCCGATGCGGGTGCCGCGCCCCAACTGATGACGCGGAACTTCACGTCGCGCGGTTTCGCCTGTTGCGCGGCGCAGACCGCCTGCCACTGCGCGGGCACGAGGAAGATCGACGTGATGCCCTCCCGCTCACACATGTCGAGCATCGCATCGGGGTCGAACGCCCCGAGCGGATGGATGACCGACGTCGCACCCATGTAGAACAGCGGCGCCATGGCACCGATACCCGCGATGTGGAACAGCGGCGCGACACCGGCGCCGATGTCGGCACGGTTCGTGCGCAGCGCCTGCAGACAGGTGAGCGCCTGCGACTGCATGTTCGTGTGGGTGAGCATGGCGCCCTTGGGTTTTCCCGTGGTGCCCGAGGTGTACATGATCAGCGCCACGGTCTCTTCGGGGATGTCGATCTCGGGCAGGTCCGCCGCGTCCTCGGCGACGAGGTCGGCGTAGTCGAGATGTGACTCGTTGTCCGAGCCGCCGACGACGATCACGTGGTCGACGTCTCCGGTTGCGGCGATGACCGCGTCGGCGAGTGGCGCCAGCATCGTCTCCGTCACGATCGTGCGAGCACCGCTGTCGGTCACCAGGTAGGCCACCTCGGCCGGACTCATCCTGACGTTCACCGGCACGGGGATCGCGCCGATGATGTTGGCGCCGAGGATGGCTTCGACGTACTCGGTTCTGTTGAGCAGCACCATCAGCACTCTGTCGCCGAAACCCACTCCCCGACGACTCAGCGCCGCGGCGAACGCGCGGGTTCGCTCGTCGAGCTGCTTCCACGTCGTCGTCTCGCCCATGAATTTCAGTGCTGGGGCGTCGGGCTGCATCAGTGCGTGCCGCCGGACCTGGTTGTTCCAATGGTTGCGGCGAGACCGCAGTGGTTCGGTGCTGAGATCTTGCCCGGAGTCGACGGTCGCGGTCATGGATACTCTCCTCGGTTTCTCGACGTCAGTGACGGCGTGTGGTGGTGAACGCGGCGATGGCCGCCTGGAATTCGTCGGATTGCAGCAGTAGGGTCTGCCCGTCGGTCTCGCGTTCGAGTGTCGCCTCGAACCCCGCCAGGGTGTTGGCGTCGAGTGCGGTCTTGGCCAGTCGCAACGCCTGGCTCGAGCTCTGCGCGAAGCGCGCGGAGACGGCGGCGATCTCCGCGTCGAGAGCGGTCCTGTCGTCGACGAGTCCACTGATCAACCCGGCATCGAAAGCTTCTGTCGCGGGCAGCCTTTCCCCGAGCAGGACAAGTCTGTTGGCGCGTGCGCGACCGACAGCGGCCGCCACCGTCTGCGTGGCACCACCGTCTGGCATGAGACCGATGTTGGTGAACGCCAGAAGGAAGTACGAACGCCTGGTGGCGATGATGAGATCGGACGCGAAGGCCAACGACGCCCCGATTCCGACGGCGGCGCCGTCGACCGAGGCGACCACCGGAACCGCCACGGAGCGCACCGCGCGGGCCAGCGTCGACCCGCCGCCGATCACCGACGCGGCACTGCTCTCGTCGATCCCTCCGTTCTTGGCCGAGTCGGCAGCGATGTCGCGGATGTCGGCGCCGGTGCTGAAGTTCCCACCCGCGCCGTCGATGATCACCGCCCGGACGTCCGCTGCCGCGCATCGGGTGGTCAGGAAATCGACGAGGGCAGCAGCCGCCGTGCCGTTGAGCGCGTTCATCCGTTCCGCGCGATCGATGGTGACGCGGGCGATGCCGCGATCATCGACCTCGGTCACGATGCCGGTGCCCGTCGTGAGATCAGGCGCCGCGACCAAAGCCGCCGGGGTATCAGACATGGGCCGCTCCCTCAGTGGCACAGCGTCGGGCTGTCGAGTGATCCATGCCGCAACCATACCTGCACATGAGATGTGCACCACAGGAATCGCAATTAACTTACAGTTCTCTCACACAGTCACAGCCAGCGGTTTTAGACGGTTTCACCATTTGCTCTCTGGCGAATACGCGGTCGCTCTACTCTGGGCCGATGAGCAGTCAGCCCGCGAGTGACGACGTCGCACCGCCGCGTCGACGACCCGCCGACCGTCGGGCATTGATACTGCGGACCGCGGCGACGGAGTTCAGCGATCGCGGCTACCACGCCGTGCGCCTCGAGGAGATCGCCGAGCTCGTCGGAATCTCCACTCCCGCGCTCTACCGCCACTTCCCGACGAAATATGCACTGTTCGCCGAAACCACCGCGCTCCTCGCCGAAGCACTCACCGACGCACTCGACGCAGCCGACGATGACCTCGAGTCGGCACTGACTGCCCTCGCACAGTCCGCCATCGATCACCGCAGAACCGGCGGCCTCTACCGGTGGGACCAGCGTTTCCTACGTGGCGACGACGCCGCGACCGTGAGATCGGTTCTGGTCGACCAGCACCGACGCATCCGTGCGGCACTTCTCGCGCTGCGGCCCGACACTCCCCGACCACACGCAGACGTCGTGGCAGCCGCGATGATCAGCGTCGTCGCGAGTCCGACGACACATCGCACAACGCTGCCCGACCGCGAGATCCGCCGACTGCTCGTGGCAACCGCGCTCTCGCTGGCCGACGTTCCTCCGACGACCGTCGCCGGCCTACCGGTCAGCAGCGCACCATCGGGCCTCGCACCGGCATCCAAGCGTGAACTCGTGCTTGCCGAATCGATCTCGTTGTTCGCCGCCAAGGGCTTCGGCGAGGTCACCATCGACGAGATCGCCGCCGCTGCCGGGATCCCCGCATCCGGTGTCTACCGGCACTTCGACGGCAAGTCCGCGATCTTGTCGGCAGCCTTCTGGCGCGCATCCGACCGCGTCAGCGCGGCAAACTCCGAAGCACTGGCGGCAGCGACAACCAGTCGAGCCGCGCTCGCGGAGCTCGTCGACAGGTACGTGCGACTATTTCTGCGCGACAACGCACTTCAGTCGTTGTATCTGAGCGAGATCGGACACCTCCCGCCATCGGAACGCAGCGCACTGCGTCGACAACAACGCGCCAACGTCGACGAATGGGCCGCGTGGGTCACACGTGATCGCGGTGATGCCATCAGCCGTGCGCAGGCGCGTTTTCTGGTTCACGCGGCGCTCGGTGTCACCTCCGACCTGCTGCGACTCCCGCGGTCGCCGTCGGCCGAGCAGGTCATCGATCTGTGCTGCGCAATTCTCATCGGCCCGCAGCGGACGTGACTCCCGCGCGGTTCGTCGCAGGACCGCTCACACGGTTGCGAGGTCGTCGAGCAACCACGTGCCGTTGCGCTTGGCGAGGGTGATCTCGACACGCGACTGGTACGGGATACCGTCGGGCACCTGCGCCGCGATCTCTGACGACTTGACCGTCTGGTCCAACGCCACCAGAACCACCGCACGCTCGGCGCTCATCGATTCGATACCTGCGCGCTGCGCCTTCGCTGTCGACACGCCCTTGGCGTTGGAGTTCCCCTTGCGCGCATCCTGCGATGACGCGATGTAGGTCTTACCGAATTCGGGTGTGGAGATCTCGGTGATCCGCCGATCAAGGTCGGCGTAATTCGACGGGTCGTAGGTGGTCAGTTCGACGGCGTAGCGGCGCGCGGTGTCGAGCACCGTGGCGCGGTCGGCGTCCGACGGCCCGGCGTTCGCCGCCCGATCGTGGGCCCGCACGTACAGGTAGGCCAGCACCCCGGTCGAGATCGCGAGAGCAATCACCAACAACCCCAGGATCCCGACCAGTGTCCGTCCACGGACAAGCCTCCGCGCTCGTCCCGTCGCGCCGGCGTCGTTCGTCTTGTCGAGTCTGCGGGGCACGCGGTCGGCCGCCTCGGCACGCAGTTTCTCGCGCCTGCCGCGATTGGCAGCAAGGAACTCCTCACCGTCGAGTGGCGTGACGTCGGCGTCGGACCGTGAACGCGACTGGTGATGGCCCGCCGGCGACTCGATCACTTCGTCTGCGGGGCGCGTCTGCTCGGCCTGCACGTCGTCAGAGGGGACACGCGATTTGGGCATGGCAACCAATGTAGCCACCGGTGGTGTGGCCCAGACCACCGGTCGAAATATCAAATATATGACCTTGTGTAAGGATGGTCACATCCCAGCCCGTTCCCCAGCGAGAGGACACCAGTGAAGTTCACAGAGGAACAACAGGCATTCGCGACGTCGGTCGCCGATTTCTGCCAGCGCGAACTCGGTACCCGTGAGCAGCGCAATCGCTACACCAGAAGCGGACGAGAGCTCCACTCCCGCGAGCTCTATCAGAAGATGGCCGACCTGGGTTGGACTGGCATCATGCTGCCGGAGACCTACGGCGGGTCCGGCGCGGGCAACGTCGAGATGTGCATCCTGCTCGAAGAGGCGATGCGCGGCATGGCACCCATCGGCGGCATCGGACCCACCTTCATCACGGCACTGGCCTACAACCGCTTCGCCGACGATCAACTCAAGAAGGAGGTCCTCACCGGCGTCGTCAACGGAGATGCACTCTCGATCTCGATGTCGGAACCCCGAGGCGGGCTCCGACGTCGCGAATCTCACCTGCCGTGCGGAAAAGGTCGACGGCGGATGGATCATCAACGGTCAGAAGACCTGGTGTTCCAATGCGCACTTCGCGCGGTCGATCCTGCTGATCGCCCGCACCTCGAACACCGGCAAGAAGCACGAGGGCATCACGCAGTTCCACATCCCCGCCGACACACCGGGTTTGGTCATCAAAGGTATCGACACGCTCGGCGGCCGCGAGGTCAACGACCTGTACTTCACGGACTGTCGAGTACCCGACTCCGCGGTCGTCGGCGAGGTCGGCAATGGTTGGAATCAACTGATGGCCGGACTCAACACCGAGCGTCTGATCCTCGCTGCCATGCAACTGGGCGTGGCAGAGCGGTCGTTCGGCGACACGCTGGCTTTCATCACCGAGCGCAAGCAGTTCGGGCGTCCCATCGGCTCGTTCCAGGCACTGCGGCATCGCATGGCCGATCTCGCCACGGAGATCGAGTGCACCAGACAACTCGTCTACTCGGTGGCCCAACTCGCCGACGACAACCCCACCAAGCTCCTCCCCCGCGAAGCGTCGATGGCGAAGCTCAAGGCCACCGAGACCTCGAAACGCATGACCATCGACGCAATGCAGATGATGGGAGGCTACGGTTACGCAACCGAATTCGACGCCGAGCGCTTGATGCGCGGCGCGATCATCTCGACGGTCTACGGTGGCACGAATGAGATCCAGCGCGACAACATCGGCAAGACCTTCGGGCTCTGACGGGTCGAGGGCGTCGCGTCGGATCCCGCGGCGCCCTCAACTGTCCGAAGAAGTGGCCGCCCACATTCGGCACCGCATCATGACCGCCGACATCCGACCCGGCGACTTCGTCAGACTCGACGACGTCGCAGCCGAGTTGGGTGTGAGCGTCACCCCGGTACGAGAAGCGCTGTTGACTCTCCGCGGCGAGGGCATGGTCGACCTCGAGCCGCACCGCGGGTACCGCGTGGGTCCACTCGATCGAGTCGACGTCGACGATCTGTTCTGGTTGCAGGGCGAGATCGCGGTCCGACTCGCGCTTCGCACCGCGGCAGCGGTGACACCCGCCGACCTCGACGAACTCCAATGGTGGATCCGACAACTCCGCGCAGCCGTCGAGGCGGGCGACGAGCAGCGGGTGATGGAGGCCGAGTTCGAATTCCACCGCGCCCACAACGTCATCGCCGGCGGCACCAAGTTGGCGTGGTTTCTTCTCGCGGCCACGCGGTACACACCGGCGCGGCTCTACGCGACCGACCCCGAGTGGGGCAACACCGCCGTCGACAGCCATGAGCGGCTGGTCGACGCCTACCGACGCGGCGACGTCGATGAGGCCGTGACGCAAACGCGTCGCCAATTCACCGACGGCGCAGCGCGCTTGACGCACCACCTCGAGTGGAGCGGTATCTGGACCGCTCCCGCCTCAGACCGAACCCAGGTCTGAGGCGACCCACTGTTGCGGTCGCACGACGACTTTTGTCTGCGCGCCGTGATCGGACGTGGCGAATTCGACGTAGCCCGCCACTTTCTCGGCGGGCAGATATCGTGTCGCCATCTCGACGAGATCGTCCTTCGTGCCGTCGACATAGTCGATGACAGGCCCCGACACCGCGGCGTAGGCGATTGTCGGCGAGACAACTTCCGCCATCATCGTGCAGCGTCCGGCCTCGCGAAGCAGCGTGATCTTGCGCGACTCCGCACCGGTCAGAAACCACAGATCGCCGCCGGGCTCGTACTGATACCAGATCGGCACCACGAGTGGCGCCCGGTCCGGGCCTGCCTCGACCGAAAGCGCGCCGATATGCGGCTGCGCGAGGAATGCCTGCCGTTGTTCACTGTTCATCGCCATGATCGCGAGAGTAGTTGCGACTCCCGACGCATGTCGGCGACTCAGTGCGCGAGTTTCAAACCGACGACCGACGCGACAATGAGGAAGATCAGTCCGATCTTGAGCAACGACGCCGATTCCGTGCCGGTCACCATCGCATAAGTGACAGTCAGTGCGGCGCCGATGCCGACCCATATCGCATATGCGGTACCGGTCGGCAACTCGCGCAATGCAAATGCGAGACCAGCCATCGAACCGAATAACGCCACCGCGAAAATGATGGTCGGAACGACCTGTGTGAAGCCATGGGATTTACCGAGCGCAGTTGCCCACACCGCTTCGAGAACCCCGGAAATGATCAGTACGATCCACGACACGAGACGTCAAACCTCCGAGCGCCGTCTTGTCGCTGGCCGGGTACGGCGCGCCTCGTCCGGATGTCACCATTGACACCAAAGATTGTAGCAAATCTTGTATTCCCAGATGTCGGCGTACGCGGCCGCACGGTTGGGGTACGGCCCGTTTCCGCTCGCCGAAGACGGAGCGTTACCAGATGAACTGTATTACCCAGATGAACTGTCTTACTCCGATGAACTTCCGCGACTCACACCGATCACTCCGGCGCCGACGAGAACGACCACCAGGCCGACGATCGTGTAGAGCCAGGCCGCAACTCCGCCACCGTAGTTCGCGATGTCGCCGATCCCCGCCGCAGCGAAGATAAGGCCCATCGCGATCGCCAGTCCGGGCAGAACATAGAAAAGTGGTGAATGCGACGACATGGTGTCGACCTCCTGACGTGTCTTCTTCGGATGAGACGCCTCCATACACGACGTTAGGAGTTGCTTGACCATCCAGAAAGGGTCTTTCGTCCAGAAGGCCCGCGAATCCGCGGGTATGTCACAGATGTTTCGTCGCACTTCCCGGCAATGCCCGAAATATCCTTCTGATGGACGAGAGATGTGAGAGTATTCGCCACAGATTCGTAGAATTCTCCCCTTTGCCGAACCCCACCGGCGAGTCAGAGGACCCAGACATGAGACGACCCGCTCTCCTCGTCGCCGGAGTCACGTCGGCGCTTCTCTGGCTGACCGGTTGTGCCGGCGCCGATTCGACCGGGCCCGCGTACTCTTCGTCTGCGTCCTCTTCGGCTGCGTCGAGCAGCGCGCTGGGCGCCTCGCGATCCGTTACCACCACAACGGTCGAGGTGCCGCAGACAACCCCTGATGCTCCGCAACAGGCAGCAGGACCGGCGATCGGTGATGCGTGCATCGGAGCCGATATAGGCCGTCGCACCGCCGACGCCAACGGCACCGCGATCATGTGCGACAACTACGAGTGGACCGTCGACAACGGGCAGGCTCCGCGACATCCTTGGGCCGACGACCAGACACAGTCACCGACGCCGACAGCTCAGTGCACCGATGGAGCCGCGATCAATAACGGCGGAGGCAATTACACAACGTGTGAGAACGGGCAGTGGAGGTCGGTGCAACCGACCTACGATCCCAACTCCGCTGATGGTTACGGTCCCAACCAGCCCCTGCCACCGCTGTGCGTCCGGTTTCCGGACCAGTACACGTGCTGAGAGAGCACTGATCGTCTGGACCGTGCACGCCGTGGCGCTCCCGACAGCAGCAGAGGCGGTCCCGATTACCTCGGAAACCGCCTCTGAACTGCTACTTCTCTGCTCCCCCAACTGGACTCGAACCAGTTTGCCCGGTGTGATGCTTTTGTAGGGGTGACCTCAGGAATTAGGTCTTTACCTGCGGTCATGGCTGACAGTACATGTGGAAAACTGCGGAGGCAAGCGGAACGTGATGTAAGTTCTTATTGCACGATTGTTGCACGAGAACAAGGGGCGGGATGGCGAAGCCGAGACGACAGCGACGCGAGTTCGGGGCAATTCGCAAGCTTCCCAGTGGTCGCCATCAAGCCCACTACACCGGCCCCGATGGTGCCAAGCACACCGCTCCGCACACGTTCGCCGCGAAGGTCGACGCCGAAGCTTGGCTCACCGACCGTCGCCGAGAGATCGATCGCGGGCTCTGGAACCCCGCCACCGCAGACCAGGCAGAGTCACCGATGTTCGAGCCTTACGCCGACGACTGGCTACGTACGCGCCTAGTGCGTGGCCGCCCTTTGAAGATCCGCACCCGCGACCACTACCGCAGCCTGCTCGACCTCCATGTGCTGCCAACGTTCAAGGCCAAGCGCCTCGACGAGATAACGCCTGCCGACGTCCGCAAGTGGCACGACCAACTACTCCCAGACGCCCCGACCATGCGCGCACACGCCTACTCACTCCTGCGCACCATCATGACGAGCGCCTACAACGCCGAACTGATCACAGCGAATCCTTGTCGCGTCGAAGGCGCGGGATCGTCACGACGTCGATCGCGCACGGTCCCGGCCACCATCGACGAGCTCCAGACCATCGTCAACGCGATGCCTGCGCGCTACCAGCTCATGACGTTGTTGGCCGCCTGGTGCGCGCTGCGCTTCGGTGAACTCATCGAAATTAGACGCCGCGACGTCACGCTCGAGTACGAGGCGGACGAGGACACGGGTGAACGACGCCTTATGGCCGGCGCGGTGTCGGTGACCCGCGGCGCCGTTTGGGATGCCGAGAAGAGCGCCTACGTTGCCCAAGACTCGGCGAAGTCCGAAGCTGGTACCCGAACCGTCCACGTTCCCCCGCATGTGCTTGGAGCAGTCGAGACCCACCTCAACGAGCACACTGGGCCGAAGCAGGATGCACTGCTCTTTCCTGCTCCGGAAGGCGGGTATCTCACTCCCACAACGCTTTACAGCTACTTCTATCCAGCACGCGACGCTGCGAAGCGCAGCGACCTTCGGTTCCACGACTTGAGGCACACCGGTGCCGTCCTCGCGGCTGCAACCGGTGCCACCCTGGCGGAACTACAGGCACGCCTTGGGCATTCGACGGTAGCGGCAGCAATGCGCTACCAGCACGCCGCGAAAGGACGCGACCGCAGAATCGCGGAGGCATTGTCCAATCTAGTGGATACGGAGGGGTGAACATGGACCGCAGCCGAAGGGACATCGTGATCCGCTGTGACCATGGCCGCAAGAAAGACTTCGATGTGGTGCAGCGATTCAGGTGGGTTGAGAGTCAAGCGCAATGGGTACCAACGCGGAACTCCACTACTCGACAGAGGCTCCTACTCGGCAATTCTGATCTCTGGTCAACGGCAGCGCACGGCGAACCGACGCGTGTGCATCTTGAAACAGCATGCAGGTGTCGAAACTCCGTCTCTGCGGACGAACACTCTCTCCTGGAGGTATTCGCCATGCTTTGCCAATGGTCGGAGAGCGAAAACCAGCCGAACCCATGCGGCAGGGGTTTTCGAGAGGCCGTAGCAACGCTTGTGATGACGAGCAACGACAAAAGCGTTCACATCACACTCGATGCCCTCAGACACGCCCTTAAACTGAGGCGCCAACTGATGAACCCAAAAGGGCGATAGTTCCCTAGACGGAAGCTCACGGTGTTATAGTGGCTTTCGCGACATCTTCGGAAGTCAGCCTTCACGACCGAATGCGAGTTCGGGCACTTCAACCTGCCCGGAGCGCAAATGTCAAATCACTCTCCACGTGGCCAACGTCGCTATGCAAAGCTGACAGAGGCGGCGGAATACCTCGGCGTTACCGATCGCACCATCCGGCAGATGATCGCCGATGGCCGAATTACGGGATACCGCAACGGAAAGCGCCTAGTTCGCGTCGACCTGAATGAGATCGACGGAGCTATGCGGCCGTTTGGCGGTGCAGCATGAGCGACTATCGCGAAGATGCCGAGTGGCAAGCAGCGCAACGCACTCTCGTTGCCCCTGCCGGATCGAATTCAGCTGAGCGTCTGGTCAATTCCATCCGCGCCGCCCATCACATGTATGAGGTCGAGTGCGACTACGAGCGACCCCAGGCCGATCACGCGGACCTCGGTCTCGTCGACGTCGACCACGACGCAATCGGCGGCGATGTCGAATGATTGCAAAGAAAAACCCCGGCGGGCGAGCCGGGGAATCTCAAGCAGTCGAGTGGGTGCGCGACTTCCTCGAGTATAGCGAACCTCTCACCACCGAGGAACGCTCCGAAGTTGCTGCCGTGTCTGTCGTCGTCGAACTCGGCTATCGGCCTGCCGTGCAGTGCACGTCGTGCGGGTCGTGGCTCGTAGCTCCGAAATCCGTTGCGTTGCATCGTGGCCCGGTGTGCCGGAGCAAGGACGGTGACGCATGACGTCACTGACTTATGAGCGCGCAAACAATCTTCGATACAAGCTCATCGACGTCGAACTGCCCGAGGGCGTCGACCGGGCGATGTTCTGTGCGTTGCTGACTGCGGGTGTCCGTGGCTGTCTTGAGCAAGAGCTCGACGCACTGGAGGACAATCGGAATGCGATGAAAGACGCGGCCCTGGCGATCTCGCAGGCTGCGGACTGGAATGCCGTCGCCAAGCGGCTCCGTGACCGTGACGCCGCAATTCGTTCCGGCGCTTTCGTTGAGCGGGTGATCACATGAGCGTGCCCAATTTCTACGACGCGCCCGAACTAGACGAGAACGGATTACCCTGTCAGACAGCGACTCTCGCTGACGTCCACGCGGCGTTCACCGACTGGCTCGGTGACGATTACGACACCGACGCGCTCGACGCGGTGCTCGCTGCTGCGGCTGTCGAGCAACTCGACGGAGACCCGCTCTGGTTGCTACTGATCTCCGGTTCAGGCAACGCCAAGACCGAGACAGCCCAGGCGCTCGCCGGTGCCGGAGCAATCGTCACATCGACAGTCTCATCACCAGGTGCCCTGTTATCGGCGACCGCACAGAAGGACCGCGCCAAGGACGCGACGGGCGGACTCCTGCGCAAGATCGGTGACCGCGGCGTACTGGTCATCAAGGACGTCACGAGCATTCTTTCGATGAACAAGGACGCTCGCGCCGAGGTGCTCGCCGCGCTGCGCGAGGTCTACGACGGCCACTGGTCGCGAAACGTCGGTTCTGATGGTGGCCGCACGCTCGACTGGCATGGCCGCATCGTTGTCGTCGGAGCCGTCACGACCGCCTGGGACAAGGCGCACGCGGCCATCGCGTCGATGGGTGACCGGTTCGTGCTGGTGCGCATGGATTCCCGTTCTGGTCGCCAGAAGGCCGGCAGGCAGGCTATCGGCAACACCGGCCACGAGGCTGCGATGCGCGGTGACCTCGCTGATGTTGTGGCTGCGCTTCTGCGACGAGATCTCGTCGGCGTCGCACTCACCGAGGACGAGACCGACAAGGTGCTCGCCGCTGCCGATCTGGTGACGCTCGCACGCACGGGTGTCGAGTTCGACTACCGCGGCGACGTCATCGACGCACACGCGCCCGAGATGCCCACCCGCTTCGCCAAGCAACTCGCACAGGTGATGCGCGGCGCGGTCGCGCTCGGAATGGACCGCCAGCATGCCTTGCGGCTGGCGATCCGGTGCGCGCGCGACTCGATGCCTCCGCTGCGCCTGGCGATAGTCGACGACATCGCAGCGCATCCCGGCTCATCGACGACCGAGGTACGGAAGCGTATCGACAAGCCACGCAACACCGTCGACCGACAGTTACAGGCGCTGCACATGCTCGGAGTGTTGACGTGCGAAGAGGAACCGCAGGGAGACATCCGCACAGTGTGGCGCTACTACCTCGCCGACGACATCGCGCCCGAGGCCCTAGTAGTGCCAAAGAAGTCAGTACCTGCGCGTAGGACTACTGGAAAGAGCGGTGATTCCAGGTGACTCCTACCCGCCCCTACCTACATGTTTGGGACAACTCTCGGAGGCTCCCCCTCTGTGGCGCCTGCCGGTTCCCGATGAGTTTCGACGAGGACATCGAGCGCGGCCAGCACCTGACATGCGTGCCCATCGCCTGGCCTCGAGGCTCCGTGCAACGCGCCCGCATTCGACGACCATTCCACTTCCCAACGAAGGAGACACACTGATGAGCCAATCCCCAAACCGCGAGACCGACGTGTTGATTTACGCCGCGCTCGAGACGACAGATTGTTTCTCGTGGGTGATTGACACCCTCAGCGATCACGGCGTCTGCGACGACCACCAGTTCGAGACCGATGCGCTCGCCGAGACGGTCGCCAATCTGCACCGAGCCACCTTCGAGTTCACCCACTACTCCGATGGCAGACCAATCCGAGCCACCGAGGTCGTCGACGGCGGCATTCACATCTCGCATGTGTTCGCGGCCGTCGTCGAGCAACGCGGCGAACGACTCCTCTTCACCGATCGGAGGTTGCGTGACCCCGGCACACCCGACCGCGGCCACTACCGCGTGTATGTCGACGACGCAGCGGCAACTATGCGTGTCGAGCTATACGGACCGCTGGAGGCGATATGAGCCGCAACGTGTCTCGTCGTGAGGGCGGCGTGGTTGATCTGCTCGAGGCGATACTGCGCGGCACCGCAGACCTGTCGGGTGCCGCGTGCGTCGGCTCGCCGGAGTTGTTCGATCCTCCTGCCCCGTACGAGGACGCCGCCGACACCCGGTACCGACACGCGAACGCCGAAGCGTTGTGCCACCGCTGTCCGGCCCTCGATCGCTGTCGGGACTGGGCGGCACAGCGGCGCACTGACGGCTCTGTGCTCGCAGCCCAGGTGCCACGCCTTCCCGGTCGACCACGGAGCGTCGCGTGAAGCGCTACGGGCGGACCGGTCCCGCCACAGTCATCGTCACGTCATCGCCAGCAGACGACTCCCGCCCGATCTGCCTTGCGATCGGACCCGACCGGTACGGGATGACCACAGAGGAAGCATACGAACTCGCGACCGTCCTGGCCGCTGCACTCGACGAACTCAGGAGACAAGCATGACTGACCAATTCCCCGACCAGGACGTGACGGCTGTACGCCGTAGCCTGCGCATCGAGCGTGCGGTGATCGGCGCGGTGCTGCACGGATACCGCGCCGACAATCACGGTTTCAACGCCGCGATCACCGATCTGTGGGTCACCGAGCAGGCGAGCGCCGTTGATGTCAACATCACCCTTTTCTGGGCGCTGTCTCGCCTGCCTCGCAACGGTGAGGAACCCACACAGCTACAGGATCGGCTCGCGGTGCTCTATGGGGTGTCTGATGACGATTGAGAAGGTCTCCGGTGTGCTGCTCGATGCCGCCGACGCCGACTACCTCGCACGCGCGATGAAACTACTCGCCGCACTACTCGAGGCCAAGCAAGGTTCACGTCCGTCGCCTCGGCTGGTCGACCTCGAACGCCGCCTTTCTCGCGCGAGTTCTGACGCGACACGCTCTACCACTAGCGGGTACGTCAGTGGCGCAAAGGATTCGGCGGATCGTGACGCATTGTCTGCCTATGAGTTCGTCGACACCGAACGCGCCGCAAACATCCTCGGATGCACCCCCGGCAACGTCCGAGACCTCGCGCGCCGCGGTCGGCTCCCTGCTGTACGTTCCGGTGGGCGGTGGCTATATCCAGCGGCAGCGGTGGTCGCCCGCGCCGAGCGACAGGGGTGACCGTGGCTGAAAAACGCATCACCGGCGTCGAGTTGGTGAAGGTAGGCACCTGGGAAGCTTCCACCGGACCGTGGACAGTGACCCGCGCCGACATCGCCGCCATGATCGACGCATTCACAGCGGGAGCCGTACGCAAACCCCCGATCAAACTCGGCCACACCGACGAACGATTCGACGGCACACCCAGTTTCGGCTTCGTCGACAAACTACGCACAACCAACAACGGCGACGCTCTGGTCGGTGATCTCGTGATGCCGGCATGGTTGGCCGACGCCGCACCACTGCACTACCCGGACCGTTCCGTGGAAGCTGCCTACGACTTTCAGGACGGTGCTGGCACGGTGTGGCCGCTGGCTTTGACCGGCCTCGCGCTGCTCGGCGAAGCCGCACCCGCCATCACGTCCCTTGATTCGCTACAGGATCTGGTGGTCGCGTCAGCCCGCAAACGCGTCGCCCTCACAACCACTGGTGCCGGATGGCCCGACACCGGTTACCGCACAACCATTCTCATCGCCGCGGCTCGACGTCGCCGCAACCAACGGAAGGTGCTCTAACATGTCGACCTCTATTCCCAACCCGCGCGTGTACGCGCCCGGTGGTGATGTCACCGCCCAGGCGACCGCCGCCATCACCGCACGCCGATTCGTCGCAATCTCAGGCAACCGCACCGCGGACGGCAACCTTGCAGTGGCACCCGCCGCCGCAGGTGCCCGCACATTCGGTGTCGCCAAGCACGACGCCAACAACGGAGAGCTCGTCGGTGTCGCACGTGACGGCGTTGTCAAAGTCACCGCAGGAGCAGCGATCGCCGCAGGCGCGGACGTCGAGGTCGGCACCGCGGGCCGCGTCATCACCGCCACCAGCGGCAAGGTCGTCGGCTACGCCGTCACCGCCGCCACCAACAACTCCGACGCCGAAATCGCGCTTCTCTGAGAGGAACTGACCCATGCCCAACGCTTTGATCCCCGAACTGACCGGGCGTCGACTGACCGTCGATGTCGCACTCAAACAGCCCAACCTCATCCGCAACCAGATCGCCAAGCTCGCCGACGAACAACTGTTGCTGCCGAAGTTTTTCTCCAACCTCGGCGCACCTGTCACCGGGGGCGGCATGCTCTATTCGGTGGTGCAGGCGTCCGACTTCTACTCCACTGACGTCGAGAAGCGTTCCCCCGGCAACGAATACCGGGTGGTTGAGGGTGTCGACCCCGAACCCAAGCTCGCCGTCGTCGAGGACTGGGGCGGCAAGTTCCAGATCACCGACGAACAGATCAGCCGCAACGATGTCAGCTACCTAGACCAGCAGACCACGCAGCTGTCGAACACGATTGCCCGGAAACTCGACGTCGCCGCGATGGGCGCCATTGCCGACGCCACCATCGAAGCCGTCACCGGACACGACTGGTCAGACCTCGTGCTCGTCGGACCCGAAACCCAACTCACCCCATCCGGCTCCCGACCGACCGCTGACCTGTCAGCCGCACAGTTGGCCGCAGACCTCGAGGAACTCGGCGTCACCCACGACCTGCTGGTCGTACACCCGAACGAAGCGCACAGCCTGCGCGTCGCCTACGGTGACGGACTCGACGCCATGCTCAAGAGTGCAGGCGTGACGCTGTTCGCCAACCCGCGCGTCGCTGCCGGAACCGGGTGGGCAGTGCAGGCCGGTTCCGTGGGCACGGTCGGATTCGAAGCCCCACTGACCGTCGACAAGTGGGACGACCGCTCGACGCGCTCCACGTGGGTGCAGGCCTACTGTGTGCCCGCGTTCGCCGTCGACCGCCCCTACGCCGCCAAGAAGATCACCGGCCTCGCCGGATAAAGGAGACGATCATGGCACTGACATTCACCGACGACCAGACCAGCCAACTGTTCGAACTGCTCGGGCTGCCCGCCGACACCAACCCCACCGACGTCGACGCAATCCTCGCCGTCATCGACGACCTCGCCAAGCAAGCCGCCAACACCGACAGCAAGGACACCAAGCCCTCCGCGGTCGCCGCCGCAGCGAAGCGCATCGGCATGGAAGTCATCGACAGCCACAGCCTCGCCGCGCTCCGCACCGAAGCCGCCGAAGGCCGACAGGTCAAAGCCGCAGCCGCGAAAGCAAAGATCGACGGCCAGGTCAACGACGCGATCCGAGCGGGCAAGATCACCCCCGCCCGACGTGACCACTGGGTCACACTCATCACCGCAGACCCAGGCATGGCCGACGTCCTCGCGTCAGTCCCCGACGAGACCGCCGTCCCCCGAACCGAGATCGGGCACTCCGCCGACACCGACGACCTGACCGACGCCGCAACCTGGTTCCGGTAACCCCCACAACGTTCGGCGCGTCAAACTCACCCAAGGCCGTAACGCTCCAGTTCCAGCCGACCGGGAATGCATGGCCGCGAGAGCCCCCGTCCCCACCAGTGGACTTTCCAGGCTCACAGACCGACCAGCGCGCCGACACCAGACCCCCGCAAACCCACCACGGGCGAGCGGGGGTCTACCCATCCCGGCACCCCAGAAATATCCGACACCCCCACACACCGCTGACTGCCGAGGTAAGTCAGGTTTTTTATTTTTCGCAGGTCACAGCGGTTTCGGCTCCGATGGCCCGGGGCTGGCTACTGATCGGCTTCTCGGCTCGCATTCTGGCGTTGCGCACGGATGGAGCGTGCCTCGAGTGCTCGCGTTGAGCGCGCGCGGTGCGGGATCTGCACGATGGGCAACGCGCCTGGTGGAAGCAGTTCCTCGACTGGAAGGTTCTGGATAGGAAAAGTAGAACGCCGACGAAACCACCTGCCAGGCCGTGGCGCCCAGGTCACAATGACGGAAGCGTCGGCCTCGCTCCATGTTTCTGGAAGCCCTAGGTGGATTCTGACCGTGCTACCTGAGTGAATGACAGGCATGGAGTACGCCCAGTGTCCACCTTCCGTTTCAACGCCTGGATCGCAGTTCGATCCGAAAAGTCTGACGTCGTAGGCATCGCCGTCGCCAATGTTCATTAGGGTGCAGGGGGCAGGCCAATATCTGCCGTTGAAGCCAGAGCCGAGGCGCGCGTCGCTTACGAGCCGACCCTCGAGGCGGATTACTGGTCTAGGCCGGTCGAACCATCGGAGTACGAGCGTTACAACCGTCGAGACGAGCGCTGCTACTGGGACAACCTGCCATAGGTTCACGGTCACGGATTCTATGGCCCCGGCATTACCCGGCAGACCTCTTCCTAGGGCATTTTCTCCGGGGGAGAGAGAAATCTGACTACCTCGGCCAGTCAGGTGGTTCCCCCGGTCTCGATATTTTGGGGCTATTGTCCGTTTATGGCCTCGTGGTTTGAACTGACTGGAAACGATTGCGCGGCGTGTGGCGAGCCGGAGAAGCTCAAGCACATTCGGGTGAATGGCTCGGATGGTCTGCCGTATTTGGAGCAGACGAGTGGCCCGAGTTGTTTCATCACGTCCTGCGATGCCTATGTCACGTTCAGGGCTTCGGAGTAGGTCGTGGGCCTGCGTTGGGAAACTCTCAATGCAGCTACCGTTTGTATCGACACCCTACGGGTGGCCGCGCGTTGAACCCCATCCCGTTCGACCCACGACAACCATGCCCCTATCGCGTCCGGCCACGACTCCTAGCACCGTGCCCGATGGGCAGGTGTGATCGTCATGGCACCGGGTCTCGGTTCGCGAGGTCGGGACTGGTGGCCCTCAAGCACGGTGAGGGACTGGGCTACGTGCTGACCGCTGGTTTTCGTCGGGCTGGGTCGATGACGACGGGCACGCGGTTGGAGTGGTTGCGTGCGCTGAGTGCCCTTGCCGGGAGTCGAACCCGGCAACCGTTGAGATGAGCACAACGGTTGAACCCGTCAGGGCGTTAGGAGGTAGCTGCGTGGTGAAATTCGCCATGCAGTCGCGGTGATGAGCACCGCGCGGGGCCAACCGTGTACATGACGCCCACGGTTGCGGCGTAGTCGTCAGGTCGGTCTGCTCTTATCCACTTGTTGGTGAAGAGCAGCCCCGTGCTGAGCACTCAGTGCTGCACAGTGCCCCGGTCTTGCTCGGAGACCTCGGTGTCAACCGACTCCTTCAACGTGCTCAACAGCTTCTCTGGCTCGTCGCCCATCGCCGCCGACATCCACTTCTTATGGGGATCAGCGTCGTCGGCACGCACGTAGTAGTGAACCCGGTACCCGCCGATGCGACGCCGATTGGTCTTCCGCAGCCGCGTCCACTTCTCGTATTTGCATTTCGCGACGCCGGCACTGAACACGTCTTCTGCGAGTCCGTACACGACACCGAGTTCCCGCTCAGTGAGCGCCGTCAACACAACTACCGTCATCCGCCCGTCGTCCCAGACGTAGATAAGGCACGCAGACTTCCACACGACGCCGTCCTCAGCCGTGTAGGTCGGCGACTCGTTGCGTTGCTTGACGGTGATGCCGAACTGGGACAGATCCGATGGTTCCGAGCGTCGAACTGCGACAACTGTGAGGCTCATGCGTGCCACCCCAGATCCATGCAGAGTCGCAGAACAGCGAGGGGGACGAAGTAGAGGGCCAGCGTCACGATGATCGTGACGCAGTCAGCAGCTAAGGTGTGATGACGATGCATCGGAATTGCCTCCGGTGAGTCGAGGCCCTGGAAGGTGTGGGAAGCACCAACCGGGGCCGATCTGTTTCCACACCGAGCCGCGTATTGCACGCTAGTTGCACGTACTACACCCTTGAAAGCAAAAAACCGCCTGTGACCAGGCGGTTTTTAAGCTCCCCCAACTGGACTCGAACCAGTAACCGTTCGATTAACAGTCGAATGCTCTGCCAATTGAGCTATGGGGGACTGCTCACGATCCGGGTGCCTCGAAGAGCACCAGAACCGAACGCTGACTCTAGCGTATCGAGTTACACAAGGACAAAACGCCAGGTCAGAACGGTGGGGCGGGCGGGGCTCGAACCCGCGACCTACGGATTATGAGTCCGCGGCTCTAACCAACTGAGCTACCGCCCCGATCGGGCATGTGCCCGAAGCAGAGTACCGCACATGTCCGCCGGCGAGGGTCCGCGGGTAGCGCTCCGCAGGTCGTCGGTGAGCCCCGGCCTCACCCCTCCCGGTGTCGCCGGATCGACGACCGCGCGCGGGTCGCCATCGAGTGACTGACGCCACTTTTCGCCCGCGTCGAGGAAAACCTCCCGTCAACTGGCCGATCGGTCAGGTAGCGCACCATACTTTCGGTAGGCCGTCAGGCCTCCTGTCCAGGCCGCTTCGCCGTTGCAGCGCCATCACCACCTGCCCGAGCCTCGAGGAGGCGAGACGATGAGTGCAGACCATATCTGGGGATGTCCCCGACCCACACCTGACCGCTGCTCAGGCGCCCACACGTACTCCGGCGGTTGCCGATACAACTCCGAGGATCCCCATCGGCCGATGTTCCCCGAGGAACTCCGCCCCGGCGGCAGGCTCAACGCCGCCTGACCACGCTCATCCGGCGTCGACGACGGGATCGACGGCCTGCTCGAGCAGGCTGCGCCGATACGCTTCCAAGGCGACGAGGTCGCCGAACACCGCGTGGTATCCGTCGGGGTCGTCCGAGGGCGCCATACGTCGCAAGCGGGACTTGATGTCGGCGATCTGCGACCCGACCCAGACCTCCTGCAAACGTGCCAGGACGCTGCCGATGTAGCGCGGGATGTTCTGCTCGCTGACCGGCATCGGTTCGACGGCGAGTTCGGTCACGATCGGCCCGACGACAGGGTTGTCTATCTCGTGGTTGACGGCGTCGATCCATTCGGTACCGCCCATGCCCGATGACGTTCCGCCCAACGCCGACATCGCATTCCGGACCACGGTGTAGGCAGGCTCGGTGAAGCACTCCTCAGGAAGCGAGTCGAAGACGGTCCCCGCGATAGCCGGGTACTGCAGCGCGGCCTTGAGTGCCTCGCGCTGAGGCCACAACCGGGGATCGTCGGGACTCGGACGACCCGGACCGGGCGCCTTCTGCGCCTCTGGCCGGTCGCGTCGCATCTGTCGTCCCCGACCACTAGCCGACGGACGGCCGTGCGCACGGGAGACGCGCGCGCCCTCCTCACGGACCCGAGCCAGGACCTGTCCCACTTCCTCCCAGCCGACCCAACCGGCGAGTTGGCGCGCGTACTCGTCGCGTAGAGCCACGTCCTTGATCCGCGCCACCACCGGCACGGTGTCGCGCAGCGCGTGCACGCGACCCTCTGCGGTGTTGAGATCGAATCCCGCCAGAACCGCCTTGATGGCGAACTCGAACATCGGAACCCGGCGAGCGATGAGATCACGGACAGCCGCGTCGCCACGCTCCTGGCGCAATTCGCACGGGTCCATCCCCTCGGGCGCGATCGCGACGAAGGTCTGGCCCGCGATGGACTGCTCTCCTTCGAAAGCCTTGAGAGCAGCGGCTTTTCCGGCCTCATCGCCGTCGAAGGTGTAGATCACCTCGCCCCGGAAGTAGGAATCATCCATCATCAGTCTGCGGATGAGCGCCAGGTGATCCTCACCGAACGCGGTACCGCACGACGCGACGGCGGTCGTGACGCCCGACATGTGCATGGCCATCACGTCGGTGTAGCCCTCGACCACGACAACCTGATGACTTTTCGCGATGTTCTTCTTGGCGTGGTCGAGCCCGAACAGCACCTGAGACTTCTTATACAGCATCGTCTCCGGGGTGTTCATGTACTTGCCGAGGTTGTCGTCGTCGAACAGCTTGCGAGCTCCGAAACCGATGATGTCTCCACCGAGATTGCGGATGGGCCACAGAAGGCGACGATGGAACCTGTCGATGGGCCCCTTGCGTCCCTGTTTCGACAGGCCGGCGGCCTCGAGCTCGGCGAACTCGAAACCCTCCGAGAGCAACGCCTTGGTCATGGTGTCCCAGCCCGCAGGCGCATAACCGCAACCGAAGGTCGCGGCCGCGGCGGCATCGAAGTTCCGGTCGGTGAGGTAATCGCGCGCAGGCTGTGCATCCGGCGACCGCAACTGGGCGGCGTAGAACTTCTGTGCTGCGGCGTTTGCGGCGACCAACCGCGCTCGGGTGCCGCGATCTCGGGCGACCGACGTTCCCCCGCCCTCGTAGTGGATCTGGTAGCCGATCCGGTCGGCGAGTTGCTCGACCGCCTCAACGAAGCTGACGTGTTCCTGTTTCTGCAGGAAGCTGTAGACGTCGCCGCCCTCCCCGCACCCGAAGCAGTGGAAGTGCCCATGATGTGGACGGACGTGGAATGAGGGGGTCTTCTCGTCGTGGAAGGGACACAATCCCTTGAGTCGATCGGCACCGGCCGGACGTAGTGCGACGTAGTCGCCGATGACTTCCTCGATGCGTGTCTGCTCACGGATCGCCGTGATGTCACGATCGGGAATTCGGCCTGCCACGAACTCAGTGTAGTGACCCGGCAATCGACCGCGTCCGCAACGTCCACAGGCCTCCGACGTCGAATCGGCTACCGTCGATGGTGAGGGGGGCACGAGTCGTCGCACCGAGGAGTACTCATGGCTACACCGTCGTTGTCCACCGCGCAGCAAGCCCGGCTCACCAGTGGCAAGAACTTCTGGCAGACGAAATCAGAAGGTGGAGTGCCGTCGATCGCGATGACCGACGGCCCCAACGGACTCCGCAAGCAAGAGGGCTCCGCCGATGCCCTGGGTCTGTCGCAGAGCGTTCCCGCAACGTGCTTCCCGCCTGCGGTCGGACTGTCCCAGACATGGAACCCCGAACTCGCAGCGCGTATCGGCGAGGCCATCGGTACCGAAGCGCTCGCCCGGCAGGTGTCGGTCGTGCTCGGTCCCGGCGTGAACCTCAAGCGCTCCCCTCTCGGCGGCCGCAACTTCGAGTACTACTCGGAGGATCCGGTGCTGTCCGGCGCATTCGGGGAGGCATGGGTGCGAGGAATCCAGAGCGTCGACGTCGGGGCGTCGCTGAAGCACTTCGCCGCCAACAATCAGGAAACCGATCGCATGCGGGTCAGCGCGGCAATCGACGAACGCACCCTCCACGAACTATCTCCGCGCGTTCGGCCACATCGTACGTACGGCGCGTCCATGGACAGTGATGTGCTCGTACAACCGCATCAACGGCGTCCACGCGAGCGAGAGTCATGAGCTGCTCACCGGAATCCTGCGTGACACATGGGAATTCGACGGTGTGGTCGTCAGCGACTGGGGAGCCGTCGTCGACAGGGTCCGCTCGGTGGCCGCAGGACTCGATCTGATGATGCCGTTCGGTGGCGACGAACTCGACGACGACGTCGTAGCGGCGGTCGACGACGGGCGTCTCGATCCGGAGGCGTTGTCCGAGTCGGCCAACCGCATGATCGCGCTCGCCGAGCGTGCGGCACCGCACATCCGGTCGGAGAACGGCACGTTCGACACCGACGCCCACCACGCGCTCGCGCGTGACGTAGCCGCGCAGGCGATCGTGCTACTGCGTAACGATGACGATCTCCTCCCCTTCGACAGCGCCGAGTCACTGGCCGTCATCGGCACACTGGCCGCCGAACCCCGCTATCAGGGCGGCGGTTCGTCGAAGGTCAACGCCACCAAAGTCGACATCCCGCTCGACGAGATCAAGAGCCATGCCGGTTCGGAGGTGGTCCACGCGCCCGGCTACACCACCGACGACAACGACTCGCACCAGCGCAGCGAGCTGATCTCCGACGCTGTGGCAGCCGCGCGATCGGCGACGAATGTCGTGCTGTTCCTCGGGCTCGACGAGCACCAGGAGTCGGAAGGTTTCGACAGGACCACGATCGACCTGCCGTCCGATCAGATCGAACTCGCACAAGCCGTCCTCGCCGCGAACCCCCGCACAGCCGTCGTGCTCTCCCGGGGCGGTGTGCTCCGGGTCGCCCCGTTACTTGCGCCCGCGATCCTCGACGGCGCTCTTCTCGGTCAGGCTGGTGGGGGTGCCATCGCCGACGTCCTGTTCGGCGTGGTGAATCCGTCGGGGAGACTCTCGGAGACGATCCCGCTGCAACTCGAGGACAACCCCAGCTACCTGAACTTCCCCGGCGAGTTCCAGCACGTCACCTATGGCGAGGGACTGTTCATCGGCTACCGCTGGTACGACGCACGCAAGATGAACATCTCTTACCCGTTCGGACACGGCTTGTCCTACACCGATTTCGACTACCGCGACCTCTCGGTTACTGCCTCCACCGAGGGTCTGACTGTCGAGGTGACCATCGCGAACGTCGGGAAGGTCGACGGCCGCGAGGTCGTCCAGGTCTATTCGGGCATAGAGAAGTCATCCGTCGCGCGACCGGTGCGAGAACTGAAAGCTTTTGCGAGCATCGACGTCAAGGCGGGCGGGGAACAACGCGTCAGCATAGAGGTGCCACGGGATGTTCTGGCGTACTGGGATGTTCGCGTCCACAGGTTCGTCGTCGAGGGCGGAACCTATCGGATCGACGTCGGTGCGTCGAGTCGCGACATTCGTCTGCACGCCGACGTCGACGTCGACGGGGACGAGATCCACCTTCCGCTCACCACGAACTCGACGATCGCCGAGGTGGTGTCGGTTCCCGACGGTAAGGATGCGCTGACCGAGCTGGTCAAGAGCTCCTTCCCCGATGCCACCGAAGGCGACGGACCGGGACTACTGGCCATGGTGGGTTCGGTTCCGGTCGACCGGCTGCCCGAGTTCACCACTGGCACGGTCACGAAGAAGGCGTTGGCGGAGAAGCTCGACGCGATCAACAACTCAGCCGGCTGACGTCGACGCCCCTGTCGCAGTTGCGGCGCCGGTGCCTCCGGGCGAGATCGCCTTCGGGGCGACGGACTCGGACGCACCGGCCTTCGCTGTGTCGGTCGCGGATGCGTCAGCCGCACCCGCTTGCGGGGTGGTGTTTGTCGGCGCCTGGACCGTCGGGCCGTCCGGTGTCGCCGTGTCCGGTGCGCTGTTGTCGGGTACCGACGGTGCGCTGCTGTCGGGAACCGACGGTGCGCTGTTGTCGGGAACCGACGGTGCACTGTTGTCGGGAACCGACGGTGAGGTGGGCGCCGGGACCGACGGTGTGGCCGCGGTCTGCGGTGCGGTGGAGGTCGGGGTGACGACTGGTGGCACCTCCGTGGCCGACGAAGTATCGGGCACCTGCGCGTCGCTCGCATGCGCACTCCCGTCGTCTCTTGCTGACCGCGAATCGGTGGATTCAGTTGCGTCCCAACGGGCTTCACCGGCCGCTTCGGTCGACGACGCGGCCGAACTGCCACTCACCGCGTCGGCCTCCGCCTTCGTCTGGGGGTGGTCATAGGCGCCGTCGACGATCTTCTTCAGCGGGCCGTTGAGGGCGTCCGCGACAGCACCCAGCCCCATCACACGCAATGGCTGCAGGAGGGGCAGATCCTCGGACGGGATCATCACGTACGTGGTGTTCCCGATCGTCCAGGTGACGTTGGCCGGATCGTCTGGATCGGCGTCGACGTAAGCGATCGGGTGGACATACATCATCCCGGCGATCGCATTCGCGTAGGCGAGGAGATTGACGTGCGTCGGCCAGTCGGCCCAACCGTCGTACTGCCGCCAGATCTCGGTGACCGCATATCCCGAGTCCGTGGGAGTTTTCGGCAGCCACGGCGCACTGTAAGTGTTTTCCGGATTACCGACGAACACGAATGAGGTACTCGCAGCAGGCGCATACGACGACGCATTCTCCCCAAGATTCCGCAGCCAGAATGCTGCGACCTGCGCACCCTGTGAGTATCCGAATACGACGACCCGCTTGTCGCCGTCGGTGCGTAGCGTCTTGTCCAACGAACCGGCGCCGATCGAGATCGGACCGACTTCCCCGATCACCCCGCGCAGATGAGACGGGTCGAGTGCTGCCGGCGTCCAGACCGCCGTACACCCGGGACCGGCCTTTGCACATGCACCCCGGAACAGGGTCTTCATCACGGGAAAGATGTTGTAATCCAAGGGCTCCAGCGTGTAGATGTGCGTGCCCGACGACGGTTCCGGCAACACCGAGGCCGCCGCGCGCGGGCTACCCAGGACGAGCGCCACCGCGGTGACAGCGCACGCGAGGGCAGCGACCATCCCAGATCGTCTGGAAGGCGTGCGAGACAGAGCAGTCGACCGAGTGGGAGATCTCATCCGGTGGAGCCTTTCGCGAAGCCCCCGGCGGTTTGCCTCCCAAACAGGACAATACACAGTGTTCTGTGCATCACAAGCGCGATGAGTGAAACATCGGGTGAAGCCGGCCGGGATTGCCTCTCGATACCGCCGGAATCGCCAAACCCGCCCGCCGGAAAAAGCGCTCAGGAATCCGCGAAAACGTGCCGATGGAAACCGATCAGCCCAGATGCGCCTGAGCGCCGGAGTTCTGCTTGTCCATCCGTTCGAGGCGGCCTTCGGTCATCGATGCGATCTGGTCGACGACGACGCGCAGTCGTGCGGCATCCGTTTCCGCGGCCTGCCACGTGGGCACGAAGATCGGATCGAGTCCTCCCGGCGCCGCAACTGTCAGCCAGCCGGCAACACGATGAATGCGTTCGCGCTGACGGGCTTGGTGCGACTTGTGTCGCTCGTTGGAGAAGATGAACCGCAGAGCAAGAGTCTTGAGTATCGCGACCTCGGCGGCGATCAGCGGTGGCACAGTCAAGTCGGCGTCGTACCGGGAGAGGGATCTACCGCCCACGTGCTCGCGGGTACCGGTGATCGCCGCCGACGCGAACCTCCCGATGAGTTCGCTGGTGAGGCGTTTCAACCGGACCGACGCGTCCAGGCTCCCATCGAACACCCCGACAGCCCGCACGATATCCATACGGGACAACCTCCCGGCAGCGTCGATCAGCGGCTCCGGCTCGAGTTCGGGGAACTCCGCGACGCCGATCGCGGCCAGAGTCCGCTGGTCGTCGGGGTCGCCGAGAGACCGCAGATCGATTCGATTGGCGATCACCCCGTCCTCGAGGTCGTGAACGGAGTAGGCGACATCGTCTGACCAGTCCATGACCTGGGCCTCGATGCACTGACGATCACCAGGCGCACCCTGGCGAACCCACGCAAGCGTGGCCGCGTCGTCGTCGTATGCGCCGAACTTGCGAGCAGGCGGCCGTCGCAGCCAGGGGTATTTCAGCGTGGCGTCCAATGACGCACGGGTCAGGTTCAAACCCGCGGACGCCCCGTCGGCGTCGAGGAGTTTGGGCTCGAGCCGGGTCAGGATGCGAAGGTTCTGTGCGTTGCCCTCGAATCCGCCGATGTCCGCGGCTACCTCGTTGAGCGCGCGTTCGCCGTTGTGACCGTATGGGGGATGCCCGATGTCGTGGGCCAGACCGGCGAGTTCGACGAGGTCGGGTTCACAACCGAGACCGATCGCGATTCCCCGACCTATCTGCCCCACCTCGAGCGAATGCGTGAGCCGCGTGCGCGGGGTGTCGCCCTCGCGGGGTCCGACAACCTGTGTCTTGTCGGCGAGGCGACGCAGCGCAGCCGAGTGGAGTACGCGCGCGCGATCGCGTGCGTACTCGCTTCGGTGGTCGGTCCTCGTACCGGGCAGGCTGGCGGTCTTGGCGCCCTCACGGACGATGCGCTCGATGGCCTCCTCGCCGTATTCGGCTGTCGGAGGGATGCCGGTCCGACCCGTGAGCGGGGTACTAGTCAAGCACCCAGCCCCGGCCGACCGCGAAGTCGGTGACCCGCTGCCGGATGGCGACGATCTGCTTGGCGGTCAAATCGCCCGAGGCGTCGAGGAGCACCTCGGTGATCTCCTCGGTGAATGCTGCGGCGTCCAATGAGCCGCCGTTGCCGCGCGGCCGACGCCGGTCGGTTCCATGCGATCGATCCGCGCCATGCGAACGGCCGTGGTGGTCGTGTGAGTCACGGCGATGCGGACGCGACGACCCGGACTCGTCGGCGGGTGCTTCCTCGGTCACCGCAACGTTGACCGCTTTGGCTCCCCGGTCTGTCTCCTCGATGTCGAACGAGACCTTGGCACCCGGCTTCAGCGAGTCCTCGTCGATGTCGATGTCGTTGATGTGCAGGAACACGTCGGCCCCACCCGACTCGGGGGCCAGAAAGCCGAATCCCCTGTTCGTGTCGTAATGCACGACTTTCCCGGTGACCGCCACGACTCCACTCACTCTCCTCGCCGCCTGCTCAGACCCCGTGTCCGATCACGTAAGGCAACTCTTCTCAATTGTGACAGACCACCGCAGGTCAAGCCCAGTCAACGACGGACGGTCACCGCCCGCGACGACGGATCAGACGACATGTCGGTCGAGCCTGTTGTCACGACCCGAGCAGCTTGCTCCCCAGGTACTCGACGACACGGTCGAGTGCGATCCGCTCCTGGCTCATCGTGTCCCGTTCGCGAATGGTGACGGCCTGGTCGTCGAGGGTGTCGAAATCGACCGTCACGCAGAACGGGGTTCCCACCTCGTCCTGCCTGCGGTAGCGCTTGCCGATTCCCTGTGCGTCGTCGAAGTCGACGTTCCAGTACTTGCGCAGTTCCGCGGCGAGATCCTTGGCCTTCGGCGAGAGCTTCTCGTTGCGTGAGAGCGGTAGCACCGCGACCTTGACCGGGGCCAGGCGACGATCGAGGCGCAACACTGTGCGGGTGTCGGTGCCGCCCTTGGCATTCGGCACCTCCTCCTCGGTCAGTGCGTCGCAGAGGAATGCCATCACCGAACGGGTCAGGCCTGCTGCGGGTTCGATCACGTAGGGGGTGTAGCGCTCGCCGGTCGCCTGGTCGAAGAACGACAGATCTTCCCCCGAGTGCTTGGCGTGGGTCGACAGGTCGAAGTCGGTCCGGTTGGCCACGCCCTCGAGTTCGCCCCACGGGTTACCGGAGAAGCCGAACTTGTACTCGACGTCGACGGTGCGCTTGGAGTAGTGCGACAGCTTCTCTTTCGGGTGGTCGTAGAGCCGGAGGTTGTCCGGGTCGATACCGAGATCGGTGTACCAGGCGAACCGCTGATCGATCCAGTACTTGTGCCACTCCTCGTCCTCCCCCGGCTTGACGAAGAACTCCATCTCCATCTGCTCGAACTCGCGGGTGCGGAAGATGAAGTTGCCCGGGGTGATCTCGTTGCGGAAGCTCTTGCCGATCTGCGCGATGCCGAACGGCGGCTTCTTGCGCGATGTCGTCATCACGTTCTTGAAATTGACGAAGATGCCCTGTGCCGTCTCCGGGCGCAGGTAGTGCAGACCCTCCTCGTCGTCGACGGGTCCGAGGTAGGTCTTCATCAAGCCGCTGAACGCGCGCGGCTCGGTCCAGTTGCCCGGCTGACCGGTGTCCGGGTCGTTGATATCGGCCAGGCCGTTCTCCGGCGGATGCCCGTGCTTGGCCTCGTATGCCTCGATCAGATGGTCGGCGCGGAACCGCTTGTGGGTGTAGAGCGATTCGACGAGGGGATCGGTGAAGACCTCGACGTGGCCGCTGGCCTCCCACACCGGCCGCGGGAGGATGACCGACGAATCGAGGCCGACGACGTCGTCGCGGCTGGTGACCATGCTCCGCCACCACTGACGCTTGATGTTCTCCTTGAGCTCGACGCCGAGCGGACCATAGTCCCATGCCGACCGTGTGCCGCCGTAGATCTCGCCACTCGGGTACACCAGACCTCGACGCTTGGCGAGGTTGACGACGGCTTCGACTTTGGACGGGGCAGCATTCGACGGGCGGGAGGCCACAGGGATCGTTTCTCCACGGACGTTGGGACAGGTCACGAGCATCTCACCGGCACTCGACCGGCAACCCCTACAGCGTAGCCGTCGCCCCACGACGCCTGAGGGGCCCCGTCGAGCGCTGGACACCTGGAGCGTCGACGATCAGGACGCACGGCGGCACTACACCTCGGGGCGCCGATCACAAATGACAACCACTTCCCATAAGATGGAGTGATGGAAACGCGCGGCCACTGTTCACAGAGCGTTGGCACCCGCGATGTTCATGCTCGTGAAGCGGCAAGCGATCTGCTCAGAGCGCTCGCGTCGCCGACGCGCATCGCCATCGTGCTGTCGCTACAGGAGAATGCCCGCTGCGTCCACGAGCTGGTCGGCTCGCTGGGCCTGAGCCAACCACTGGTCAGTCAGCACCTCCGGGTACTCAAGGACGCGGGCGTCGTGCGCGGCGAGCGCAATGGTCGCGAGATCATGTATTCGCTGATCGACGATCACCTCGCCCATATCGTCACCGACGCGCTCGCGCACGCAACCGAGCCGCACAGCGCACGAGGCCCCGGCGTCACCGCGGAAAACACCGCTGAAGAGGACACCACTGCGGAAGAAGCCTCTGCACACGAGGTTGCACCACGGGCCGATACTCCCAACGACGAAGTGAACCGATGAGCAGCACCGAGACCACAGCACCCAATGACGTCACCGACGTCGAGGACTCCGCCGCCCGGGTGCGGCCCGTGACGGGAGTACGTTCGACCCGCCAACGGGCCGCGATCGCCGACGCGCTCTCCGACGGAGACGACTTCAGGTCGGCGCAGGAGCTGCACGAGCAGCTCAAGGCACGTGGCGAGTCGATCGGATTGACCACGGTCTACCGAAACCTGCAGGCACTGAGCCAGGCTGGCCAGATCGACGCTCTCTGGGACGGTACGGGCGAGATGCGCTACCGCAACTGTTCGTCTGTGCATCACCACCACCTCGTGTGTCGCGTCTGTGGCACGACTGTCGAGGTGCAGGCCGAACCCGTGGAGCGCTGGGCAGCCGCCATCGCCGCCGAACACGGCTTCAGCGAGATCCACCACACTGTCGAGGTGTTCGGGGTGTGCGCCGGGTGCCGCGCCACCGACTGACTCCCTGACCTCGCACTCCCTGACCTCGCACCGTTGTCCGAGCTCGGATGTTCGGCGGTTTCAGCTCGCGTCGACCAGCTTGCGGGCGATGTCGTCCCCCGCGGACAACACGATGTGCAGCACTGTCAGCAACGGGATGTCTGCGAGTCCGCCGACCGGAAACGTGTAGTACTGCAACACATCTGTCGTCACGCCAGTCGGATCGGAACGACGCAGATTTCCGAAGCTCAGCGTCGCGTCGAGTTCCTCGACGTCATCCCGGAGCGCCTCGGTGTTGGGCAGGTTGAGAGCCAGCAACTGCGTCACCGAGACCACGCGCAGGTCCTCGGCGAGCGCTATCACCCGAACAGAAGCGCGCGTCACCCCGACCTGCACAACCGCCGATTCGTCGTCGGTGTCGCCGACGTCGCCGATCTCGTCCAGCAGTGCGGCAACCCTGGCCAGCAGCTCGTGCTGCGCGTCAACCGAGTCCGCGCCTTCCTCAGCACTCATCATCCGATCACTCCGTCGTCATCACTCCGCCGAACCGGCGGTCACGCGACGCGTACTCGACGCATGCGGCCCACAGGTCGCGTCGATCGAAGTCGGGAAAGAGCTTCTCCTGGTACACCATCTCGGCGTAGGCCGACTGCCACAGCAAGAAGTTGGAGATACGCTTCTCCCCCGAAGGCCGGAGGAACAGGTCGACGTCGGGCATGTCGGGTTCGTCGAGGTATTTCGCGAACGACGCTTCGCTGATCCGTTCCGGGTCGATCTCACCTGCGAGAGCGCGCCGTGCGATTTCTTTTGCCGCATCAGCGATTTCGGCCCGCCCGCCGTAGTTGACGCACATGGTGAGAGTCATGACCGTGTTGTCGGCGGTCAGCTCCTCGGCGACCTCGAGTTCTTTGATCACGCTGCGCCACAAGCGGGGTCGGCGACCGGCCCAGCGGACCCGCACACCCATTTCGTTCATCTCGTCGCGACGGCGTCGGATCACATCGCGATTGAAACCCATCAGAAATCGGACCTCGTCGGGGCTACGCGACCAGTTCTCCGTCGAGAAGGCGTACGCCGACAACCATGTGACTCCCATTTCGATACAGCCGCAGACGGTGTCCATGAGGACTGCTTCGCCGCGTTTGTGGCCCTCGGTGCGGGGAAGGCCCCGCTCGGTGGCCCACCGCCCATTGCCGTCCATCACCAGCGCGACATGCCGAGGAATCAACTCCGCGGGAAGCGCGGGCGGCGTCGCTCCGCTGGGGTGCGGGTCAGGCGGCCGGATGTCGCGTCGACGATCCTGCGCGGCAGCCGCCCTGACACGTTCATCCCGAGCTGACCGCGGCCGTAGCGCCATCGCCGACTCCTCTCACATTCGGTGAAACCAGACTATGAGGGGCGGTGCGTTCGATGAGCGGCAGGGTGCGCAACTGCCGCTCGAGATGCCACTGCAGATGCGCGGCGACCAGTCCACTGGCCTGGCGTCGTAACGACTCCGTCGCGTCGGTGGTGTGTTCCCACTGTCCCCGATACAGCGCATCCATCAGGTCGAGCACACCAGGTGACGGCGTCGCGGCGCCCGGTGGACGGCAATACAGGCACACTGCTCCGCCCGCGGCGACGTGGAAGGCCCGATGTGGTCCCGGCTGTGCGCACCGCGCGCACACATCCAACGCGGGCATCCAGCCCGCACACTGCATCGCCCTGAGCAGGAAGGCGTCGAGGATCAATCCACCCGGCCGTCGATCGTCGGCGAGCGCTTCGAGAGCACCGACTGTGAGGCGGTGCAACTGTGCCGCGGGCGCACGTTCTTCACCGGCAAGTCGTTCCGCGGTCTCGAGGACGGCGCACGCGGTGGTATAGCGCGCGTAGTCGGCGACGATCGCGTCGGCAAACGCGTGGATCGAGTGGACCTGGGTGACGACGTCGAGATTGCGCCCCGGATAGAGGTGGATGTCGACGTGGGCGAACGGTTCGAGCCGGGCGCCGAACTTCGACCGCGTCCGCCGCACACCCTTGGCGACCGCGCGCACCAATCCGTGCTCCGCGGTCAACAACGTGATGATGCGATCGGCCTCACCGAGCTTGTGCTGGCGCAGGACCACCGCCTCATCCTGGTAAAACCTCACCGCGCCATTCTTCCACCGGGTACCGACAACACCGACGTGACATGCCGCTGATGGGACGTCCGCGGGTGTCGATCTAGTCCCCGCCGGCCTCCGTGCCGTCCCGACTGTGCCGCGCTGTCGTCGCGGTGGCCACCGAGTTCCGACTACGCTCACTCACGCCGACGACGCCTGCGACGTGCTGCGGTGCAGGGGTGGTGATCGTCGGCAGGCTACCGCTGCCGCCGTCCAACAACTTCGCCATTCGCGGGCTCAGCCGCATGCCGCCGGGGAACCGGTGCCATCCCTTGTGGTCGTAATACCTGGTTCCGCCCCATCCGAGCAGAAGTCCCACTGCCAGTCCGACGAAGGTCTGGATCACCGCACGTCCCAGACCTGCATCCCAGTCCGCGTCGAAGTACAGAATCGCGCGGACACCGAGATAGACCAGGTGCATCGGCTCGAACGCGGCGATCCACGCGAAGATGCGTGGACTGGCCTCCAACGGGACTGTTCCACCCGACGACGGCAGACCGAGGATCACGAAGAACACCAGGTTGAGGATCAGCCCGGGATTGCCGAACACGGCCATGGCCGATGCGGAGGACACACCGACGGCGAAGATCACCAGCACCGAATAGGTCCACAGCACGAACGCATTCGGTAGCGACGTCCCCACTGCGGTGCACACACCTATGTAGAGAGCCGATTGGATGAACGCGATCAGCAGCATGATCGTCCATTTGGCGGCGAGTGTGCCCCAGCGGGAAATGGCCAGCCGAACCCGCAGTTGGTAGAACGGGCCGAACTCGATCGGCGTCTGGCCCAGTGCGGCGTCGACGACGATGCTCACCATCATGGCGCCGGTGAATCCGGCGAGGATCAGCAACAGCGTGAAATAGAAGGCCGACAGTCCGTTGCCCGATCCGTCGGGTAGCGGATTGGGTTCGACGGTCTGCACGTCGACGGGCTGCGACAGCGCCAGCTGAGCGGCGCCGGTGAACGGCACGTTCGCCTTCGCGAGCTGTTCGCGCACCGACGCCGTCAACTGATCGCCGACCTGTTTGTTGACCTGCGATGACACCCGCTGCGAGAACGTCGTCGTGATCGCGGAGGCGAACGTACCCGACCCGCGATTGATGTAGATGTCGATCGAGAGCTTCTCCGGCTTCGCCTGCAGCACAGCCGCCTGCCCCAGAGCCACAGCACGATTGGTGAAGTTCGGGCTGATGAGGACGACCCCGTAGACCTTGCCACTGTTCAACTCGTTGAGAGCGGTGGTCCGATCGGTTTGGTGGACGGCGATGCCACTCTTGGCCGCCTCGTCGGTGATGCCCTTGGCGATCTGGTCACCGTAGTTCTGTTTGTCGCTGCCGCCGTCGGCGTTGGGGACCTCACCGCCGTTGTCCTGGTTCGACAGGGCGATCGGGAAGTCGTGCAGGTTGCCCTCGGGGTCGGCGATCGCACCCATGTAGAGCGCCGACATGAACGACATGATGACCACGACGAGAAGCAGCGGGGCCAGCCAGAACTTGGGGGCGCCGAGGACCTCCGAGATCGTGCCGACTGCCTGTTCCTCGTGAGGCGACTTGTCCACCGGCGTCGACTCTTCGTGTGCGACGTCGGCAGAGCGGTCGGTCGTCTCCGTCCCGATGCTGCTCTCCGGATCCACCGGATCACTGCTCGTCGACTCTTCGTGCGTGACGTCGGCATCGTCGGCGGAGCCGGCCCCATCAGTCGTTTCTTCGTGCTTACCCACTGCGTCGTACCTCCTTCGAGAGATCGGCGGTCAGAAGCCCATTCGTCCCAACTGTTTGGGGTCTCGCTGCCAGTCCTTGGCCACCTTCACATGCAGATCCAGATACACCTTCACCCCCAACAGGCGCTCGATCTGGGCACGAGCAGTGGTACCCACCTGCTTGAGCCGCGCGCCCTTGTGTCCGATGATGATGCCCTTCTGGCTGTCGCGCTCCACGTAGAGGATGGCGTGGACGTCGACCATGGGCGCCTGATCGGGGCGGCGATCCTCTCGCGGGATGATCTCCTCGATCACCACCGCCAGCGAGTGTGGTAGTTCGTCGTGCACTCCCTCGAGGGCGGCCTCGCGGATGAACTCCGCCATCAGCACCTGTTCGGGCTCGTCGGTCAGTTCACCGTCCGGGTAGAACGCCGGCCCGGGTTCCATCAACGACACCAGGACGTCGGTGAGCACGTCGAGTTGCTGGCCGCTCGTCGCCGACACCGGCACCACTTCGGAGTCAGCGCCCAGCAGTTCGCTCAGCGCGAGCAACTGCGCGGCGACCTTGTCCGGTGTCACACGATCGATCTTGGTGACGACGCCGACGACGGTGGTCTTCGGGGCCATCTGGCGCACCTGCGACACGATCCACCGGTCGCCCGGCCCTATCGCCTCGTCAGCGGGTATGCAGATTCCGATCACGTCGACTTCTGAATACGTATCCCGGACAAGATCATTGAGACGTTGCCCGAGCAGCGTGCGCGGTCGGTGCAGGCCAGGGGTGTCGACGATGATCAGTTGAGCATCGGGTCGATTGACGATGCCGCGGATCGTGTGGCGGGTCGTCTGGGGGCGATTGGACGTGATCGCGATCTTCTCGCCGACGAGCGCGTTGGTCAGCGTCGACTTGCCGGTATTGGGCCTGCCGACGAAACAGACGAAGCCTGATCGGAACTCAGCCGAACCGTGGTCGCCACCGTTCATCTCCTCGGTCACGTCGACTCGACTCGATCGACGACGGCGCCCTTTCCGTCGGCGACGATCAGCGGCGCCGATGGGCTGATCTCACGCAGCGTCTCCAGACCGGGATCGTCAGCTCGTCCTCCGACGACGACGGCGGCCTCGAACCCGCGTGCACCGCTACCGAGTGCCGTGGCGAGCGCCACCTGCAAACCTGTCAGTTGCAGTGACCTGGTCTCGACATCAGCTCCGGCGTAGGTACGCCCGTCATCGTCGCGGACCGCTGCGCCCGATGCCACCTCGGCCCGAGCCCGTGCTCCCCTGGCCAGTACGACGAGCTTGTGATCCTCGTCGTCGAGTGTCTGCGTCACCTGTGATCCTTGCCGTTGCGTGCGTGGACCGCGGTGCTGCGGTCGACGTCGTTCGGCTCAGAGTATTCCCCATCGGCGTCGGCTTGGGTGTCACGCACCCCGCGTCGCGCGGCGGCGTCGGACTCGTTGCGGTCACCGTTGCGGCGTCGGTCACGCCGCGTATCGGCCCCGTCGCGTGAGTCGGCGTCGGACTCGTCGTCGTGCGACTCGAGTTTCGTGACCAGCACGGTGGTGATGCGCTGACGCCCTTGGCGGTTCGGCCCGCCCTCGGCGACGAGTCGCAGCCCATGGGACTCCACGTCGGCGCCGGGCAATGGGACCCGACCGAGTTCGAGTCCGACGAGTCCGCCGACGGTTTCCACGTCGTCGTCGTCGATCTCGATGTCGAAGAGTTCCCCGAGGTCCTCGACGGGCAGGCGAGCCGAGACACGCATCCGTCCGTCGCCGAGGTCTTCGATGGGCGCGACCTCGTCGGTGTCGTACTCGTCTGTGATCTCGCCGACGATCTCCTCGAGCACATCCTCGATGGTGACCAGTCCCGCGATGCCCCCGTACTCGTCGACGAGCAGTGCCATGTGGTTACGGGTGCGCTGCATGTCGGCAAGCACCTTGTCCAGGGGCTTCGAGTCGGGGACGAACTCCGCCGGACGCATCAGGTCCCGCACCCGGATGACGGTGATCGGGTCGCCGGCGTTCAACGTCGATGCGAGGTCTTTGAGGTAGACGACACCGAGCACATCGTCGGGGTTCTCGCCGATCACCGGTATGCGTGAATGCCCGGACCGCAGTGCGAGATTCAGCGCCTGCGCGACAGTCTTGTCTTCTTCGATCCAGACCATCTCCGTACGTGGGACCATCACCTCGCGCGCGTTGGTGTCCCCGAGATCGAACACCGACTGGATCATGCGGCGCTCGTCGGCAGCCACGACACCACTCGCTTCGGCGAGATCGACGACCTCACGCAGCTCGACCTCCGTCGCGAACGGCCCGTTGCGGTATCCCCGACCGGGGGTCAGCGCGTTACCGATGAGGATGAGCAGTCGGGTGACCGGCGTCAGCAGCACGCCGAGCGCCTGCAAGAACACCGCAGACGCGAGCGCAACGCTGTAGGCGTGCTGCCGACCGAGGGTGCGCGGTCCCACCCCGGCCGCGATGTAGGACAGCACTGTCATCCCCGCGATCGCGACGACGAGACCCCACCCGATTCCGAGGAGATCCACGAGCGCCACCGCGGCCAGTGCCACCGCGGCGGTCTCGCATGCCACCCGGAGGAATACCGCGAGTCCGACGTAGGTGGCACGCTCGTCCAACACCGCCACGAGCCTGCGCGCTCCGGCGCGCTGTTCCTTGACCATGTCCTCGACGCGTGCGATCGACACCGTCGACACCGCGGTGTCGACGGCGGCGAACACACCTGCGGCAGCTAGTAGTACGAGAGCGAAAACGAGAAACCAGATGTCCTGCGACAAGGTCACTCGTCCTCGGAGGGCGGTTGCGTCGGTCCGGTCGCCTCAGGTCCCGCGTCGACGGGCGCGACGTCAGAGAATCCGATGTTGGTCAGCAGTTTGGTGTCGCGATCGGACTGCCGCTGCGCCTGGGCGATCCGGTGGCGCTCGGCGTAGAAGTCCTCGAGGAGGCTGTTCTGCAGTCCGAACATCTCCTTCTCCTCGTCGGGTTCCGCGTGGTCGTAGCCGAGGAGGTGCAGGACGCCGTGGATGGTCAGCATCGCGAGCTCGTGGTCATAGGAACGTCGGGCTTCCTTGGCCTGTCGTTTGGCGAACTCCGGGCAGATCACGATGTCGCCCAGGATCGCCGGACCGGGTTCGGCCGCGTCGGGACGCCCACCCGGAACCAGTTCGTCCATCGGGAAACTCATGACGTCGGTCGGGCCGGGCAGGTCCATCCACTGGACGTGCATGTCGGCCATCGTGTCCTCGTCGACGAGGAGCAGCGAGAGTTCGGCGGCCGGATTGACGTCCATGGCCGCGACTGCGAACCGAGCCGCTCCGATGATGAGCTCGGCCGGGGCGTCGACCCCCGACTCGTTGGCCAGTTCGATACTCATGACCGTCGTCCCTGCCCTGCTGCGCGTCGGGCGGCGCGGTTGCCCTGAGCTCCGGCATCGCGCAACCGTCCCGACGACCGATGCGCTTCGTCGTCGCGTCCGTAGGCATCGACGATGTCGGCCACGAGGCGGTGACGAACGACGTCGGAGCTGTTGAGGTGCGAGAAGTGGATGTCGTCGATGCCCTCGAGAATGCGGGTTGCCGCGTTGAGGCCGCTCCGTGCCCCGCCCGGCAGATCCACCTGCGTGACGTCGCCGGTGACGACCACCTTCGACCCGAATCCGAGTCGGGTCAGAAACATCTTCATCTGCTCGCTGGTGGTGTTCTGCGCCTCGTCGAGGATGATGAAGGCGTCGTTCAACGTGCGGCCACGCATATAGGCGAGCGGCGCCACCTCGATGACGCCTGCCGCCATGAGCTTGGGGATCGACTCCGGATCGATCATGTCGTGCAGCGCGTCGTACAGGGGGCGCAGGTAGGGGTCGATCTTCTCGCTGAGCGTTCCGGGTAGGAAGCCGAGGCGCTCCCCAGCCTCGACGGCCGGTCGTGTGAGGATGATGCGGTTGACGGTCTTGGCCTGCAGCGCTTGAACGGCTTTCGCCATCGCCAGGTACGTCTTGCCGGTGCCCGCCGGGCCGAGTCCGAACACGATCGTGTTGTTGTCGATGGCGTCGACGTACTTCTTCTGGTTGAGCGTCTTGGGTCGGATCGTCTTTCCGCGCCGGGAGATGATGTCGAGCGACAACACCTCGGCAGGCGACTCCGAGGTTCCCTCACTCATCATGGAGACGCTGTGACGCACCAGGTCGGGGGTCAGCGGTGTCCCACGACCGACGAGGTCGACCAGTTCGGCGACAACTCTTTCCGACGCCGCGACGTCGGCCTGCTGGCCCGTCAACGTGAACTGGTTGCCGCGTACGTGAATGTCGGCGGGGAGGAGTTTCTCCAGCGTGCGCAGGTTGATGTCGCTGGTCCCGAGCAGACCGAAGACCACCTCGGGAGAGATTTCCACGTTGGAGGTGACCACGGGTCTGCCCCCTGATGTTCCGCTGTTCGGCGCGTTCACGTCGGGGGTGCCGTCACTCACGTATGCAATCACTCCTGGGTTCGGTGGGATCCGCGGACACGGATGAGACCGTGTCCGTTACGAGTCTATCGCGCCACAACGGCCCATCAGCAGGCAATATTCCGGCCGGCCCAGCGCACGGCTCCTCAGATCCCCAGCACCCGCAGCGTCTGCCGATTGCAAACGCTCCGGGGATCGACGAAGGCGTCGTGACCTTCGTCGGGCACCACAATGAGCTCCGCGGATTGTCCGCGGGCACTGACCGTGTCGACGTAGTGGCGGCTGACGTCGACCGGAATCGCGGTGTCGAGTGTCCCGTGGATCGCGACGACGTGCGCGTCGAAGGGGTCCTGCTCGATCGGTGAGGCCTGACGGTACCGCTCGGGAGCCTCTGCGTAGGGCGCCCCCATCAGCCCTTCGACGGACGGGCGTGCGACGCGGCCGGCTCCGACGAGATCCAGCGCGGACGCCTGCGCCACCACGGTCGTGATCACCGTCGACGAGGTCTTCGCGCCCAGTTGCGCGACTGTCCAGATCGCGAGTTGCCCGCCCGCGGAGTGTCCGACCACGGCCACGTCGGTCCAGTCGACGCACGCCCTGAGGTCGGCATCGAGTGCGTCGGGGACGACACCGTCAAGTGCTTCCACCGCTGAGCGGACATCGGTTCCGGAGGCTGGCCACCCGCCTCCCACTTCACCGACCCGGCGATATTCGACGTTCCAGACCAATGCGCCGCGTTGGGCGTACTGTCGCGCGATCGCCGACTCGATGGTCAGGCCGAACTCGGTCGTCCAGTAACCGCCGTGCACGAGGACGACGGGACGCATCCGGCCGGGACGGTCCGCGGGGTCGGCGACGTGGTAGAGGTGCCCGAACTGCGACGGCTGAGTGCCGTAGGCGATCTTCGTGCGGTGCACAGCACACCGCTTCACCGGTCCCACCGGTCCGTCAGGACACCGATCGCACCGAGTGCGACGGCCGCGGCTGCCGATGTCCGCAGCACCTCGGGCCCCAGCACCACCGATGTCGCGCCCAACGCGGTCAGATCCGCGACCTCGGAGTCGTCGAGCCCGCCCTCGGGTCCGACGACGAGCGCGACCTCGGTTGCACCTGCCAGTGGTAGCGAACCGAAGGGCACGGCGCCGTCTTCGTGGAGCACGGCGACCACACCGCCGCCGGCGGCGACCTCAGCGCAGATCGCGCGGACGTCCATCGTTGTCACGAGGTCGCCGATGTCGGGAACCCAGGGACGTCGGCTCTGCTTGGCGGCAGCCGATGCCGCAGCCTTCCACTTCGCAATGCCCTTGTCCGCCTTGCCTGTCCACCGCGCGACACAGCGTGCGGACTGCCATGGCACGATACGATCCGCGCCTGCCTCGGTCGCGAGGTCGACGGCGAGTTCGGAGCGCTCGGCCTTCGGAAGTGCCTGGATCACGGTCACAGTCGGACGTGGACGGTCGGTGAAGGTGTAGGCGTGAGCGCGTGCGACGAGCGTGTCCTTCGACCGGATCGCCTCGACGACGCAGTCGGTCACCGAGCCCCGTCCGTCACCGACCATCAGCTGTTCGCCGACGCCCAGACGTGTGACCGTCACGGCGTGACGCCCCTCGCTCCCGGACAGCACGACCTCACCACCGACGCGCGGGACCTCGTCGACCCAGAACAGCGGAGGACTCACCGACGTGGACCTCTGCGTTCACGCTTCATCCGCTTGTGTCTTTCAGCGTCCGGCGAAGGCGTTGCGAAGCCGCGAGAACAGGCCGCCGGGTGCTGCTGCGGCAGCCGTCGTGACCAGGTCGATCTGCTCGCCCGACGTCTCGCGATACGCCGAGAGCGCAGCTGACTGACCCGCGTCGAGCTTGGTGGGCACGTGCACGTCGAGGTGGACATGCAGGGTGCCGCGCACCCCGCTGTTGACGTGCGGCATGCCCTGGCCCCGGACCTTGACGACCTGACCCGGTTGGGTTCCCGGGTCGATGGCGACGGTGATGTCGTCGCCGAGGATCGACGTGACCGCGAACTCGGCACCGAGCGCGGCGTCGGCCATCGGTACGCGAAGCGTGCAGTGCAGATCGTCCTTGTCGCGGATGAAGACGTCATGGGGTCGTTCCGAGACCTCGACGTAGAGGTCGCCCGCGGGGCCGCCACCCATTCCGACCTCGCCCTGTCCGGCCAACCGGACACGCATTCCGCTTTCGATGCCGGCGGGAATGCGCACGGTCATGGTGCGGCGCGAACGCACCCGCCCGTCGCCACCGCACTTGTGGCACGGGTCCGGGATGATCTCGCCGGTACCGTGGCACGTCGGGCACTCGCGAACGGTCATGACCTGACCCAGAATCGAGCGTTGCACCGCCTGGATTTCGCCCGCACCCTTGCAGATGTCGCAGGTCACCGGCTTGGAGTCGCCGTTGGTTCCCGAGCCGTGGCACACGTCGCACAGGATTGCCGTGTCGACGGTGATCTCCTTGTTGACCCCGGACGCGCACTCCTCGAGTGTGAGTTCCACCGACACGAGTGCGGGCTCGCCGGGTTGTACGCGCCCCTTCGGTCCACGCCCTCCGCCGAACCCGGCGCCACCTCCGAAGAACGCTTCGAACACGTCTCCGAGACCGCCGCCACCGAAACCTCCGGCGAATCCACCAGCACCCGGGCCGGCGAGCGGATCGCCACCCGCATCGACGATGCGTCGCTTCTCCGGGTCACTGAGCACCTCGTATGCGGTGGTGACCTCCTTGAAACGCTCCTCCTCGTTGGGATTCACGTCGGGGTGCAGTTCACGAGCCTTCTTGCGGTAGGCCCGCTTGATCTCCTGGTCGCTGGCGCCCTTCGCCACGCCCAGGATTCCGTAGTAGTCAGTTGCCACGCTTGTCGTCCTGGTCCTCTATATGTATGTCAGTGATCCCGTGTGTGTCAGTGATCCTGCGGGTGGGGGTCCTGCAGGCGATTCGGCGCAGCTCAGCGCTCGGAGAGGACCTCTCCCACGTACTTCGCAACGGCTGCGACCGAGGCGATTGTTCCCGGATAGTCCATGCGGGTCGGGCCGACAACGCCGACACTGCCGAAAATCGTTCCCGAAGCACCGTACCCTGTGGACACGACCGATGTTCCACGCAGGTTCTCCGCCTGTGTCTCCTCGCCGATCTGCACTGTGACCCTGCCCATACGCTGGGTGGTCGCGAGCAGTTTGAGCACCACGACCTGCTCTTCGAGCGCTTCGAGTACCGTGTCCATCCCACCGTTGAGCACGGCGAAGTCGGCAGCCGACCGCGCGAGATTCGACGTTCCGCCGAGCACCAGCCGGTCGACTCCACGCTCGACGAGGGTCTCCACGAGCACGGTGGCCACCCTGATGACCTCGTCCCTGATGTCGTCGGGCGCTTCGTTGGCCAACTCGGCGACGGCCGCCGAGGCCTCCTCGAGTCGCTTGCCGTGCAGCGCCGCCGAGAACATGTCGCGGAGCCGGGCGATGTCGTCCTCCGACCGATCGTCACCGAGAGCGACCATGCGCTGCTCGACGCGGCCGGTGTCGGTGATGACCACGAGCAGCAGACGCGACGGCGACAGCGTGACCACCTCCAGGTGGCGCACGGTCGCCGTGGAGAGCACCGGATACTGGATGACCGCCACCTGCCGGGTGAGTTGTGCCAGCAGGCGGACCGAACGGCGCAGGACGTCGTCGAGATCGACGCCGCGGTCGAGCACCGACAGGATCGCGCGACGTTCCGCCGCCGAGAGTGGCTTGATCTCGCTGATCCGGTCGACGAACATGCGGTAGCCCTTGTCCGTCGGAACCCGACCAGAACTGGTGTGTGGCTGCGCAATGTATCCCTCGGCCTCGAGTACCGCCATGTCGTTGC
>NZ_BAFB01000066.1 GCF_000248075.1 Gordonia otitidis NBRC 100426 | reverse complement strand
CCGGCCGCAAAGCCCTGATCGACACCGTTGCCGATCTCACCGGAGTCAAGGTCGACCACTACGCCGAGGTCGGTCTACTCGGCTTCGCGTTGCTGACCAAGGCTGTCGGCGGCGTCGACGTGTGCCTCAAAGACGCTGTGAACGAACCGTTCTCGGGCGCACGCTTTCACGCGGGCAGGCAGACGCTCAACGGCCCACAGGCTCTGAGCTTCGTTCGCCAACGACACGGACTACCGCGCGGCGACCTCGACCGCATCACACGCCAGCAGGTCTACATGGCCTCGCTGACGCAGAAGATCCTGTCGGCACACACCCTGACCGATCCGTCCAAGCTCAACGAACTCGAGGACGCCGTCTCGCGATCGGTGGTCATCGACGACGACTGGAACGTGGTGCAGTTCGCCGAGCAGCTCAAAGATCTCAGCGGAGGCCGGGTGAAGTTCGCGACGATCCCAGTGCTCGACGAGCACGGGTGGAGCGAAGACGGGCAGCAGAGCGTCGTGTCCGTCGACCCGAACGCCGTGCACGTCTTCACCAGCAATCTGCTCGACAGCGGAGCGTCGAAGCCCCAATCGCAGCGAGGCGACTACACGGTCGACGTCGACAACGCTGGCACCATCGACGGCCTCGCGGGTAACGTCTCGAACATCCTGACCAACAAGGGATTCCATGCGGGCAAGACCAGCAGCACGCCGGCGGACATCAAGGATTCGGTGATCTACGCGCACAGTGCGGACAACGCGGGTGCGCAGTTGCTCGCCAAGGACCTGCAGGCGGTGCGGATCGAGGCACAACCCGACCTCGACGAGCATCACCTCAAGTTGGTCCTCACCAACACCTTCGCCGGACCGGGATCCATCGCCGACACCGGACCGCAGACTGACAACACACCCGCGAGTGCGCGAGTCGGCAACAACGCCCCGCCGATCACAGCGGGAACAGACGGACCGGTGTGTGTGAACTGATGAGCGACGACACAGTGACGACCACACTTCTCGGACGCGTAGACGATTGGGCCCGGCCCCTTCTGACCTATTACGACGACCACACCGGCGAGCGCACCGAGTTGTCTGCGGCGACGCTGGGCAATTGGGCGGCGAAGACCGCCAACTACCTGCTCGTCGAGGTGGGACTGGTACCCGGCGACGACGTCGTGGTCGATCTGCCAGAGCATTGGCAGAGCGCTGCGATCCTGCTGGGCTCGTGGTGGGCGGGCGCACATGTGCATGTCGACACCGAGAGCGACACCGCTCGTGTCGTGTTCACGAGCGCGGCCGGCATCGACACCCACGCCGATGCCGAAGAGTTGGTCGTCGCCTCTCTCGACCCGTTCGGGCTCGGCGTCGCCGACCTCCCGCCCGGGGTCAGCGACTACGCATCGGCCGTCCGCGTGCATGGCGATCAGTACTCCCCGCCCCGCTACTCCGGTGCGGCACTCGACGGTCGGACGACGACAGAGGTGCTCGACTCCGCGTCGACGCTCGCCTCCTCCGCCGGCATCGGGTCCACCAACCGCGTTCTCTCCACACGCGAATGGCACACCGGCACAGGAATTCTCGCCAATCTCGTCACACCTTTGAGCACCGGAGCAAGCCTGGTGTGGGTCTCACCAACGCCCGACACCGATCTCGCTTCGCGGGCGGCATCCGAACGCGCCGACCTCGTACTCGAGTGACACCGACGCACTGCCTGCCGGGCGCACTCCGATCAACGCTGCCTCTTCACGGAGTGCGCCCCATACGGCAGAGTGGTGATCATGCAGTTGCCCGACTGGCTGGCACGCGCCAACAAGAAGATCACCAATCCGATCCAACGCCGCTGGGCGCCGTATCTGCCACCGTGGGCCATGGTGCACCACGTCGGTCGTCGTAGCGGGCGCACCTACTCGACTC
This sequence comes from Gordonia otitidis NBRC 100426, assembly GCF_000248075.1. Classification (GTDB taxonomy): domain Bacteria; phylum Actinomycetota; class Actinomycetes; order Mycobacteriales; family Mycobacteriaceae; genus Gordonia; species Gordonia otitidis. Next base: position 4,049 of record NZ_BAFB01000066.1, on the reverse strand, counting down.
CTGTCCTCGCGTGGGTCGGCGGCACGCGCGACGAGCCGAAGCTCTTCATCATCCTCGCCTATGGCCGGGACACCGACTGGGTACGCAACACACTGGCCGCCGGCTCCGCGGGGATCACGAGAAAAGGCAAGCAGTACACATTGATCCGTCCCACCATCATCCCGTCCGACTCACCCGACCTGCCGCCGGTAGCCCGGCTGGCCGGTCGACAATTCGACTGGGCACTGCAGGGCAGCCTTGTTCCGACAGAACGCGCACAGGACACCGGCGGGACGAAGGCGACGCGGTGACCCGCGGCTCCTCCGACGACCAGCTCACCGACTTCGACGTCCGGATCGCGACTCACAACGGCGTCAGCCGTCGGGTCTACAGCCTCGGCGACGGTCCGGCGGTCATCGTGATAGCCGAGATGCCCGGCATCAGTCCTGATGTCGCCGATTTCGCACGCAAGGTCGCAGCGCTGGGGGCGACCGCGGTGATGCCATCGCTCTTCGGCGTCGACGGGCGCGACCCGAGGCCGTCGAATCTCGGTGTCGTGGGTGCCGCGACCACAATGCTCGGAACCCTTGCGCGGGCATGCATCAGTCGAGAGTTCACCATCCTGGCATCGGGTAAGACCTCCCCGGCGGCCGACTGGATGCGTGCGCTCGCCGCCGAGGAGCACGAGCGGTGCGGCGGCCCCGGTGTGGGGGCGGTGGGCATGTGCTTCACAGGTGGGTTCGCCCTCGCGATGGCAACCGACGAACGAATGCTGGCACCCGTGGTCGCGCAACCGTCGTTGCCGGGTGCCCTGACTCCGCGACTGGCTCACTCGATCGACGTGAGTCCCGAGGACCTGCGCACGGTGGTCGCACGCTGCGAACGCGGGCTTGACGTGATGGGCGTGCGTTTCTGCGGTGACCGGATGTCACCGGCATCGCGTTTCCGGTTCCTGCGTGAGCTCCTCGGGGACTCGTTCCTCGCCATCGAGATACCCGACTCTGCCGCCAATCCCGAATCACCGCTTCCCACACCACATTCGCCGTTGACCGTCGATCTCATCGACGCGCCGGGCGAGCCGACCCATGATGCGCTGACCGAAGTACTCGAGTTCCTCGCGACACGCCTCGGACTTGTGCCCGGCGATCGCTGAGGTCTGCTCAGTCTCCGCCGAGCAACTTGTCGCGCAACGCCGCATCCTTGTCGAGCACGAGTTGTTCGAGGCTGCGCTGGAACGCTTCCATCCTCGACCGGAGAACGGGATCCGACGATCCGAGAATCCGCACGGCGAGCAGCCCGGCGTTGCGCGCGCCGCCGACGGACACGGTGGCCACCGGAACACCCGCGGGCATCTGCACGATGGAGAGCAGGGAGTCCATGCCGTCGAGGTAGCGCAGCGGGACCGGTACTCCGATCACCGGAAGCGGTGTCGCCGCGGCGACCATACCCGGAAGGTGCGCGGCTCCTCCCGCTCCGGCGATGATGACCTCGATACCTTCTCCCGCAGCCGACTTGGCGTAATCGAGCATGCGTTGTGGTGTGCGGTGTGCCGAGACGACCCCGACTTCGAACGGGACGTCGAACTCGGCGAGCGCCTCGGCTGCCGCTTCCATGGTCGGCCAGTCCGAGTCGCTGCCCATGATCAGTCCGACGCGGGCGCGGTGGCGGAGCACGGTCTCTTCCGTCGCCCCGTCCACCGTTCCGGCGCCATCCGCATCGCCGTCGCGTGCGTCGCCGTCAGGTGCTTCGTCGATTGTCTCGCCGTCGTGTGTGTCGGCACCGTCTGCCCCGACACCGCTCCCGGCGATCGTCTCGTCATCGGTTGCGTCTGTCTCGTGATCCACCGGGTCGCCTGTCGTCTCGTCGTTCATGAATGTGGGTCCCAACCGTCCGTCCATTCTGCGTGTGACATCCAATGCGCCGCGCGCTCGGCGCGTTCGCGGACCGACGCCGCGTCGTCGCCGGGCCTACCCACGATGTTGACATGTCCGATCTTCCGATCGGGACGTTCGCCCTTCCCGTAGAGGTGGATCCTCGCGTCGGGCATGCGTGCCATGAGATGGTGCGTCCGCTCGTCCATCGACATCTCCGGCGCCTGCGGGGCCCCGAGGATGTTGGCCATCACGGTGACCTCCGCACGCGGCGCCGTGTCGCCGAGCGGATAGTCGAGGACGGCCCGCAGATGCTGTTCGAATTGCGACGTCACCGCACCGTCCATGGTCCAGTGACCGCTGTTGTGCGGGCGCATCGCGAGCTCGTTGACCAACAGGTCGCCGTCCGTGGTCTCGAAGAGTTCCATGGCCATCACGCCGATGACGCCGAGTTCGGACGCCAGCCGCAAAGCCATCTCCTGAGCGCGCTCCGCGGTCTCGACACCCAGGTCCGGCGCGGGGGCCGTCACCACCGCGCACTGGCCGTTGCGTTGCACGGTCTCGACCACCGGCCAGGCACCGCCCTGCCCGAACGGTGAACGTGCGACCATGGCCGAGAGCTCGCGTCGCATCGCCACCTTCTCCTCGGCGATCAGGTCGACCCCTGCGGCGAACTGCTCGTCGAACACGGCAAGCGCATCGGGGCCGGTGTCGACGATCCACACGCCGCGCCCGTCGTATCCGCCACGCACTGCCTTGAGCACGATGTGCCACCCGTGCCGTTCACCGAACTCGACCAGTCGCGCGCGGGCCATACCGAGGTCTCCGGCGAGGTCGGCGAAGTCGGGCACGGGGAGGCCGAGTTCACCGAGCTTGACCCGCATGGCCCGTTTGTCCTGGGCGTAGAGCAGCGCGGCCGACGGCGGTCGGACCGCGACACCCTCGGACTCGAGCACGCGCAGATGCTCGAGCGGCACGCCCTCGTGGTCGAAGGTGAGAGCCACTGCGCCGGCGGCAGCGCGACGCAGATCGTCGACGTCGTCGTGCGATCCGATCACCACGTCGGCGCTGACCTGGGCGGCCGGGTCGGTGGGGCTCGCGGCCAGCACGCGCAGGCACTCGCCCAGCGCGATCGACGCCTGGTGGGTCATCCTGGCAAGCTGACCGCCGCCGATCATGGTCACGGTGGGCAAGACATCACGCGCCGGGATCGTCCGGGCAGCAGCGTCCGGCGGCGGCGCATCGGTCGGATCGGTGTCGGTGCCCCCGTCGACGCTCGGGCCGGCGTCGGGATCTCGCGCAGTCACGCGCTCCATCGTGGCATGACCGGTCCGTGGGCCGCGTGCCCGACCTGGGTTTCCGACGTCCGACGATGTCGTGCGCGCACGGGTCGGGTCTGCGCCGTCCTCACCGATGCGGCACCCGGTCGCGCCGGATACCCACGCGCGTCGCGGCGTCGCCCGGCGTCGGCGATCCGTCCGCAGCTCCGCTTTCCGCGCTGTCGGCTCCGGCCGCAGCCGGCACGACGATCGCGAACACCGGTGGCCGCCGCGAGGTGAGTTCGAGTCGTCCCCCGTCGGCCTCGACGAGTGCCCGCGCCAGCGACAACCCCACACCGTTACCCGCTCCGCCGGAGAAACCGCGTCGGAAGATGTCGGTCGCCACGTCATCGGCGACACCGCTGCCCTCATCGGCGACGGTGATGCGCAACATGTCGCCCTTGAGGTCGCTGACCGAGATCCGACATTCGCCGCTACCGTGTTGCAGCGCGTTGTCGACGAGCACACTCACCGCCTCGCGCAGTCGACCGGGACGAGCACTGCGCGCCACCGCATCCCCCTGGAACGAGGCGACGAGGTTGCGACCAGCAGCGGTGAAGGCCTGGTCGAAATCACCCACCAGTGTCGTGACCAGCGAAGATACGTCGACAGTGTCCGGCTGCGCCGGATCGTCGCGTGAGGCGGCGACGAGTTCGTCGAGTTCGGCCGCGAGACGATCCACCTGTCCGAGCGCCGCCTCGGCCTCGGTCACGACCGCAGGATCCTCGTGCAGCGACAGCTCGTCGAGTCGCAGTTGGATAGCGGTGAGGCGCGAGCGGATCTGGTGCGAGACGTCGCCGACGATCTCGCCCTCGCGCTCGAGCCTGAGTGCGATCTCGGCGTTCGCGTCACCCAGCGCGCGCGACACGCGGTCGAGTTC
>NZ_BAFB01000067.1 GCF_000248075.1 Gordonia otitidis NBRC 100426 | reverse complement strand
GACGCCTGGTGTATCGCCACGCCGCACGGGAGGCGATGCCGAGTCGGTACGCGCCCGCGAATCCCGCGATGTCTGTCTGGAACACCGCGACCGAGGGAATGTCGAGGCGTCGCGCGGCCACCGCCGCCGCCCCGCCCACGACGAATGGCGACGCGAGATGCACGACATCGGGTTCGAAATCACGCAGCGTCCGGTACAGCACGGGCGCGGGGACGCCCACCGGCAACGACGACACCCCCGGCACCTTCACCGACGGCAGCAGATGCACCGGCGTGCGTCGACCCACCATCCGCGGACCGCGCTCGGCGCCACGCGCCGAGTCGGGAGCGATCACCACGGCCTCGTGGCCGGTGCGTTCGAGGTGGTCGATGACCCGGAGAACAGAGTTCACGACCCCGTTGACCTGCGGAAGAAAACTCTCGGCGGCGAGTGCGACGCGCATGCCGCAAGAATCAGCGAGTGAGGTTTCCGGCAACCTCGGCCGACGTGTCGGGTCCCGAAACTCCACGTGAAGTCTGGGCAGCGGAGCCGTCGGACGCCGTCGCAGACTCGGGCGCGGGCCCAGCCGCGGTCCCGGCGGCACCCGCGCCGGGTACCTCGCTGCTACTGCTGCTGCTGTGCACCGCACCCGAGTCGACCTCGACGTCGGAGTCGGGTGACTCCCAGTCGCCGCTCCCCTGATCGTCCGCCGCGTTTCGAGCTGCGCGCCGCGCCGCGCGGCGTCGAGCCCAGCGTCGGGAGAACTCCGCGACGCCCAGCATCAACGCAGCCACGACGATCCAGCCGAGTACGGCCACCGAGACCGCTGGCACGATCGAGAGCACAGCACTGCGGCCCGTCGGCTTGGCGAGGTCGGGGTTGGCGGTGCTGTAGTCGACACGAATCCGCTGGCCCGCGGTCAACTCCGTCGGATACAGCAGGCCGAGTCGTGGACTGTGCACCGAGCCGTCGGGCGTCTGGAAGTACGCGTTGGCGTGCAGCCGGTCGGCGTAGACGACGTCGGCGGTGACCGTTGCCTTGTTCGCCTCGATCTGTGCGTCGTTGCGGAAACACGCCACGATCAGCACCGGGCACATCGCCGTCACGACCAGCCCGAGCGTGAGCAGTACC
>NZ_BAFB01000068.1 GCF_000248075.1 Gordonia otitidis NBRC 100426 | reverse complement strand
GTGTCCGGTGCCGTCGGGGCGCTCTGTGTCGTCGGTGTGGTCTTTTCGGGCTGGCTCTCACCGGTCATGGCTTCAATGTATATGCGACTCCGGTCACAGTAACAATGGGAGTCCAACAATGGGAGTCCGGTGGTTGCACCGATCAGGAGGCAGGTCTGCGTGCCGCGGCACGTGCGGCGAACGGTGCGACGAACAGCATGAGCAGCACGCGCAGGATCTGGGCGGCGACCACGAATGCGACGTTCGACCCGGCAGCGGTCGCGGCGGCGAGCACTGCGTAGATGCCGCCGGGAGTGGTGGCCAGGTAGCAATCGAACATCGATTCGCCGGTCCACCACGACAGCAGCACGCCGAGCAGGGCGCAGCCGATGCCTATCGCGAGGATCAGGACGATCGCGGCGGGGAGGATACGGCCGATGGCGCGAAGTCGGGGAACGGTGAATCCGAGGCCTGCCTGCCATCCGATGACCGCGTATGCGACCGCGAGCAGCACCGATGGGACGGCCGCGTCACCGGCGATCCCGGTGAGTTCGGCCGCGGTCGCGAGCGCCATCGGTCCGAGCAGGCCCGCGGCGGGGAGATGGACGAGGCGTCCGAGGGGATATCCCACACCGATGCAGACCGCGAGGAGCAGCACACCCCACGCCTGGTCGCCCCACGTCGGGCGGACCACGACGGCCGTCGACGACGACGCGTAGAACACCAACGACGCCACGAGGGGAATGGTGCTGGTCACGATCGCGACCCGAACGTACTGGACGACCGCGACTACGCGCTCATCACCACCGAGATCGCGGGTCAGCGCAACCAGGCCCGACGCCCCGCCCGCGACCAGGGCGAGGGAGCCCGTCAGGGCGTCGACGTCATTGTGGAGACCCAGGAGCGCACCTCCCGCGACGGACAGCGCCAGTGTGCAGAGCCCGACGACAAGGACGGGTAGCCAGTCGGAGCCCAGTCCCGAGATGGTCGTCGGGTCGGCCATGGTGCCGATGTAGACACCGACGGTGCCCTGAGCTGCGAGCATCGCCGCACGCGGAACCATGGGCGGGTCGGTGCTGTGGGCGGGTTTTGCGGTGCCGTCGGCGTCGGGGGCGGTGCTGTCGGCGGATTTTCCGGTGCCGTCGGCGTGTTTTCCGGTGCCGCCGGCTGAAGACCGCGGCCGTGGGGCGAGGCCGACGATCGCGAGGAGTGCGGCCACGAGGAGTCCGGCGAAGAGCGGCGCGGCGTCGACGTCGATGAGGTCCAGCAGGACGCTGACACCGACCGTGAGCGCCGCGAGCAGGAACCAGCGGGACACCCGGTCGAGCCTAGCGAGGGTGTGGCCGGGTGCTCTCGGTGTGGATCTTGGTGCTGTCGGCGGGAAATGCGGTGCCGTCGGCGCGGATCTCGGTGCCCTCGGCGTCGGACATAGGCTGGAGCTCATGAATTCCTCGACAACGTCACGTCCCGGTGGGCGGGGTGCGCAGGGGCCGAATCCATCGACGCTGCAGGCGCGGGTGATCGTCGACGAGATGGTCCGCGGCGGTGTGCGGGAGGCGGTGCTGTGTCCGGGTTCGCGCAACGCGCCGCTGGCCTACGCGCTGTACCTGGCGGATCGGGAGGGTCGGCTGCGGTTGCACGTGCGCATCGACGAGCGCTCGGCGGGCTTTCTGGCGTTGGGGCTGGCGGTGTCGTCGGGGCAGCCGGTGCCGATCGTGATGACGAGCGGCACGGCCGTCGCGAACATGGGACCCGCGGTGTTCGAAGCGAACTATGCGCGGGTGCCGCTGGTGGTGGTCAGCGCCAATCGGCCCTATGAGCTCCTGGGGTCGGGAGCGAACCAGACTGTCGAGCAGTTCGGCATCTTCGGTACACAGGTTCGGGCGGCGATCAGTATCGGACTGGCCGAGGAGGGCCTAGACACGAACAGCCAGTGGCGGTCGGCGGTCGGGCGGGTGCTGGCGTCGGCGCGTGGTGCGCGGACGGGAAACCCCGGCCCGGTGCAGTTCGACATCCCGCTGCGCGAGCCGCTGGTGTCCGACGTCGCGTCGTCGGAGGACGATCTGGGTGTCTTCGCGGGTAGGCCGGGCGGCGTGCCGTGGACGCAGGCGCCGGTCGCGAAACTCGACGTCCCGCTGCCGATCGACCTGTCGCTGGACACGGTGGTGATCTCCGGACACGGGTCGGGCGTACATCCCGAGCTGGCGGGGGTGCCGACGGTCGCCGAACCGACCGCACCGCACGCCGCGACGCCGCTGCATCCGCTCGCGCTCGGCTCGATCAAGCCGCAGCAGGCGATCATCTGTGGACGTCCGACGCTGCATCGCGGGGTGTCACGGTTGCTGGCCGATCCCGACGTGCGCGTCTACGCGCTGACCACCGGACCGCGCTGGCCGGATGTGTCGGGAAATGTGTACGCCACCGGGACGCGCGCCGAAGTGATCGGCGAGCCACGCGAGGACTGGCTGAAGGAGTGCGCGGCGCTGGAGCAGCGCGTGCTAGGAGCCGTCGACGCCGTGCTCGACGAACCGGGTCCGCCGACCGGGCTGCACGTGGCACGGGTGGTGAGCGCCGCGCTGTCCGCGGGCGACCAATTCGTGGTGGGCGCAAGTAATCCGATCCGCGACGTCGCGCTGGCCGGTCGGGTGTCCGAGGGGGTCCGCGTGCTGTCGAACCGGGGTGTCGCGGGAATCGACGGCACGAACTCGACGGCGATCGGGGCAGCGCTGGCCGGTGGGTCGGCGCGGACCGTTGCCCTGATGGGCGACCTGACCTTCATCCACGACTCGACCGGACTGATCATCGGACCGGGGGAGCCGCGGCCGTCGTCGCTGCGGATCGTCGTCGCGAACGACGATGGTGGCGGCATCTTCGGGCTGCTCGAGCAGGGGGATCCAGGGCTCGACTCCGGCGCACTGTCGGGCGCGTACGAGCGGGTCTTCGGGACGCCCCATCGCACCGACCTCGCCGCGTTGTGCGCAGGGATGCGGGTGGCGCATCGTCGGGTGTCGCTGGGCGAGCTGTCGGGTGTACTGAGTGAGCCGCTGAGTCCGGAGGCCGGGGGCATCGAGGTGGTCGAGGTGGTCACCGACCGCTCGCGGCTACGGGAGGTGCACGCCGCGATCGCGGCACAGGTCGCGCAGAAATAGGGCCGTCGGCGTCGACGGTTATCCTGGCAGCCATGAATCCGACCATCCTGCGACGTGTGCAGAA
>NZ_BAFB01000069.1 GCF_000248075.1 Gordonia otitidis NBRC 100426 | reverse complement strand
GCGCCGATGAGAGGCAAGGAATCGCGCCGAGGTCGTGAACTGTCGCGGCTTCGGATACCACCGATTGAAGTCGACGCCGCACGAGGTGAACACACTCATCGGCAGTTGTTCGGCGAGCACCGCGAAGTTGTAGAGCGACAGCGCACAGACCACGGCAAGGGAGGCATCCGGCGCACGCTGCACCAGAGCGTTCAGGTCCACCGCGTACAGCGGCGCCGACTCGAGCCTGTCGAGGAACGCGAGGTGCGTGAGAAAGTACGCCCCGTACGTCGAGAACTGGAAGATGGTCGACGTCGTGCCCACCGTCACCACGCGCCCTCCCGGCGTGACATACGGCTGATACGTCGGCGCGTCGTGCAAGAGATATCCCGTGCAGTTGATCACCCAACTCCCCGGCTCGATCTCGAGGTCGGGACCGTCACGAAGAATCATGCACGGCCTGCCATCCCGGTCGTCGACGTCGACGAAGTACTCCATCACCGTTGTCGACAGGCCTGCTGCGACGGCGTCGCACTCGACGACCGACAGATTTCCCGTCATATAGCGCCGTGCGTGTGGGAACGGAGAAATCGTGTACTGGTCGCGGAAATCGTGTCGAACGTCCTGATCGTTCCATCCGTCGAACATGTCCGCCGCGCCGGTGAACACAACGGTGAACGGCTTACCGCTCCACCATCGTCGAAACCCGTTGGGAAACAGCTGATCCCGGTTGTTGAAGAACGTTCCGGACCCTGCCACGATGTTCACCTCGCGGTCGGGGTATCGGGCGATGATCGTATACGCCGTGTCGAGGGCGGTCTTACCGCTGCCGACGATCCACACCGGGGCGCCGTCGGCGGTGAACTCGGGTCCCACGAGATCGACGAAGTCGGGCGATACCGAGCGCACCTGCGAACTCGACACCGGCAGAGGCTGATTCGGCGTGACGTTGAACCCGTATGCGTTGATCAGACGCGGCGTCTCGATTGTGTGGACAGCGCCGTGGGCGTCGCGCAGTTGCACCAGGACGAGATCATCACTCTCGGAATGGTATTCGACTGTCGCTCCGTAGAACTCGTGAAGTCGCACGCGGTCGGCCGACACGTCCCGGCAGTGCGTGAGGTGGTCGACGACCTCCTGTCGGTTGGCGAGGTACCCGGGCTCCCGACGCAACTCCCACGGGATGTCCCCGGCAGTGAACAGTTGGTACGGTTGATGAAGGCGCACATAGGGATACGTGTCTCGCCACATGCCACCGGGCCCGTCGCGGCGGTCGATCAGCGCCACACGCTTCGTCGAATCCAGATAGTTCGTCGCGACCGCGAGTGCGTTCAACCCCGCGACGCCCGCGCCCACGATACAGAGGTCGACCCGTAGTGGTTCGTCTTCATGGCCCCCGCCATCGCTGGATGTATGCTCGCCGTCGTTGTGAGACATGACATTTCCTCGAGCTGGACGTGACACGGCACCGGTCGCACCGGCGACCGAACCATCTGATGTCCGGAAAGTCTAGATTCCCCGCTCAGCCAGGTCGATGACGGTACGACAGGCAAACGGCACCGTGTCCGTCGAACGACAGACACCCACCACTACGGGAGACCCGGGCCTGAAGTGCGCGAGCAGCTCTATTGCGTGTCGGCCAGCAACTCGTATCCGACGAGGTCCTCGATCTTCCCTGCCGAACTCGCGGCGAGCGGCTGGATGCCGAACTCGTTGAACCCCGCGCGCAGCGCGAGGCGCTTGCTGCCCTCGTTGGAGTCGGCTGCGAACATCGTCAACCTGCGGAGGCCGAGAACGTCGAAACTGTGCTGTACCGACGCAGGAAACGTCTCCCCCAGCACGCCAGAACCGCGCGCGTCGGGATGCGTGTAGAAGCCGATCTCGGCGCCAACCACGGGGTCGATCTTGAACAGCGAGATGTCGGCGAGGTAGGTGTCGGTCTCACGGTCGGCGACGGCCCAGGTGCAGGTTTCGCCGCGCGCGGCCGTCCACCACTTACGGGTGCGTTCGGCCGCAGCATGTTGGACAGTCAGCGGATCCGGCCTTCCGAAGAGGTACTTACGTGAGATCGGATCGTCGAGCGTCTCTCGGATACGCTCGTCATCCTTGGCCTCCAGCGGTCGCAGCCGGAACCGTTCGGTCTCGAAAGTCGTTGCATGCCAAGTGGTTTTTGGTTCGAAGCTGTCACCCGCGTGCCACTTGCCACACCAGGCGTCGACCACGCCACTGTTCATCTCGAGCCAGTCGGGAAGCCGGCCGACCAGCGTGAAACCCGCAGCATGGGCAGCGCGAAGGCTCGTGAGGTTGCCCTCGGCGGCCTCCCAGCGCACCACTTCGACATCTCGGCGATCGACCGCGTACTGCATCGCCAGCACCATTGCGCGGCGTACCAGCCCCTCTCCGCGGGCATCGGGATGCAGGCCGAACCCGATGTCGACGATCCGACCTGGACCACGGAGGTCGATACTGCCCACGAATCGGCCGTCGTGTTCGATCGCCCAGATCATCGACGTACCGTTACGCCATCCCTGCAACGCGTTGATGATGAGGCGCTCCGCGTCGGATCGGCCGTAGGGCGACGGCATCTTCGCCCATCGCATCGTCAACGAATCCGTGGCATATCCGACGATCCGGTCGACGTCGTCGGTCTGATGTGCCCGCAGTGTGATGGTGCCGTCACTCAGCACAGGAACATCGCTGGTGGCGGTCAGTTCGATCAGTTCAGCTCGCACGCGGATCCTCCGTGGTCGACAGCCTCACCCACAGAGCCTAACGCGTCGACTCTGCCCACGACGGACAACGCCTGCGTCCCGCCGTGTGACATGCCCTCGACCTCGGCGAACACCGATCCTCGCTGCGGTGTGTCACACATCGAGCGTGCAGTCGCCTGCTGCGGCGCTCACGCATGTCTGTATGCGCTCACCCTCGACATGCTCGTCGCCCGACCGCAGATCGCGCACACATCCCTTGTCGAGCATGACGACGCAACTCTGGCAGATGCCCATACGACAGCCGAACGGCATCAGAACGCCTGCCTGCTCTCCCGCTTCGAGCAGCGTCGTCGCCCCGTCGACCGCCGCGGTCTGTCCCGACCGCCCGAACGTGACCGTCCCGCCCTGGGCGCCGACCACACCGCGCTCGAGAGCGAACCGCTCGATGTGCAGTCGTTCGGCTACGTCAGCGTGAGAGAAGGCTGCTTCGACCATCTCGAGGAACCCGCCCGGGCCGCACGCCCACGTCTCGCGGGTACGCCAGTCGGGGCACAACTCGTCGAGCGACTGCTCGGTGACCTTGCCGTCCGTCCTGGTGTACTGCACGTGCAGATCGATCAGGCCACTCTCGTCCATCTCGGCGAGTTCGTCGGCGAACATCAAGTCGTCCGGGGTCGGAGTCGAATGGATGACCCGTACATTCGTGGACTGACCGCGGTGGCGCATCATGCGCAGCATCGAGATGATCGGCGTCAACCCGCTGCCCGCGGTCAGGAACAGCACTGTCGCCGGCAGTGGTTCGGGAAGGACGAACTCACCCTTGGGCGCCGCGAGGCGTACCACGGTTCCCGGTTGCAGCCCTCTGACCAGGTGAGACGAGAGGAACCCCTCAGGCATGGCCTTGACCGTGATCGCAATGGTCCCCTCGGTCCTGGTCACGTCCGGCACCGACGTCAACGAATACGACCGCCATGTCCAGCGGCCATCGACGAGCACACCGATCCCGATGTACTGACCCGGCGAGTAGTCGAGCGAGAAACCCCATCCGGGCCTGATGCGGATGGTCGCGGAGTCGTCGGTTTCGGGCGTCACCGAAACCACCTGCCCGCGCAGCTCGCGCGCCGACCACAGCGGATTGGCCAGATGCAGGTAGTCGTCCGGGAGCAGGGGCGTCGTGATCCGCGCCACAGCGGCGCGCGCCCACCGCGCCGCACTACTGCGGGTGGCGACACCCGACACCGGTTCCTCGAAACGTTCACGCAGTTCCCGCAGGTTCACCGATCTCACTCCTCGTTCCGCGCGACCGGGGATTCCACCGTCGGAACTCCCGTCGACGCACCCGATCACACTAACCTACGGAAGCGTAGGTTACGACACGGGCAATGTCGACCGGAACCATGTTTCGGTTCCATGGAGGACGGTCAGAGGAGTTCCAGCAGAAAGGGCAGTTCCTGCGTCGCGTACCAGCCGAGATCGTGGTCTTCGACGTCGCCGACCGCCAGCTCCGCATCCTGGTCGCCCATGTCGGCGGCGTCGATCACCACCACTGCCGACCGGACCGCACTCTCGGCGTCGGCGCCGTCGACGAGCACCGACGCGATCGACGACATCGAGATCGGACCGGACACCTTCACCACGGCGTCGTCGAGATCGGGACGCAGAGTCGCCTCGTCGACGTCGGCGGCGATCACAGCACGACGCGGCGGCAGCCGAGGGGTGTCTCCGGGCTTTGTCGTCGCCTCGTCGGCTTCGAGATCGGCCTCGGCATCGGGATCACCGGGTTCCGGGGACTCACCGGCCAACAATCGCAGCGACGCGCGCGCCGCCTCACGAATAGCCGCCTCGGCCAGTTCTTCGTCATCACCGGAGGAGTACGACTCGCGCAGGGCAGGGGTGAGGGCAAAGCCCGTCCCGCCGACGGGCCGGAACTCTCCGGTGCCGTCGAGTTCGAGCAACATGGTCAACGTTGCGGGAAAATAGACCCTCATCGTGTGCGTTCCTCCTCGGCTGCAGTCCCGCACCGCGGGGAGGTACCGCACCTGACCCCACCTGGGACACCTGAATGTCGTACACCGGCACTCGGTGCAACACTAACGGGCGTCGGCGAGTTCCTCGTATGACTCGCGGACGTAGTCGCGGATGAGGGCGAGGTCATCGATGACACCGCGATCGGCGGTGAATCCGAACTCGATTCGTCCCGCGTACTCGCACACACCGACCGCCATGGCACGTCCCGCGACCAGACCGGGAACCACGAACAGATCGGACACCGTGCGCCCCAACACGTATTGCGGGGGGATCGGGACCGTATTCATCGCGACCGGCACGTTGTAGGCGCGTCGGTCGAGTGATCGGAACGCACGAGAGCTGAACTCCGCGAACGGTACGACTCCGAGTTCACCCAACAACGGTTCCGCGGCGCGTGAGACGCGGCGTGACGACTGCGCGTACCGGTTGGCCAGTCCTGCCACCTGAGCGAGGCGCACGAGTGGGTTGGCCTCTCCGACCGGAAGATCGGTGACAAAGCGCGGTTCGTCGGTGACGATCCAGGTTTCGGGTGATTCCTCGTGCGCGAGGACTCCGGACTGTCGCGAACCGAGCGGCAGCACAGCTCGCACCGTGTCGCCGAAATCACCCTCCGCTCCCGTGGACAGCAGCCACAGCCGCATCGCTCCGGTGATGATCGCGAGTTCGACGTCGTTCACGGTGCACTCGTTGCGTTCGGCGATCTTGGCCACGTCGCGGCGCGAGACCGATGCCGACACGAACGTACGGGTCGACGACCCCGTCGCGTTCAACAGGCTCGACGGCGCAGAGTCCGTCAGTTGCTGCACCAGACGCCCCGCCCGCCGGAACGTGCCGACCACCACCGACCTCGCCTCGCCCAGGAGCCCGTTCCCGCCGATCACCGAATCGATGAGCTCCCCCGGCCGCGCAAGGGCCTCGGCCAGTGCGTTGACCGCCAACGACGTCGACCCGGGCGGTGGTCCGGGCATCCAGACATCGACAGGCAGCGACGCGGCGTCGGGCTCATCGTCGCAGATCACTTCACTCATCTCGGCTCCACCGCCATCGATCAGACAGCGATGTGACTTGGTGAGAATCGCGAAGCCACCGTCCTCGAGTCCCTCGATCAGGTACATCTCCCAGAGGGGCCTGCTGCGATCGAGCGGCCGCGACATGACTCTGGCGACGAGATCTTCGAGATCGGCCATCGTGCCGGGGGACGGCAGACCGGAACGCCGGATGTGGAAGTTGATGTCGAAATCGGGGTCGTCGGCCCAGACCGGGCGGGCGAGACCGAGCACGACCTCCAACACCACCTTCCGGTACAGCGGCACGAGTTGTAGGCGATTCTCGACGAGCCGGACCAGCGAGGGGTAATCGAGCACCGGCGGCTCCGACTTCTTGCCGCGCACCCGCGTCGTGGCGAGATCTTTCGCCGCGGAGCGCTTCTTACCGGAGTCGCCCGCGAAGACCAGCACTGCGCCGAGATGATTCGTGGCGCCCGCGCCATCGAGGAAGTAGGACATCGCCTCGCGCGGAGACAGCCGGTTTGCCACGCCATGATGGTAGCCCCGCACAGTCAGAAGACAGTCCCCCTCTACCCGGGACCGCAGAGTACTCGACGAACACCCGCGCGCGGACCTCCCCGGACCGTCGCAACCCCCTGCAACTGTTGTGGCGTACATCGTGACAGCGGTGGACTCGTGCGGGGCCAGGATCGACACGAAGGCGTCCTGCCGTCGGCGCCGCCCCTGATAAGAGGAGGTCTCATGCGAGCAGCACGCTACTACGATCGGGGAGACATCAGGATCGAGCAGATCGACGAGCCGCTCGTCGAGCCTGGCACCGTCGGAATCGACGTCGCCTGGTGCGGAATCTGCGGAACGGACCTGCACGAGTACGCCGACGGGCCGATCTTCATCCCGCCTGCCGGTCATCCGCATCCCATCAGCGGCGAAAGCGCCCCGGTCACCCTCGGCCACGAGATGTCGGGCGTTGTCTACGCGGTTGGCGACGGCGTCACCGACCTGCGTGTGGGCGACCACGTGGTCGTCGAGCCCTACATCATCTCCGACGACGTCGACACCGGTCCCGACAGCCATGACTATCACCTCTCCCCCGACATGAACTTCATCGGACTCGGAGGTTGCGGCGGGGGCCTGGCCGAGAAGATCGTGGTGCGCCGCCGGTGGGTCCACCGGGTGTCCGACGCCGTGCCGCTCGACCAGGCTGCTCTCATCGAGCCGCTGTCGGTCGGCGTCCACGCGGTCGAGCGCAGCGGCGCGAGTGCGGGCTCGGTGGCGCTGATCGCAGGTGCCGGTCCGATCGGTCTTCTCACCGCGGCCGTCTGCAAAGCACGCGACATCACAACCATCATCAGCGAGCCGAGTCCGCTTCGTCGCGCAAAAGCGTTGGAGGCCAAGGTCGCCGACCACGTGATCGACCCTTCTGCCGAATCCGTTGTCGAACGGGTGCGGGAGCTGACCGGGGGCACCGGCGCCGACGTCGGATTCGAATGCACTTCCGTCCAACCCGCGCTCGACGCGTTGTTCGACGCACTCAAGCCCACCGGAGTGCTTGTCGTCGTGTCGATCTGGGGTCATCCCGGAACCGTGGAGATGCAGAAACTGGTGCTCAAGGAGATCGACATGCGTGGCACCATCGCCTACGTGAACAACCACCCGGAGACCATCGACCTTGTGGAGAGCGGGCGCATCGACCTCAGTCCGTTCATCACCGGCCGCATCGGTCTCGACAACCTGATCGACGAGGGTTTCGACACGCTGATCAACCGCAACGAAACCGCCGTGAAGATCCTGGTCTCACCATCGGGAGCAGGCCTCGACCACTGATCGCGACGCCCGGGGCGACGAGATCAGCCCAGAGTCAGGACGACGAGTTGCCAGCGGTACTCGACGCGGGTGGCCACCGGGCTGTATCGCCCGCCGGGTGAGTCGCCGTGGACACGAACGCGGCACGGCACGCGCTCGATACGTCCCGCGAAGGCGCGCGAACGCCCCTGTCGCGCATACGTACCGAAGATCTCGGCGGCGCCGGCATCACACATCTGGACGTGCACACGCCGTACGGTGGGGATGCACGCGTCCTCCCCGGTGACCCTGGTCCGCGCCAGGGCGCCGATCTGGTCGTCGACGTGCAGAGCCACGCGGTGCTGCAGGTGCGAGGCGGGCCGCCGGCGAGCCATGACCTCGAAGATCATCGTCAGCGTGCCGACGGAGAACTCGCGCGCCGCGATCGCCACCGCGCGTTGAGCCGACGCGCGGGTGCCGGTCACGGTGGCTGGTTGCGCCACGCGGTGACCTGACCGCGCGGCGCATTGGTCATCACGAAGCGCAGCGTGCGGCGATGGCACGTCGGCCGACCCCTGGGGTTCGTAGGCGGGTGCCGGCAGGATGCGGATGCGCGGCGGTGCCGCGCTCAGCTCGGATCCGGACGAATGGTCGGTGCAGGTGTTGGTCATGGAAACTCGGACGCAGCCGAGGCCCGTCCGGTTCCCATGACTTTCAGATCGTGCGGGGCGCCCGCCTTGTCAGCGTCGGCGTCGCTTCGACTTCGGCGGCTTCGCGCCCTCACGCTTCGCGCTCGCACGTGCCGCGGCCCGACGTTCCCGACGCGACGCGGACACCAACGCCGGGTCGTCTAGTTCCTCGTCCTGCGAATGCACCGTCGTGCCACCGCCCTCATCGGGGCCGGAGTAGGTCATCGGGACGTCGGCCTCTGCCTCGACACCGACGGCGCGCAACGCCGCGGGCGCCTCGTTGTTGTCACCCGCGCCGCCCTGTGATCCCGCACCGTTCTGTGACGCCGTCGCACCGGCCATCGCGGGCTGCCGGGCGGCCGCCGCCGCGGCTGTCGCGGCTGCGGACGCAGGGGTCACGGTGGGAGCAGGCTCGGCCTGGACCTGCACATTGAACAGGTACTGGAGAGTTTCCTCCTTCAGACCTTCAAGCATGCCCGTGAACATGTCGTATCCCTCGCGCTGGTACTCGACCACGGGGTCGCGCTGCGCCATGGAACGCAGGTGGATGCCCTCACGCAGGTAGTCCATCTCGTAGAGGTGATCGCGCCACTTGCGGTCGAGCACGCTGAGCAGGATCGTCCGCTCCAGCTGCCGCATGGCGTCCTCTCCGCCGATGGCGGTGATCTCCTCTTCACGCTTCTCGTAGGCCTTCTGCGCATCCTCGATGAGGATCTCTTTGAGCTCCTCGGCCGAGATGTCGTCGCGCTCGCCGAACTCGTTCTCGCCCATCACTTCTCGCGGATCGAGCTCGGTCGGGTACAGCGCGCGCAGCGCCGTCCACAGCTGCTCGAGATCCCAGTCCTCGGCGTAACCCTCAGCGGTCGCGCCGTCGACGTACGCCCCGACGACCTCCGCGATCATCTGCATGATCTGCTCGCGGTGCTCGGTGCCCTCGAGGATGGTGCGGCGCTCGCCATAGATGACCTTGCGCTGCTCGTTCATCACCTCGTCGTACTTGAGGACGTTCTTACGGACCTCGAAGTTCTGCTGCTCGACCTGCGTCTGCGCGCTGCGGATGGCCTTGGTGACCATCTTCGCCTCGATCGGGACGTCGTCGGGCAGGTTCACGCGGTTCATGATCGTCTCGAGCGCGGCACCGTTGAACCGGCGCATGAGTTCGTCGCCGAGCGAGAGGTAGAAGCGTGATTCGCCCGGGTCACCCTGACGGCCGGAACGTCCACGCAGCTGGTTGTCGATGCGACGGGATTCGTGGCGCTCGGTGCCGAGCACGTACAGACCACCCGCCTCGCGCACCGCGTCGGCTTCCTCCGCGGCCTCGCGGCGAGCGAGCGTGATCGCTTCCTCCCACGCCTCCTCGTACTCGTCGGGGGTGTTGACTGGGTCGAGGCCCGCCTTGCGCAGCCGGGTGTCGGCGATGATGTCGGGATTACCGCCGAGCACGACGTCGGTTCCGCGGCCCGCCATGTTGGTGGCGACGGTGACGGCACCGAGTCGGCCTGCCTCGGCGACGATCTGTGCTTCCTGCTCGTGGAACTTGGCGTTGAGCACGCTGTGCGGGACGTCCCGCTTGGCGAGCTGACGCGAGAGATACTCCGACCGTTCGACGCTGGTCGTACCGATCAGCACCGGCTGGCCGATCTCGTGACGCTCGGTGATGTCGTCGACGACGGCGGCGAACTTCGCCTCTTCGGTCTTGTAGATCAGATCGCCCTGATCCTTACGGATCATCGGCTTGTTGGTCGGGATCGGGAGCACACCGAGCTTGTAGATCTGATCGAACTCGGCGGCCTCGGTCTCGGCGGTGCCCGTCATGCCCGAGAGCTTGTCGTACATGCGGAAGTAGTTCTGCAGCGTGATCGTGGCGAGCGTCTGGTTCTCGGCCTTGATCTCGACGCCTTCCTTGGCCTCTATCGCCTGGTGCAGGCCCTCGTTGAAGCGTCGTCCGTCGAGCACACGACCGGTGAACTCGTCGACGATGAGCACGTCGCCGTTGCGAACGATGTAGTCCTTGTCGCGATGGAAGAGTTCTTTGACCTTGATCGCGTTGTTGAGGTAGCTGACGAGCGGCGAATTGGCGGCCTCGTACAGGTTGTCTATGCCGAGCTGATCCTCGACGAATTCGACACCCGCCTCGTGGACGCCGATCGTCTTCTTCTTGATGTCGACCTCGTAGTGCACGTCGCGCTCGAGTAGCGGCGCGATCCGCGCGAACTCGGTGTACCACTTGCTCGATCCCTCGGCAGGGCCCGAGATGATCAACGGGGTACGCGCCTCGTCCACCAGAATCGAGTCGACCTCGTCGACAACGGCGAAGTTGTGCCCGCGCTGCACGAGTTCTTCGAGCGAATGCGCCATGTTGTCGCGCAGGTAGTCGAAGCCGAACTCGTTGTTGGTGCCGTAGGTGATGTCGGCGGCGTAGGCCACCTTGCGCTGCTCAGGGGTCATTCCGGTCAGGATCACCGCTGTCTCGAGCCCGAGGAAGCGGTGCACGCGGCCCATCCACTCGGAGTCGCGCTTGGCGAGGTAGTCGTTGACCGTCACGACGTGCACGCCGTCGCCCGACAGCGCATTCAGGTATGCGGGAAGTACACAGGTCAGGGTCTTGCCCTCACCGGTCTTCATCTCGGCGATGTTGCCGTAGTGCAGTGCGGCGCCGCCCATGATCTGCACGTGGAAGTGCTTCTGGTCGAGAACGCGCCATGCGGCTTCACGGGCCACCGCGAACGCCTCCGGCAGCAGTTCGTCGAGCGTCTCACCCTCGGCGACGCGGTCCTTGAACTCACCGGTCTTCGCCTGCAGTTCGTCATCGGACAGCGATGCGATCTCGTCTTCGAGCGCCTCGACGTGCGAAGCGATCGCATCGAGTCGCTTGACCATGCGGCCTTCGCCGACGCGCAGCAGCTTGTTCAGCACCGTGGATCGAGTCCCTTACTCATGTCGACTACTCACGAAATACGGCCTGTGCATGCGAGTGCATGAACGCAGGCCGTATTCCATGGTAGCGACGTCGCCTGAAGGGAGGCTGATCGGTGCACCGGATGGGTTGGCGGGCACCGGACCAGACTTTCGATCAGACGAGTCGGATCAGTCCGTAATCGAAGGCATGACGGCGATAGACCACCGACGCCTGATCGGTTTCCTTGTCGTGGAAGAGGAAGAAGTCGTGCCCCACCAGTTCCATCTCGTAGAGCGCGTCGTCGACCGTCATGGGGACGGCCGGGTGTTCCTTCACACGCACGATCTGCCCCGGCATGTGGTCGGCGACACCGTCGTCCCAGGTCTGCGCACCGTCGAGGTTGTCCCGGTCGGGAACCCCGTCGCCGGTCAGTTGATCGACGCGTAGTGGCGGCGCGCCCACCTCGGTGGCCTCGGCCACCGACAGCGGCCTGCGGTTGCCGTGGTGCACCCGCTTACGGTCTTTGACCCGCCGCAGACGCGATTCGACCTTGTCGAAGCTGGCCTCGAAGGCCGCATAGAAGTTCTCGGCACATGCCTGGGCCCGAACCACAGGCCCCTTGCCGGTGGCCGTGATCTCCACCTGCTCGCATGCCTTGGCCTGGCGACGATTGCGTTCGTGATTGAGTTCGACGTCGAACCGGTAGATGTTGAGATCGAACCTCTCGAGCCGCGCGATCTTGTCGCGGACGTAGATCTGATAGTGCTCGGGGATTTCGACGTTCCGCCCGGCGAAGACGACCGTGGCTTTGGGATCGGCCGGCTCATCCGACTCGACTGTTCCGGGGGGCCGTACAAAAGCGAATTCTGCGTCGTACTCGTCGGTGACTGCACCGACCTTTGGTTCGCGGCGACCCTTACGATGGACGACTTGCGACATTCGACTACCTCCTGGTGTGCTACCAACACCCGATCCCGTCGAATGGAGACTCGTCGACGCTGATCCTCGCCCGGAAAGGGATCCGTCGGGATCAACCGCGTGAGACGATCTCGATGATTCGAAAGCCGTTGAGCGCGAAGTGCTTCCGCTGTGACTTGCGGGGAACACCTGGCGATTCGGCAACGAGGGTCGGGAAGTGGCTACTCGTTCATGCCAACCGGCGGCTGACAACCACTGTCAGGGGCTTCACCTCCCGTACCGAGACTCGGCTACCTCCTGCACCCTTGACCGTAGTCGGAAGTTTGCCTGTTAGCCATCGTTCCGACTCCTTGTCACAGCGTTGTGTCGAACACAGGACCAAGGGCCCAACGATGCTGCGGCACAGTTTGTTCACAACGTCGAACGAATCCACAGTCCGGCAACGGGATACGGCACGTCGACGTATCGACCCACGGGCGCACGACATGCTCGACGACATGTCATTACCGGTGGGTGCGCACATCGCAGCGGTCGTGCGCGCGGGCATCGACCTCATGATCCCCACCACCTGTGGTGGCTGCGACGCCCCCGACTCGCGCTGGTGCGCGCGCTGCGCCGAGTTGCTCGCCGACGACCCACTGCTGCTGCGCCCGCGGGTCGCGGTCGGGGCCGACGTGTGGGCGCTCGGCCGCTACCGCGGTCCGCACCGCAACGCGGTGATCGAACTCAAAGAACACGGCAGACGCGACCTGGCGCAACCCCTCGGCCATGCGCTCGCCCGGGCCCTGCTCACGCTCCAGCGCTGGGGCGAGATTCCGCCCGCGACCCGACTGTGTCTGGTTCCCGCCCCCACGCGACCACTCGCGGCCCGCAGGCGCGGAGGCGACACCGTCACCGCGATCGCCGACAGCACAGCGCGCGTGTTGGGCGAGCGCACCCGTGTGCGCCCGTTGTTGACGATCAGGCCGGGAGGTCGTGACTCCGCTGGGCTCGACGCGCGTGCCCGACGTCGGAATCTCTCGCGGCGCGTGGCGATCCGGTCGCCACCCACGCGCACCGACCGCGCGTCGACGTCGTCGACGATATTGGTCGACGACGTGCTGACCACCGGTGCGACGGCTGCCGAGTCCGTGCGTACTCTCGCCGAGCACGGCGTCAGCGTCGACCTCGTCGTGGTCATCACGGCCGCATGACAGCGGCCGTGATGATCATGGCAGAACCGGAATCGCAGTCGGCGACATCGCCGGCTCGACCTCGGTCCAGTACTGATCGGGCTGTCCGTTGGTAGCACCGAGTCGCAGTACTCCACGCTGGTCGCCGATGTACACGGTGCTCGCGTCGGCGGTGATGGCGCGCACGGGAGGCGCCACATTGCCACTGATCAGTCCAGACGCCGACGCCCCGTTGATGGGCAGCTGCACGATCGGCGAATCGGACGCATCGCGGGCGATCATCACCGTTGCCGCGTTCGCCCAGGCCAGCGACACCGCCTGGTTGCCGACGTTGTACGCGGCGATCCGCGGGTTGGCCAGCGCCACCTGTCCGTCCTCGTT
>NZ_BAFB01000070.1 GCF_000248075.1 Gordonia otitidis NBRC 100426 | reverse complement strand
CCTGCGTGGTTGGCGAGGCTGTCGAGGTACTCGGCCTGGTCGCTGTCGAGGTGCAGGGCGTCGACGAGCGCGGTCAGCACCGGCGGTGACGGGGCGAGTCGGCCCTGTTCGATGCGCGTGTAGTAGTCGGTGCTGATCGACGCCAGTTGCGCGACCTCTTCACGCCGCAAGCCGCTGACGCGGCGTCGCTGATCGAGTTCGGGTAGGCCTGCCTGTGCGGGGGTGAGTTCGCCGCGTCGCGTTCGTAGGAACGCGCCGAGCTCTTTGAGGTGTGGTTCGGGGCCGCGGGCGGGCATTCCTTCAGCGTACGAGTGGTGGGTGGTGGTGGTCATGGAAAGAGATCAACTCCGGGTACGAGTGATGCGGTGTTCTGCACCCGTGACATGGGATGCAGAACACCGCTCTCGCGTGACTCGTCAGGGGGTCGGTGCGGCGCCGATCAGAGGTGCTTGCCGAAGAACGGGATCACGGTCTTGAGTGCCTCGCCGGCGCCCTTGGGCTGGTCGTAGAGGTCGTAGTGCGATACGCCTTCGAGGACAACGAGGTTCTTGTCCTTCGATGCGGCGCGTTCGATGATCTCGTGACCGTCACGGTAGGCGCCGAAGGCACCTTGCTTGTCACCGACGACGACGAGCAACGGCTGGGTGAGTAGTTCCTCGGCGAGGTGGAAGGCATCCCACCCGAGTGCCACGGCACCGTGACCTGCTTCGAACAACACGCACCCGTTGGCTGCTTGGCCGCGGTCGGTGCGGTAGTAGTCGTAGGCCTCGATGATGTCGATGTCGCCGACCTGGCGTGCTGCCTCGGCGGAATCGGGTAGCAAGCCGCTGACGACGGGCTCGCCACCGCGCGCATACTCCGAGCGTTGTGTGCCAATGGCGTGCAGGGCGGCGATCACGCCGTCGGCGGCTGCGGCGTTCTCGCGGATCATCCGGCCGTAGTTGACGCCGGTGATCGACACGACGGCCTTGAACCGCTTTTCGGTCATCGCGGCGTTCAGTGTGTAGCCGCCACCGCCGCACACTCCGAGGACACCGATGCGATCGCTGTCGACATACGGAAGTGTTTCGAGGTAGTCGACGACGCGGCGGAAGTCCTCCACACGTTGGGTGGGATCTTCGACGAAGCGTGGCGTGCCCCCGCTGTCACCCTGGAAACTGGCGTCGAACGCGATCGCGACGTAGCCGGCTTCGGCCAGTGCGGTCGCGTAGATGTTACCGGCGGTCTGCTCCTTGCACGAGCCGATCGGATGCGCCGCAACGATCGTGGGGTAGCTGGTGTTCTCGTCGAAGTTCGGCGGGAAGTAGATGTCCGCAGCGATATCCCAGTACATGTCGGCGTTGCGGAACGTGACGTGCTTGATGTTGGTTGCCGTGGCGGTGGCCATCTGGGCGCCTCCTCATCTCGGTGACTGGCTGATGAGACCAGTCTGCGAGCTGCTTCAGCACCGCAACAGGACCGAACTCATCCTAGGAAAGATCATTCCTAGGAACGTTTAGTCGCTGAACGACGAAGGCTTCGTCCAGTTCGGCGAGATCTACGGATTCGAGGAGGTAGTGGCTGATACACCCCTACGCAGGATGATCGCGATAGAAGGCCAGGTGCGCGCGTGCGGCCGACTCCCAGGTCAGTGATCTCGCAAGAGACCTGCCGTGATGTGCACGCTGTGCGTCCGGGGTTCTCGCGGCGAGGATTTCGTCCGCGAGAGAGTCCGCGCTCTCCGCGTACCTGACTGTGTCCCCGAAGACTTCGCGGAGGATGGGCAGTTCGCGTGCTACGACAGGACGCCCCGCTGCGAGTGCTTCCATCGCGGCGAGACCGAAACCCTCCTTGGTGGAAGGAAAGGCGAAGACTTCCGATGCAGCCACCAGCGACGGCAGCTGGTCGTCGTCCACAGGACCGAGGACCGTCGGCCGAAGTCCCAGTTCCTCCTGGCGGCAGTCGAATTCACTTCGGTAGTCGCGATAGTCGAAGAGGGTCTCGCCTCCGGCGAACACCAGACCGAGGTCGGGGTCGACCTCACGCACGAGCGCACAAACGTCGAGCAGGTCGATGCTGCCCTTGCGTGGTTCGATACCTCCGACCGCGAGTACGTACCGTCCCAGTCGATTCCGCCAACCCTCGCGGCGCGCGATGGCCTCCGGCGCGTTCGATGCAGCATCGTGGAATCGGGCGAAGTCGACGCCGTTGGGGATCACGGTGGGAGTCAACCCCCATCCCGCTCGTATCTCGTCTGCGACACCGCGCGACACGCAGATCCGTGCATACGGTGCGACCACAGCCTTTTCGTGGCACTCCGCCAAGATCGGGGTGGTGAACTGATCGAGATGATGAATCGTCCGGATGCAGTGGCCGACCGCGTTCGCGCTGATGCAGTCCTGTGCATGGACGATGTCGTACTCGTTGGCCTTGAACGCGGCGCGCAATGTATCGATCGACCGTACTATTCGTTCGGTGATCGTCTCGTCATCCCGGTTCTCGAACGGAACAAGACGTTGGTGCACAACGGGATCGATGGTCCGGAAGAACCCCTGATCGCCCCCGCGGGCCAGACTCCAGACGGTCACCTCGGCACCGAGACGGCCAAGTGCCTCGGCCAGATTGAGGGTGTGCACCACTCCGCCACGAGGCTTGGTCGAGTAGGTGATGAGCGCCACGCGCATGTCTAGTCCTCCGTCAGCGATTCGTCCATCCGATACACATCGGGACGCAGCTCGGCAAGATGGTCGAGGACCCTACGTGCACGGGTGATCTCGGCGTCGACGTCGACGCTCACCTGAGCCATGCCGCCCTTGGATCGCGTCGTCGCCAAGATCTCTCCGCCGGGCCCGACCACCTTCGCCTGGCCGAGGAACCGCAGTGAGCCGGTCACCCCGGTCAGGTTCGACGACACGACGAAGACCTGATTCTCGGCAGCCCGGGCGCAGTCGTACAGATCGAACAGCCGTGACTGTCGGTCGGCGGGCAACCGCGCGGCCCGGTCGGTCACGCTGGCGGGCCACGCAGACAGCGCGGCGATGACGCGAGCCCCGTCGAGGGCAAGGGTTCGTGCTGACTCGGGAAAGGTCTTGTCGTAGTCGATGAGCATTCCGAGGCGCCCCACGGGCGTGTCGAAGGCTCGGAATGAGTCTCCGGCGCAATAGGCTTCGCTTTCGCCTGCAGGCTGATGAACCTTGCGGTGCCGACCGAGGATTCCGTCGCCCGACACACAGACCGCAGTGTTGTACCTGCGGCCTGCATCGGCCTCCGTATAACCGATGCAGACGGTCATGTCGCCTGCCGCAGCGATGATCTTCGCCAACTCGGGCCCATCCGGATCGAGCGCTGGTGGTAGCTCGTAATGGTCGGGCGCCCGCAGATCCCCGATGTATCCGCCGATCGACGCGTCGGGAAAAACGAGTAGATCCACATTGTCGCGCGCCGCGACCTCGATGATGCCGAGTGCCTTGGACAGCCCACGATCGACGTCGCGCCCGAAGTGCGCGGCGAGTGCACCGAGCGTCACCGTGGTCATGTCATCGAACCCTACCCACCGCAAGGAGTGTCATGCAGCACCCAGTCCGGTCACCGAGGAGGCCACGGCCACGGTCACTTCGCCATCGGGCCACCGCAGTCGAACACCAGGTTCTGGCGTCAACAGCCCACATGCCGCTGACGTCACGGGTCCGCCCGCAGGCGCGAGGTTCCGACGGTCAGCCGTCAACATCGCGTATCCGGGGAAGCAGGTGAGCCAAGACCCCATGTCGGCGGCGGCGGGAATCGGAATGGCAGCGACGTCGAGTTCGGCGCCGGTCCCCGACGCCTCGGCGAGCATCCCGAGAGTGCCCGTGATCCCTGCCATGCTGACGTCTTTCGCTGCGGCGGGACGTGTCTCGCTTACGAATCGAGCCATCTGCGCCAGCTCTGTTGTGCTTCTACTGCTGGTGCAGTCCCACTGCGTTCCGTGGTATCCGGGACGCCAACCACCTCCAAGATCAACCGTCAGCCAGACGACGTCGCCCACCTGACCACCTGCCGCCGCCACCGGATGGTCAGTTCGCCCCAGCGCCGTCACCGAGAGGGAGGCGGGCACGCCGACCTGGGTGTGACCACCGAGAACCGGCGTCTGCCACGCCTTCGCCGCATCCGAGAGACCCCGGATCACCCGCGTCAGTTGTGCTCGAGTTGGCGCGCCAACGGCATCGAGAAGTCCCACCGGAGTTGCTCCCATCGCGGTCAGGTCGTTGATGTTCACCAGCACCGAACACCATCCGGCCCATTCCGGGTCGCGCTCCACCATCGAGGGAAGAATCGCGTCGCAGGCGGCGATGACATCGGTGCCCGGCACCGGTGTGCCGTCGTCACCGCGGAAACCCTTGGGACCCAGAGCGTCAGGTTGATCTGCCAACGGACTGAGAACCTCGGCCAGCATCGACTTCGTGGCGTCTACGGTCCGTTGTATCCGTCCGATAGGCCACCGCATCCGACGATGAGTTCGTCCGGCGATTGTCTCGCCGGCCCCGCAATCATGCCAGCCGAGGGAGAAGAACATCGGCGCATAGCGGTCCTGGACGGTCGCATCGAACCGTACGACACCGATCGACTCGGCATGAGCACACGCGGCCCGCACGAGAGCTGCCCCGATCCCGGCGGAGTGCTGGGGGTCCAACACGACCAGACGGCTACCCGACCACCAACCGATGTCCGGGGTGTGGTTGGGCGCCAGACGAACTCCGCCGACGACAGCACCATCCCGGGTGACCGCGACCAGAACGACGGTTCGGGGGTCATCGTCGATGTCGTCGCGGTCCGACGAGTCGAACAATCCCTGGCGTTCGACGAACTCGCGATGGCGTAGTGCGTGATGGGCGGTCACCGTGGACGGTTCGTCGGCAACTCGAATGAGGAAGGGCGGCGGAGCCGGGGGTTGGCCGGCCAGTATCGACAGATCACGGTGGGCGGTTCTGTGTGGAGTCGTGTCTCGACCATCGAGAATCATGTCACCCTCCGACGTTCGGTAGCACGCTGCACGCACCACAAGCCGCGCAACCCGCACGTTGATCCGACCCCGACATGCCGATCAGTTGCAGATGTCCGGCCACCTCGCGGCTGATCTTCTCCACGATGGCGGGATCGGGGGCCCGCGCGTCGTCGACGTCGACGGCGAGGGTACCGACATGTGGCCGGAAAGGAACGATGAACGGATACACTCCTGAGTCCGCGAGTTGCTGTGCGCCGCGGATCATCTCGTCCGGGTCCTCGCCAAGACCGACCAAGAGGTAGGTGGACACTTGGTTTCGACCGAACACTCGGACGGCCTCGTCCCAGGCGGCGCGGTATTCGTCGATCGACACCGTTGCCTTGCCGGGCATCCAACGCCGACGAACATCGTCGTCGAGAGATTCGACGTGGATGCCGATCGCGTCAGCTCCGGCCTCGCGCAGTTCCGTGATGGTGTCGAGCGTGGCCGGTGGCTCGCACTGCACCTGGATCGGAAGGTCGGGGACCGCAGACTTCACCGCGCGGACACAGCGTGCCAGGTGTTTTGCGCCACGGTCACGACCTGCCGACGTGCCTGTGGTCATGACCATCTGCGTGACACCGTCGAGTTCGACGGCTGCACGCGCGACTGCCGCGAGGTCGGCGGGCTTCTTCACCGCGACTGTCGACCCCGACCGCAGTGACTCCTCGATCGAACAGAACCGACACCGCTGCGTGGCGTCGTAGCGGATGCAGGTCTGCACGACGGTCGTGGCGAGAACATTGCTGCCGTGCAGTTTCGCGATCTTCTCGTAGCTGACGCCCTCGTCGGTGACCAGGTCGTAGAACCGCGGACGAGAGATGGCTTGTACGTCGAGTCCGGTGTCGTGGCCGTCGTAGAGGACACGATCACCGTCGAAGCTGAACGGGCTGGCGGGATTTCGCGGGATCGCAGCGTGTAGGCCGTCGATCATCAGGTGTCCGTCGTCGGTCGGCCCGGCACCACCGGTCCGGTTGACGGGAGGGGTGCCGCGGATGCCCAGCAGGGCGAGGTCTGTACGGGTGGAAACGGTCACGTGTGTGCTCCGTTCGGTGGAGAGTGGAAGTGAAGCCGAGGCATCGATGGCCCGTCATGTCTGGTTGGCTGTCAGGAAGCGACGCGGACGTGTCCGTGCGTGTCGTCGAGCGCTTCGACGATCGAGTCGGCGACGTACTTTGCGTCGGCGTCGATTCCGAGGAATCGTCCCGATCCCCAGGTGTGCATCCATGGCAGTCCGATGAAGCTCAGGCCGGGTACCTGGGTGATTCCACGCGTTTGCATTGGACGCCCCCCGCCGTCGAACGCACTCGCTTCGATCCAGCGGTAATCCGGT
>NZ_BAFB01000071.1 GCF_000248075.1 Gordonia otitidis NBRC 100426 | reverse complement strand
AGGGAGAACGCACCAGCATGAGCGCGCGAAGAACTGGACGACCCCCGTCATCCGATTCCACTGCCACGCGCAGCGCTATCCTCGCTGCAAGCCGAGAGCTCCTGTCGGAGAAAGGTTTCGAGCGGACCACCATGCGCGCAATTGCGGGCCGTGCGGGGGTGGACGCCGCCCTGATCCACCACTACTTCGGCAACAAGCGCGCGCTGACGGTCGAGGCATTGCGGCCAGACGTCGACCCGACGGCAGTGTTCCGGGATAGACCGCTGGACGCGGCGCGCCCGGGGCGGGATTTCGTCCGACGCGCGCTGCATCTCTGGGACGACGACGATGCGCAGCGACAACGGGCCATCGCACTGCTGAGGATTGCGCTGACCGACGAGGAGGTGTCGGAGCGCATGGTGAACTTCTATGTTGGCGTGGCGCATGTCGCGCTCGGCGACCTCGTCGCGGCCGAGGATCGAGACCGTCGGCTCGTTCTCGTCGCCGGGCAGATGCTCAGCCTCGTCACCATGAGGTACGTGTTCCGGCGCCCGGAAATCGCCGACGCGACCGTCGACGAACTGGCCGAGGACGTCGGCCCGCTGATCGACCAGCTACTCAAACCAGACCGCTGATAACCATTGTTGCGCGCCGAGACCCATGAGTTATTCCGCGCGTAACCACCACGAAATACTTCGGGCGTGAACTAGCTGATGTAGCCGGAACGACCAAGCGCCCGCCACAGTGCGGGGTGACGGCTCCACTCGCGAGGCAGTGTCGCCTCACCATCGTTCACTCCCGCGAGAACTCGCGGCAGCACCCCGAGGAGCATCGTGCCTTCCTTCGACGCGTCGATCAGCGACAACATCACCAAGTCCCTCAACGAGATTCCCCATCCCTCCCTGCCCAAGGGCTCGAACATCTACGGCGGGACGAAGATCTTCCCCGACTACCAGGCAGAGGATGGCGAAACCTACTTCACCCTGGTGCACGGCATAGCCCACGAGTCATCGGTGTCATTCGTCGCAGTCCTACAAGCCACCCGCGCACTCCGTAAGGGTTTCGAGTCGGCGATCTACTTCTACGGTCCGGGTGCCATCAATTGCCTTGCCACACGCGGCTTCCCGAAGACAGGCGACTCCGGCTTCCCGGGCGAGCAGAACATCAACGACTCCCTGGCCACGTTCATCGCCGAGGGCGGAACCGTCTTCTGCTGCCGGTTCGGACTGGCATTGCACGGCGGTCGAGAAGAAGACCTCATCGAGGGTGTGATCCCCGCCCATCCACTCGACGTGCAGGATGCAGTCATCCACTACGCCCGTAAGGGCGCGATCATCAACTCGACCTACATGGTGTGACATGACAATGCGCACAACATACTTCGACCATGTTCCGGGGTTGACATGACCAGAGTGGCAGCCGTTGCAGCGAACTTCTCGCGCGATCTCGAACAGAACTACGCAACCATCGAACACTTCGTCGCCGAGGCGAAGCGTGCGGGCGTCGACTTCCTCGTGTTCCCCGAGGCGGCGATCGGTGGCTACCTCTCGTCACTGGGCAATCATGGCGACACCATCAAGAACACGACACGATCGCTTCCGCCTGCGATCACACTCGACGGACCAGAAATCCAGCGTGTGCAGGCAATCGTCGGGGACATGGTCATCGCGATCGGCTTCTGTGAGCTCGCCGACGACGGCGAGACCCGGTACAACGCAGCAGCGGTTCTCGACGGCACACACATCTACGGTAGCTACCGCAAGGTGCATCAGCCCCTGGGCGAGAACATGTCGTACTCGTCGGGTACCCGGTATGGCGTCTTCGACACACCCGTCGGACGTGTGGGACTCCAGATCTGTTACGACAAGGCGTTTCCCGAGGCCGCACGTTTGATGGCCCTCGACGGCGCCGAAATCATCGCCAGCCTGTCGGCGTGGCCTGCCGCCCGTACTGCGACGGCGGAGAACCTGCAGGAAGACCGCTGGACCTACCGATTCAACCTGTTCGACGCCGCGCGAGCGCTCGACAACCAGGTGTTCTGGATCGCTTCTAACCAGTCCGGAACGTTCGGATCGTTGCGCTACGTCGCCAACGCCAAGGTCGTCGACCCCGGCGGCAACGTACTGGCGACCACCCTGCTGTCGGAGGGTATGGCTGTCGCCGACATCGACATCGCGGAGACGTTCACGACCATGCGCGGCGGAATGTTCCACCTCCGCGACCGCCGTCCCGACGTCTACGGACCACTCACCGAACTCGACGCGACCGGCACCACAGGGTGGAGGGATCTGGCCCATGCCTGAAATGACGTTTGTGGTCCGGTGGCCCGATGGAGCCACGCAGAACTGCTACTCACCGAGTCTCGTGATGCACGATCACCTCCGAGCCGGCGACGACTACTCGGTCGCCGACTTCTGCCAACGGTCCACCACTGCTTTGCGCGAGGCCGCAGAGCGAGTGCGCGCCAAGTACGGATTCGCGTGCACCTCCGCGGCAGCGACGATCGACGAGATCACCGGCACGGCACAACGGTTCGAGTCCGATGCACGTGTGCACATCGTCGACATGTATCCGCCCCTTCCCGCCACCCCGAACTCCCAGGCTGCCTCATGAGCGCTCACACACAGTCCACTCATGTGCCGGTTGTCATCGTCGGAGGCGGACAGGCGGGTCTGTCGGTCAGCTGGTATCTCAGCCAGGCACAGGTGGAGCACGTCGTGGTGGAGTCGAAGACACCGACGCACGCCTGGGCCGACGCACGCTGGGACAACTTCACTCTCGTCACTCCGAACTGGCACTGCCGCCTCCCCGGCTACTCCTACGACGGTCCCGACCCCGACGGCTTCATGACCCGAGACGAGGTCGTCGCGTGGCTGGGCGGGTGGCTCGAGACATTCGACGCCCCGATCCGCACGCATACGACGGTAACCCGGCTACGTCAGATCGACTCGGCAACGTTCGAGCTCAGCCTACAGTCCGGCGGCGACGTCGAACTACTGCAGTGCAATCAGGTCGTGGTGGCCACGGGCGGTTATCCGCTGCCAGTCATCCCGCCCTATGCGTCGACACTCGATCCTTCGGTGCACCAGGTGCATTCCGAGGAGTACTTCGCTCCCGAGCAACTGCCCGACGGCGCGGTCCTCGTCGTCGGAAGTGGACAGTCAGGAGCGCAGATCGCGGAGGATCTCCACCTGGCCGGCCGTCAGGTACACCTGGCGGTGGGCAGTGCACCGCGAGTTGCCAGACGCTACCGCGGACGAGATTGCATGACCTGGTTGGCGGAGATGGGCCTGTACGACACCCCCACCGCACAGTACCCGGGAGGCAAAGCGGCACAGGAGAAGACAAACCATTACGTGACGGGCCGAGACGGTGGCCGCGACGTCGACCTCCGCCAGTTCGCCACAGAGGGCATGCACCTCTACGGCTCGCTCACGGGCGGCAAGGACTCAGGACTGACCTTCGCGCCGACGCTGCGCTCAGCGCTCGACAAGGCCGATTCCGTGTACAACTCGATCTGCGCCGACATCGACCGTTACATCGACGCCCGCGAGATTCAAGCACCTCCACCGTCGCGATACGAACCCGTGTGGCAGCCCGACGCTGAGCCCACACATCTCGATCTCATCGAATCGGGCGTCACCAGCATCGTGTGGGCGATCGGTTTCCG
>NZ_BAFB01000072.1 GCF_000248075.1 Gordonia otitidis NBRC 100426 | reverse complement strand
AACACCCAGACGCTGAGTCCCGCGAGGATGAAGAGCCCGATGAGGAAGAAGGACGTGATCCAGCCGATGATCAGCAGCACCAGTTGGGTCACACCGATGGCGGTGTAGCCGAGGTAGAAGCGGCCCGCCCCGAATCCGCCCAGGAACAACTGCAGCAGACCGGCCGCCACCTTGGACTTGTTCGACAGGGGTTCGCCGGTGAACGGGTCGCGGCCGAAAGGTGCCATCGGGTCGACTGCACCCGGGTATCCCGCCGCCAGGTATCCGCCCTGGGGTCCGTAACCGACAGGACCCTGGCCCGGCCCGTAGCCCGGCGCCCCGTAGCCCGGCGCACCGTAGCTGGGGCCGAAGTATGCGGACGAGTCGGCGGTGCGGTGCTCGTAGGGCAGTGGCAGGGACTGTTCACCCGCCGGTGAGGGTCCGAACGGGGAGGGGGAACCGTAGGGCTGACCTTGTGCTGGGTCGTGGTTCGTATTGTCGGGATAACTCATGGCGCTCATCCTCGCATGTGCGTCCGACACATGTCCCGCCGCAGCGGGTCCTGTCCACGCGAACGTCGTTCGCGCGGACGACGTCACGTGGCGCTGCGCTCGTCGTCGATCGCGTCGAAGACAGCCTCTACTGTCTGCTCGTCGCCGACGATGTCCGCGCTCCTGCGTCCCTCGCTCATCAACCTGCGCCAGACCTGTGAGTCGAACTCCATGGGTTGGTGTCGTTCGAGAAAGTCCATGACCACCTGTACGAATCGCTCGGGGTCGTCGTGGAAGGGGAAGTGGCCGGAACCATGGAACGTCGACAACTCGCTGTGGCCGATGGCCGAATTCGCGATCATAGCGTGCTCATACGGGATGACGGTGTCGTCGTCGCCCCAGACGATCAGGACCGGCAGATATTCGGTCAGGTAACACCGGTCGAGCATCGTGACCGATTGACCGCGCCAGTCCACGACAGCGCGCAGGGTCCGCAGAAACGCCGCCGACGCGGTAGGGGCCGACAGATCGCCGAGGACCCGAAGGAGATCCTCGTGATCGTTGAGCATGCGCTTGGGTGACAGCCCGCGTGGGAGGTCGGGAAGCCCGGGCGGTGTCGGGGCCGCGGCGATCGCGGTTGCCCCGAGACGCAGGGTGGCCAGGGCTCCCGGAACGCGCAGCGCGGTGAGTGCCCCGTTGACCAGCGGCAGTGTCACCAGACGCAAGGCGGGATTGACCTCGCGACTGACGCCACCGGCGGCGACAAGCACCAGGCGCTCGACGAAACGGGGGAACTGATAGCAGAACTGCATTGCCACGCCACCGCCGAGCGAGTGACCGACGACGGTGACCTTGTTGATGCCGAGTACGACGAGGAGGTCGCGCATACCGTTCGCGAATGCCGGGACGGAATAGTCGGCGCGCGGTTTGTCGGAGCGACCGTGTCCGAGCAGATCCGGCGCGATGACCGTGTAGTGCTGGGCGAGCATCGGGATCACTTCGTTCCACGTCGACGAGTTGTCGCCTATCCCGTGGATGAGAAGGAGTGCTGGTCCGTTCCCCGCGATCCGGTAGGCCCGCCGATAGCCGTGGATGGTCTTGTACTCGACGCGGACCTCGGTGTCGGAGACCGGACGCAGATTGGCCGACGATGTCGCGCCGGACCGTGTGACTCCGACGATTCTGGTCGGGGCTTCTGGCACGTCTACTCCTCGAGTGATCACATCGGCGTGATTGGACTGGCGGCATGTGACCACAACGCCTTTTCCCTATCGAGTTAACACCCGATGGGTGCAGTCTGCCCACCATGTTGCAGCGAGTTAACGTCAGCGCAAACGAGTGGGCTCGCCCACATCGGACGCGCGGAACCGTGGCTAGGCTTGCGGGCAATGAATCCGTTCGACATCGACGCATTCCTCACCACGGGCGGACTCGTCGGGCTGTGCGTGTTGATATTCGTCGAAACCGGCCTGCTCATCGGCTTCGTGTTCCCTGGTGACTCGATCCTCTTCACTGCGGGGGTGTTCGCCGCCCAGCCCCAGCCGTTCGCCCCGTTGTGGCTGCTGTGTGTGGTGGTTCCGATCGCGGCGATGCTCGGTGACCAGTGTGGATTCCTGATCCGACGACTCGGCCGGGGCGTTCTGGAGGGACGGGTCATGCGCACGATCGGTCCGGCCTACGTCGAACGGACACACAGGTACTTCGACCGCTTCGGGCCCCTCACGGTGTTCTTCGGCCGGTTCATCGGCATCGTGCGCACCGTGACGCCGGTCGTTGCGGGCTTCAGCGGAATGCGTCATTCCGTGTTCACTCTGTTCAGCGTCATGGGCAGCATCGTCTGGGCGGCAGGCATCATCGTCCTGGGCTACTTCCTCGGTTCCGTGCCACTCATTCGCGATCACCTCGAACTCATCATCATCGCGTCGGTGCTCACTGTCGTGATCCCGACGATCGTCGAGGCGTACCGACGCTGGCGTTCGGTGCGTCGGGGCGCCGCACGCACCGGGGCCCGCACCGAGCCCCGCGATCCCGCCGGACCGGCCGAACTCGACAGCCGGCGCGGCGAATAGTCGGCGACGAGCAGTCGGCGGTGGTCGGCGGCGTCAGGATTGTTTACACGTTTGTTCGTCGCAAACGGGAAAAATCCGACAGAATGACTTATCCACAGGCATGCGTCGAGGTGTCGCCGCCGGTATCGGTACATGGCAACATCTCCCGCACAACGCAACCGAGGTCGGCGGCGGAGCAGGTGGATCGGTGTTTCACACACGGAGGACACAGGGGGATGCGCGGGGATATGTCAGTGCAACACAGCAGCATTGAGCGCGGCGAGATCGGTCGGGACGGAGCCGCGGAAGCGGAGATTCCCGCAGCGTTTCGCATGTCCTCTGCGCGATCCCGTTCGGGCGGTATCTCGGTTGTCACCACGCCACAGGGGCTGCCGACGCGGGTCCGCATCGAGCGTTCGCAACTCACCAAGCAACCGCAGGCACTGGCCGACGAGATCCTGCGGGTCTGTCGACAGTCCGCTATGGCTGCCGGAATTCGTTGGCGCGAAGAGCTTCTCGATGCGGGCGCGCCGAGGGACGTCGTCGACGCGATGGGCCTGCCCACCGCCGAGGACCTCGCTCGCGTCGAGTACCGCGACGACGAGCACGACGATGCTCCCGCCTCGTGGCTGCGTCGAGCGTGAGAGGGCGTCGATGACCGGGGCGATGGATGAGCTCGAGGCGCGGGCGCGCGCACAACTCGATCGTCTCGCCGACTTCGGTGACGAACTCGCCGGTCTGCGAGCCCGGGTGACCTCGCCGGACGGCTTGGTGACCGCCGAAGCCGACGGCAGCGGGGCACTCACGGGCCTGTGGTTCGCCGACGGGGCGAACGAGTTGGGCGAAGACCGCCTGGGTGAGAAGGTCGTTGCGACCGCAGCTCTCGCGGCGCAACGTGTATTCGCCAGGCGCGCAGCACTCATCGAGAATTTCACGTCGTCATTCGGCGAGCAGGTCGGACGTCGTTGACTCGGCACACGACCCCGACCCGATCAAGTCGATGGAACCTTCCGGGACGAGCATGCGTCAGAATCTCGAATCTCCGGACATCGCAGACCTGCAAGCAACGATTCGACGACCGACACAGGGGAGCGCACATGGGCAACGTCACGGTGACACCTGAAGTGCTGGAGGGCTTTGCGGCCACCAATGCGGCAATCGGCACGGCCGTCAGCGCGGCGGGCGCGATCGACGCCGCGGCGAACACGACCGCCATGATCGGGGTTTTCGGGTTGATCGGCCAGGAGTTCCTCGCTGCCTTCATCACCGCGCAGGCCAACCACCTGTTCTCCGTCGGAAGTCTCGCTGCGGTGCACGCGTCGACGGCAGCGACGACACTGGCGGCGCTCGGGGAGTTCGACGCTCACGACGGGTCGAACGCAGCAACAATACGGTCGGCGCTGTGACGTCGCCGCAACCGGCGCCCACGAGCGCCCACGGGGGCGGATCGTCGGGCACCTCGGGTGCAACGGCGCCTGGGTTCAACGACATGTCGATCCGCGACATGATCGACGCGACCCCGCTCGGCCCCATCCTCGATCGTCCGGTCGGAGAAGTACTCGCAGGACTCGGGCTGCCGCCGATTCCGCAGATCCCCGCCCTGCCGCCGATGCCGGGGCTGCCCCCGTTGCCGACGATCGACATCGGCATGTTGCTGAAACCGATGACTGATCTTCTGGGAGGTTTCGGGACCGGTGATCTGTCGGGTGCGCCCTTCGATCCGTCGATGATCTTCTCCGCGTTGTCCACTGTTCTCGACACCGCGATGTCAACGGCCACAGAAGCACTCGGAGTACTTGACGGCCTGTGGACGGGTGCGGCCTCGCTGGGTGCGGCGACCAAGACAGCCGAGGCGAGCACCAACAGTGCTGCCCTCTCGACGCAGGGCGGGGTGATGTCGATCGACATCCAGGCTGCCGCGGCGATCGTCGCGGCCGGTCTCGCGACAGTTCAGGGCATCATCGCGGCGACGCTCGGCAAGATCGCGATTCTCGGCCCCGGACTGGCGACACCGCTAGGGCAGGGTGCTGCGGTCGGTTTCGCCACGGAGGGGTTGGCGGAGGCGACCGCGGCTGTTGCGGTGACCAGAGCCCAATTGCTGGGCCCGACAACACAGATGATCGCCAATGGCGCGCCGGTCAAGGTCACGAGCCCGCCGACAGCAGCGACGACGTCAGCTGCGCAGTCACCGTTCGCGCTGGCCGGATCCATCCTGGAGGCCCTGACACCCCTGGTGGGCTCGGCCACCGAGCTTCCCGCCGCACTGATGAGTCCCGTCAGCGAGATGTTGAGTGTGCACCCCGGCGACGATCTGGCAGTTGCGCACCCTGCCGGCGTGGCGGTAGGCGGCGATCCCGATCTCTCCGGTCCGGGAGGGGTCTCGGGCGATGCCGCGGTCGCGCCGGCGGGACTCGCCGGTGGCGGGGGAGCGGGTGTCGGTGGGATGGGTATCGGAGGCTTGGGCAGCGCTGCTGCTCCGCTCGGGGCCGCACGTTCGGCGATCTCCGCGGGCCACGGACTCACCGAACCGGCATCGCTGACGCCGTCGCAGCCGACCCGTGCGACCGTCGCGTCCACGACCCCGGTTCCCGCCTCGATGGCGCCGATGATGGCCGCGGGCGCCGCGCGGGGCGCCGCAGAGGCCACCGGACAGCACGAGATCCCCGACTTTCTGGTCACCGAAGAACACGGTCAGCAGGTGGTGGGCGAATCACCCGTGGTCGCGCCACCGGTCCTCGGTGGCCAACCGACGTCGGCTGACTCACCGCCACCCGATATCGAACTGCGGCTGCTGTGGGAGCCAGCGCCCGAAGCCGCGGATACGACGCACTGACCTCAGGCCGGTAGACCAGCCGTTCGCGAACACCATTCCATCGCCAGGAGGCGCACCGTGGTTGATCCCACACTCAGCGTAGAACCCGATGAACTCAACTCGGCTGCAG
>NZ_BAFB01000073.1 GCF_000248075.1 Gordonia otitidis NBRC 100426 | reverse complement strand
CGCAAGCGAGAGCATCTTCTCCTCGATGGTCGCGGGAACTGTTGTCACGCCCGCGCGCATGCCTGCGTCGTCGAGGACCTGCTCGAGTCGCGCGGGGTCGGTGTCGACGACACGTATCGATGTTCCGGACAGGATCACAGGGACGTCGGCGTCGTTGAGCACAGAGAAGGTCTTCGCCCAGTCGTCGGTGTCGACCTGCACTGCTGTGGTGTCGCCGACGATGTCCGCCTCACTGCCCTGTGCCACGAGTTCTCCCGCCGACATCAGCAGGAGACGGTCGCACTCCTGCGCCTCCTCCATGTAATGCGTGGTCACCAGCACTGCGGTGCCGCGGTCCGATTCGCCCCGAATCGTATCCCACAGTCGCGCGCGTGAGAGCGCGTCGACGCCGGATGTCGGCTCGTCGAGGATTAACGCGTCAGGAGTGTGCGCCAGTGCTACCAGGAACGCGATCCGACGCTGGGCTCCGAGGGGCAATGAACCGACGAGCGTGTTCTGGTGTGCTGCGAGGTCCTCGGGGAGTTCCGGCACCGCGACGCCATACGCCCCGGTCGAGAATTCGAGGTTCTCGCGCACAGTGAGATCGCGATAGAGTCCGAGATTCTGTGGCACATAGCCCAATTGGGCTCGTCGGCCTTGATCGGGCGGTCCGTCGAACAGGGTTACCGAGCCATGGGTGGGTTGCACAAGCCCGAGCAGGATACGGATGAGCGTTGTCTTGCCTGCGCCGTTGGCGCCGAGCAGTCCGACGACCTCCCCGGCGCCGACACTCATCGAGACGTCGTCGACCGCCGTGAAGTCGCCGAAGCGCTTCGTCACCTGGTCGGCGGCGATCAGAGGCCGGTCGGCGGTCATCGAGCACCCGCTGAAACGAGTTGGCGCCGTAGTGACAGCGAGATCACGATGTCCTCCAGGTCGGGGTCTACGGTGGTGGCTCCCGCTGAGGGCCGCTCGGTTGAGTCCTCGGGCCAGTACTCGTGACGCTCACGTCCTCGACGCCACGACCACTCGCGTCGGATCGGGTGAGGTGACGAGGTGATGGTCCCGGTGAATCCCGCGCGCACGTCGGCGTACGAACCCTGTGCCAGCGTGCGACCTTCGTCGAGGACGAGTAGCTGTGGTGCACGTTCTGCCTCGTCGAGATAGGTGGTCGACATGATCACCGCCGATCCCGCTGCCGCGGACTCGGAGATCATGCGCCACAGATCGATTCGACTCACCGGGTCGACGCCGGTGCTCGGTTCGTCGAGGATGACAAGACGTGGTCGGTGAATCAGCGCCATCGACGTGGCGAGCTTGCGCCGCATGCCGCCCGAGAGCGCACCGGCCGGTCGGTCAGTGGCTACGGTCAGCCCCGCGCGCTTGATCATCTCGTCACGACGCGCGACGAGTTCGTCTCCCCGTAGGCCGTACATCTCGCCGACGAAATCGAGATTCTCCCGCACGGTGAGAGCGGCCCAGCACCCCGGGCCAGCCGGAAGATAACCGAGGTGTTGCTTGTCCGGGGACGTGATCGTTCCCGAGTCGCAGACCACCTCTCGCGCAAGAGCTCGCAGGAGCGTCGTCTTGCCGGCGCCGTCACCTCCGACCGCAGCCAGAATCGTTCCATCGGTGAGTTCGATCGACACGTTCTCGAGAGCGACGGTGTCGCCGAACCGAACGGTCACCGACGACGCTGCGGCGATCACGACGCCGCACCGCTAGTCGTATCCGCGTGCTCTCGTGCCGAAGCGGATGCGCGTGCATTGGGTGCGAGATCGCGACGGAAACGCAGTGTCGCGGCGGTGAACACGACGACGGCCATCACCGCCAGGACCAGCAGCGGGACCCAGAGCGAGCCGATCGAGGCGCCTCGGATCATGACACCCTGCGAAATCATCGTGAAGTAGGTGAGCGGGAGTAGGTACCCGATCCAGCGGACGCCGGCCGCCATGGCGTCGAGCGGAAAGATCATGCCCGACAGCAGGATTTGTGGCATGAGAAAGAGAAAAGCCGTTTGGATGGCCTGCCCGGTGGTCTGCGAGATGGTGGAGATCAGCACGCCTAGTCCGAGGACGACGAACAGGAACAGGGCGGCGCCGAGCGCGAAGACCCCGACGTTGCCGTTGAACGGCACACCGAAAAGCCACATTCCGAGCACGGTCACGATGATCATGTCGATGGCCGCGAGAAGGAAGTAGGGCGCGATCTTGCCGAGGATCACCTGGCTCGGCTTGATCGGCATGACGGCCAACTGTTCGAGGGTTCCTGCCTCACGTTCGCGTACCAAACCGATGCTGGTGACGATCGTGCCGATGAAGGTGAGGATGAGGCCGATGATCGCGGGGACCATGACCCACGAAGTCTTGAGTTCCGGGTTGAACAGCACGCGGACCTTGACGCTGTTGCCCATCTTGTTGAGCAAGCCCGACGTTGCTTGGGCGCCAAACAGATTCGATCCGTCGAGCAGTGCCTCGACGGTCGGTTGACCTGGTGTGCTGTGCCCGGTGACGAAGGCGGTGTCGACCTTGTTGTCTCGTAGCAGCTCGGTGGCGTCGGCTTCGGTGCCGTTCGTGTCGACGGTCGTGACGTCGAAATACTCCGGCAACGACTTCGCGAACTGCGTCGCCTGGGGGCCGACGACCGCAGTCGTCGACGACGACACGTAGAAGTTGGCCGCGTACCCGAAGATCACGAGCAGCAGCAGCGGTAGTACGACCAACATCGCCAGGGTGCGCGGATCGCGCCGCAACTCGCGGAATTCCTTCAAGATCATCGCTCGCATGTGGCGAGTGTAGGCACGATGACCGCCAAAAGTCATCAGATGATGAATTATTGTTACGGAGTGAACACGCAAACAGGGGCGACGGCTATGCGCCGTCGCCCCTGTAGGTCAGAACGTCAGGAGATCAGTCCTCGATCGTCTCCAGCTGTCCGAAGATCTCCTCGCGACGATCCTCGAACTG
Source organism: Gordonia otitidis NBRC 100426 (assembly GCF_000248075.1). Classification (GTDB taxonomy): domain Bacteria; phylum Actinomycetota; class Actinomycetes; order Mycobacteriales; family Mycobacteriaceae; genus Gordonia; species Gordonia otitidis. The sequence goes on along the minus strand of NZ_BAFB01000073.1, from coordinate 9,691 downwards.
CGACGGGAGTTGGAAGCGCATGCCCAGTTCCTGCGGCGACTCGTCGCAGTCCCAGCCGCCGTCGGCGTGGGTGACGGCGATCTCGAACAGTGCCCCACCCGGCGAGCGCACGTAGACCGACTTGAAGTACTTGCGGTCCTTGAGCTCGGAGATGTCCGTGTAGCCGGCACCCTCGATCTCGAACTTCAGCTCGTCCTGGTTCTCTAGGCTCGACGCATTCCATGCGAAGTGGTGGTAGGTGCCTGCGCCGTAGCTCCAGGTGCCCTGGTCGGCGGTGCGGTTGCCCACCAGCTCGACCCAGTTGCCCACCTTCTCGTTGCCGACGCGGAATGCGGCGCGGTCGCCGTCCTCGATGATGTCGCCCTGCGAGTAGAAGACATCCTCGGCGAAGTCGACCATCCGGTCCGGGGTGTGGGCGTGGATGCCGACACCGTGGATTCCGTGGATGGCGTGCTCCTGCGGAACACCGTTGCCCGAGTAGCCCTCACGTGCATCGTTGTCGTTGGTGACAAAGACGTACTCCAGGCCCGACGGATGGCGGAATGCCAAGCGGCGCTGTCCGAACACCTCGATGTCCTGGACATCCTTGACGTCGTGCTCGGTCAGACGGGAGTGCCAGTAGTCGAGCGAGTTGGTGGGCACCGACAGCAGCACCTCACGCGCCTGGTTGGTGCCGGGCTTGCCGAAGCGACCCTGCTGCGCCCACGGGAAGGTGGTGATCACGCTGGACGGATCGCCGTTGGCGTTCGAGTAGTAGAGGTGATAGATCGGCAGCGAGCCGTCGAACAGCACGGTGCGCTTGATGAAGCGCATACCGAGTGTCTTGACGTGGAAGTCGACGTCCTCCTGTGCGCCTGCGACGGAGAGGGTGACGTGGTGCGAACCTTCGACAAAGGCCATTATTTCTTTCCTTTCAGTGGTGAAGCGAACTTCGTTCTGGTGGGTGAAGCGAACTTCGTTGTTATCCAGAGGTTTTTCAGTGGGTGATGGGTGATCAGGATGCGGTGGTGAGAAGTGCGGACCCGTAGATCGGAGCCGTGATGTCCTGGACGATCGTGTTCTGATGACTGTGCAGCATGCTGAAGTCGCGCCAGATCCGTTCCATGCGGGAACCGTTCACGAGGTGGCTGGAACCCGAGGTCTTCATGAGCGTGCCCTCGAGTACCTGCCACGCCGCTGCCTGCGCTGTGTAGGCGCATCGTCCGATTCCTGCGTCGTCGGTCAACGAGAACGACCCCTCGCCCTTCGCCGCACGTGTCGCACACTCGGTGAACTGTTCGGCGGCGGCGTCGAGCGTTGCCTCGGCCACCTGCAGTCGCGTTGCCGCATCCGCGTACCAGAGTTGGTAGGTCGGGTTCTCCGACCGAAGCGTGATGGGCGGCAACGCAGTCCGCTTGGTCGTGATGACCTCCCGGTACTGATCGAGGGCGCCGAGCGCGCCACCGACGCCGAGGCTCGCGAGTTCGAGCGTGAAGGTCGACAGCCCCCGGCCGTTGTAGATCGGGTTCTTGTGCAGTGCGTACCCGGGAGTGCCGCCGTCGACGGCGATGTCGGTGATCGCCTGGCCGAGGAGTACGTGCGAATCGGGGACGAATCCGTCGGTGATCTCGACGGTGTGCGAGCTGGAGCCCTTGAGTCCCAGTGTCTTACCCCAGTCGTCGCGCACGGTCCAGATGTCTCGCGGAGCCATGAACACGCTCAGCGGACCCTGACTGCCGTCCTCGTTGACCGGGAACACGTGGCCGAGGAAGTGGGTGGAGTACGCGCCGCCGGAGGCATAGGGGAAGACACCGTTGACTATCCAGCCGCCGTCGACCTTAGTCATCCTTCCGCCGGGAGCCGACGTACCGCACGCTGCCGTATGCGCGCTGGCGAAGAACTCGCGTTGCGCCTCCTCGGGCCACCACGATGCCATCCACAGCACGTGCGCCGAGGCGAGACAGAAGCCCCAGGCGGTGCTCATGTCAGCGCGCGCGATCTCCCGAACCACCTTGAGGTAGGCGGCGATCGGAAATTCGTAGCCGCCGAAAGTCCTCGGCCGCAGCATGTTGTAGAGGCCTGCGCGCATGAAGGCAAGATGCAGGTCCTCGGAATAGAAGGTGCGCGCCTCCGTCTCGGGTGCTTCCTCGCGGATCTGCGGGGCGAGGTCGGCGACTACGGCTAGCGCCTCGGCGACCGTGAGATCCTTCGGCGGATCGACGACGGCGACTTCTCTTGGTGGGATGGGCATCTGGACTCCTATGCGGATGGGTTCGGGTTGGTGAATGTGGGTGCTGGTGGGCGCGGGGGCTATTGGGTGACGGGGGACTATTGGGCGACGTAGCCGCCGTCGCAGGCGAGTTCAGCGCCGGTGACGTACGCGGCGTCGTCGCTGGCCAGGAACGCGATGGCCGCGGCGACTTCGGTCGGTCGACCGACACGCGCCATGGGGATCACCGGTGCGAAGACGGAGTCGTCGGCCCCACCGAGCATCGCGGTGTCGATGAAGCCGGGATGGACGGAGTTGACGCGGACACCGTCGGGCGCCCACGCGACCGCAGTGCCCTTACTCATGCTGCGGAGTGCGCCTTTGGCCGCGTGATAGGCGGGTGACACCGTTGCGGTTCCGACGAATCCGAACATGGAGCTGACGTTGACGACGGAGCCCCCGGTCTCCTTGAGTGCGGGGCCGACCGCCTTCATCCCGAGAAAAGCGCCGGTCTGCAGGACGGCGATCACGTGCTCATAGCTCTCCCGCGTACTCTCTTCGATCGTGCGGAGGTCGCCGATACCCGCGTTGTTGACGAGCGCATCGATGCGGCCGTGCTCGACGAGTGTCTGCTCGACCACCGCGTCCCAGCCGTCTTCGTCGGTGACGTCGAGGGTGGCGAACGACCCGCGCGAGAACGGGACTCGCAGTTCCTTGGTGATCTGTTGTGCGTCGGCGTCATTGATATCGGTGGCGATGACGAGGGCGCCCTCGTCGGCGAGGCGCTGAGCTGTTGCGCGGCCGATTCCTCCCGCCGCTCCGGTCACGATGGCGACCTTCCCGTCGAATCGATTCACTGTGCTTCCTCACTCTGTGCTTGCGTGTTGAGCCGGACGATTCCGGTGATTCCCTTGCGATTTCGCATGTCGTCGAACGCGGTCTCGATGTCGGCCATCTCGTAGACGTCCGTGACGATCGCCGACGGATTCAGCGCACCTGTGTCGAGCATCTCCGCGAATCTGGGGATCATCGAGATGATGTCGCCGCCGCCGGTCTGGGAACTCAGAATTCGCTTCGACCCGATCGCGAACTCGTACCCGTGCAGGGTGACCGTGGCACTGGGGCTTTCCATTCCGGTCGGCACGACCGTCCCGCCGCCACGCGTCATCGCAAACGCCTGCTCCATGGCTGCGGTGCGCCCGGCGGCTTCGAGGGCGACGTCGACGCCGCGTCCGTCGGTGAGTGCCTTCACCTGCGCGACGGGATCCGACTCCTCCGGGTCGACGAGGTCGGTGGCCCCGAGTTCGCCTGCGAGAAGGCGCCGGGACTCGATGGGCTCGACGGCGATGATCTGACCGGCACCGGCAAGAACTGCAGCCTGGATCATCCACAGTCCGAGATGCCCGCAGCCGAGAACCGCCACCGAATCTCCGGCCCTGACCTGCGCGACGTCGAATACTGCCCCGAGACCCGAGACGATGCCGCAGCCGAGCATTGCCAGGTGCTTCGGATCGGCGGCGCTGGACACGACGACCACGTTGGATTCGCGGTAGATCATCTCTTCGGCCATGGTCGCGACCCCGCCGTCGGCATGGACAGCCCGACCGTCGGAGTCGGTGCCGATGACCCGGGACATGCCGTCGAAGATCTGCTCGCAGGCGCCGGGGGGCGTCGTGCTCGCAGTAATAGCAGTGGGTGCACTGGGCCGACCCGACAACGATCACCCGGTCGCCGGCCGCGACGCGGGTGGTGTCCGGTCCGACCGCCACGACGGTGCCTGTCGCACTGTGTCCGGGGATGAGCGGAAACGGGGTGAGCCCGTCGCCGCCGACACTCAGGGTGTCGGTGATGCACATCGCCGCCGCGTCGAGACGGACACGCACCTCGCCTGCCTCCGGCTCCCGAAGGGTCACGTCGATCACCTCGAGCCTGCCCGCCTCGGGAACGACGACTGCCTTCATCGGAATCCTCCAGAAAGTCTTGGTGGGCGCGTGGTCCCTGTGCTGATCAGTGGGGGTGACATCGCCCTGATTGCGTGTCACACTCGAAGCTATTCGTGACCGGCATCACTGCCATCACGGATGTGTGCACACCGATGTTGTGGATGCGAACACCCTCACAGTGAGGACGTCAGCGTCCGTGGCGAGAAAGAACTACTGCAGTGACAAAGATTTGCGACGACGCAAGTCGAGAGCGAGAAGCCCACTCGGCCGTCTGGTCGGGCGATCACGATCTCAGCGTCGAGGAGTGGGGTCCGGCGATCGCCGCGCTCACCACCCGATTCGACGTGCGGCCCGATTCGACCAGCGACTTCCACGGCAGACTTCGGGCGCACGTGGCCGACGGAATCGGGCTGTGCGACTTGGAAACCGGCAAGCACGAGGCCTATCACGACCCGGCAGGACGTGACGGCGCGACTCCCGTCCACATGCTCTCGTTGCAACTGAACGGCCACGCCACGATGGAAGTCGACGGCCAACAATGCGTGTTCCGGCCCGGAGATATCGGCTTCTACAGCGCCGACCGCGTCGGACTCGTGGCCAGCAGCGACGACTACCGCAGTCTGTGCCTGACGCTTCCGTCGAATGCCATCAGTATTCCGATCGACTACATCCGGCATGTGCAGGCGCGCACGCTGGGACCTGAGCGTGGATTGACACCCGCGGTGGCGGGGCTGCTGATTTCCCTCAACGAGACCCTCCCGAAAGTCGGTCCGGCCCAACGGTCCAGAGCTCTCCGCAGCGCGGTCGACCTCGCTGTGACGCTGGTCCTGCAGGAGGTCGGCGAGTCGGTGATCCCGAAGGACCCGACGCAGCGGCTGCGCGAGCAACTGTTCGCCTACATCGAAGATCACCTCGACGACCCCGAGTTGGACGTGAAGCAACTCGCTGACGCCCACTATGTCTCGGTTCGACAGGTGCACAACGTTTTTCGTGGTGCCGGACAGACAGCCGCCGAACGAATCCGGACACGACGGATCGAACTGGCGCAACGCGAACTCGCCGACCCTGCCCAGCTGACGGTGCCCGTCGGGCAAATCGCGATGCGCTGCGGCTTCGCGAATCCCTCGCATTTCGGCAACCTGTTCAAGGAGCGGATCGGCGTCACCCCGGCCGCCTACCGCGCCTCTATACATCCGGGACTCGGCTGACCCCTCGCAACCGTGCGCGTCCACAACAGATCGGTGCGCGAACGCAACAGGGCGCGATGATCGACGCGGGATACGCTCACGAATCACCGACTAGTGGACGGAGCGCAGCGTGGCGTCGAACCCTCATCTTTCTTCTCCGTTGATCGAGTGGGGCGCCGAGCCCTCCGATATGACGACCGCCGTACTGGCCGTGCACGGGCGTGGGCAGAGTCCGGACTTCATGAGGGAGCAATCGCATCGACTCGATGTCGCAGATGTACGGTATTTCGCACCTGCCGCCGACGGCGACTCGTGGTATCCCCGACCGTTCCTCGAACCGATCGATGCCAATCAGCCGAGTCTCGACCACGCCCTCGATACCATCGATGCACGCGTCGACGCGCTTGTCGAGTCGGGGATCGATACCGCGCGGCTCGTCGTCTGGGGCTTCTCACAGGGCGCGTGTCTGCTGGCGCACTGGGCGCTGACGCGCCCGCGGCCCGTCGGCGGGATCATCCTGTTCACCGGCGGGTACATCGGACCTGAAGAGGTTGTGGCGCAGCCTCAGTCGCTGAACGGTGTTCCTGTGGTGGTGCGCAGTATCGAGCACGATCCCTTCGTGCCGCCCGAGCGGGTCATGCAGACTGTCGCCGCGCTCCGCGCAGCTGGGGCCGATGTCGACGCCCTGATCGTTCCGGGCGAGGAGCACATCATCACCGATGAGGCGATCGACGCCGCACGGACGTTGTTGTGTCGCGAGGAGACCATCTCGCGCACCTAGTGGCCGCGACAGAAACGTGCTCCGCGGTGCCCGGAATCCGGGGCCGCGGAGCACGTTTTTCGTCTGCGGTGTGCGCTACCGACTGCTTGCCGCTGCACCGTGCCGGTGCAACAGATCGAGATCGGTGACCGAGACGTCCCACAAGCCCGCACCGCCCGCGTTGCGATTGGTGTTCTGGATGTTGGCGCCCCCGTCGACCGAGAGGATCTCGCCGGTCACGTACGTGGCGTCGTCGCTGAACAGGTAGGCCACCGAACCGGCGATCTCCTCTGGACGTCCCGGCCGTCGCAGCGGTGAGGTACCGGCGCGACGGATCATGTCGTCGCGCCCTGCAGGGCCGAAGATCTGCGTCGGGACGATACCCGGCGCGATGCCGTTGACCCGCACTCCGATGGGGCCGCCGTAGACGGCTGCGCCGTGGACGAGCCCGATGACGCCGTGCTTCGACGTCGTGTATGCCAGCAGATCGTTGCTGCCGCGCAATCCGGCGATCGACGAGGTGACGACGATCGCGCCGTGCCCACCCGTCTTGTGGAACTCGCGGAACGCGCCACGAACCCCGAGAAACGGGCCACGGAGGTTCACGGCCATCACCGCATCCCACTCGTCGACAGAGACGTCGACCAGGGGGGCAGTCGATCCCGCGATACCGGCGTTGAGAAAGTGGAAGTCCACCGCGTCGAATCGATCGAGCGCGGCGGCGAGGTAGCTGTCGACGCCGCTCTCGGTGGTCACGTCTGCGCCCACCCCGATCGAGTCGGTCGACAGCGCAGATGCGACCTCACGTGCTGCGGCTTCGTCGAGGTCGACGGCGACGATGTGCACACCCTCGTCGGCGAGGCGGACGGCGGCAGCGCGCCCGAGACCACCTGCGGCTCCGGTGACGACCGCCACCCGCCCCTTCAATCCGGTCATGGTCATGAGTGTGAACCTCCGATGGCATCGGGCGACGACGCCGACCGACGTGACCGACGGTCGAGTTCGTCTGCGAGAATGGGAAAAGCGGTCGTCGCGGACTGGAAGCCCAGCGCGCTGGAGATCTCCATCACTTCAAGGATCTCCTCCTTCGTCGCGCCGTGGTGAATTGCGTTGCGAATGTGTAGCTTCCAGCCTTTGACGTAGAGATGTGTCGCGGCAGAGTCGAATGCGATGTAGATCAGTTCTTTGACCTTGGGCGAGAGGGACCCCGTGCGCCACGGCAATGCCGAGAACTCGGTGTACGCCTCGAACATCTCGGGATCGAGTTCGAGGATCTCGTCCCAGAACTCATGCCAGTAGCCGCGCTCGGTGGTGAACTGCTCCTGCAGGGACCGCTGGTATGAGGTCAGTTCGGCCGGCGTGTCGCGCAGACCCTCCTCCTCGAGCACCTCGGTGAGCAGGGGCACACCGATGTTCATCGCGTGGATACCGAGCGTTGCGGTCAGCTTGATGGTTTCCATGATCTCGTCGGGCGTGGCCCCGTGGTCGAGTGCGGCCCTGATGTGTTGACGAACGCCGGGGCTGTGCAGATGCGTCGCGGCGGCGTCGACCGCGAGGTAGATCAGTTCCTTGGTCTTGTCGTCGAGATGGTTCTTCTTCCACGGAACCTCGGCGAGGTCGGCGTAGGCGGCGAGAAAGGTCGGCCGCAGGTCGAGAATCGACTGCCAACCGTCGTCCCAAGTCCCATGAATATCCCGAATGCGTTGAGCGAGCGCATTCTTCGATGCTTCTGAGTCCGCTGCGGAATCATCGGCCACGGGATCGTCGACGTTGTTGTCGATCCAACGTGCGATCTCCGTGTGGTCGGCGCCCGGTTCCAGTTGGGTCTGGGCACGTTCCCACATCGCGACCGCCTGCTCGCCGAGGAGCGCGGGCGCCCCCACCTTGGCGGCCAGATCGGTGGCGATCTTCATGTCCTTGAGCATCAGCGCGAGCGCGAAGCCGGAGTCGTAGGTGCCGGGGAGAATGAAGTTCGGGTACTTGTTGTCGGTCGAGCCGCTCCGGCCGCTCGACGTGTTCACCATGTCGATCAGCACCGCCGGATCGAGTCCGAAGCGCTGTGCAGCGGCTGCTGCCTCTGCGGTGGCCAACAGGTGTGTGGCCGAGAGCAGGTTGTTGATCGCCTTGATGGCGTGCCCGGCTCCGACGTCGCCGCCGAGTCGCGGGGTGCCCAGCGACTCCAACACGGGGCGGACCGTGTCGAAAGCCTCGGGGGAGCCGCCAACCATGATCGTGAGCTTGCCGTTCTCTGCGCCCTTGACCCCACCGGAGACCGGTGCGTCGACCAGGGTCACGTCGGCTGCGGACAACGTCTGTGCGAGTTCGCGAGTCGACGCCGGATCGGACGAGCTCATGTCGACGACGACACTTCCGGGCGCGAGTGCAGCAGCGTCGAGCAGATCCCGGACGACGGCTTCAACGACCGTGGAGTTGGGCAGCATGAGGATGACCACCGACGCCGCCCGTGCCGCCTCGACGGCCGTGGCAACGCCGGTACCACCGTTGGCGGTCAACCGATCCCGAGCCGCGGGGTCGAGGTCGAAGCCGGTGACCCGATATCCGGCGCCGATCAGACGCGCAGCCATCGGGGAGCCCATGTTTCCCAGTCCGATGAGTGCGATGTCGGGAAGGACCTCGGTGCTCATCGGAGCGCTCCCACGCTGCTCTGGTCGGATGAGTTCGTGTCGGCCGCAACCGCCTCGACCGTCTCGGCCGCCGCCACGAAGTCGGCGTCGTCGAGTGGGTCGGCCCAGGTGGTGACTCCCAGGGAGATGGCGGTGTGCGTCATGAACGACTCGGCTCCCGCACCGTGCCAGTGTTTCTCACCGGGTGGGCACCAGACCGTGTCGCCGGCCTTGAGCCTGCGGACCTCGGTTTCGGTCCCGATCAGACCTTCGCCTGCCAGGACCTGCAGGATCTGGCCGTGCTCGTGGTGATGCCAGAAGGTGCGCGCCCCGGGAGTGAAGTTGACCGAGTTGATGGTGATCCCGTCGGTGGCGGGCATGGTCAGGTAGTTGTACACGTTGCCGGTGAACTTCGACCCTGTCTTGCCTGCGGTGCCCGAGTGGTCGACGGAGTGAATGAGTTTCATGCGTTGTCCTCGTTCGTGGTGGGTTGTAGGCGAACGTTCCCGGAGAGGTCGCCGATCGCGTCGACGACCGTGTTGCTGATGCGGTCGGCGTAGCCGAGTTGGATCGCGAGGCCGAAGGCGGCAACCGGTGCGGACGAGTTGGGACTCGTGACGCCGAGACCCGCGGCCAGATCGCAGTACGCGAGGACGTCTTTCATCATCAGCGAGTTGGTGAGACCGCCTTCGAGGTAGTCGCCGTGGATGATCTTCGGGAAGCGGTTCTGGGTCGCGAAGTTGACGCCGGAACTGCTGTTCAACACGTCGAGCAGTACGTCGAGGTCGAGCCCGGCCTTGCGTCCGGCGACCATCACCTCGGCTGTCGCCGACAGCGAGATCGCGTTGAGGAAGTTGTTCAGCAGCTTCACGGTGTGGCCCGCGCCGACGTCGCCGCAATGAAAGACCTTGGCGGAAAAGAGATCGAGGATCGGGCGTGCGGATTCGAGAACGTCCCGCCGACCGCCGACCATGAGGGTCAGCGCGCCC
>NZ_BAFB01000074.1 GCF_000248075.1 Gordonia otitidis NBRC 100426 | reverse complement strand
CGGCCACCGCCGCAGCACTGACATCGATGGCCGCAGCACTGACCTGCCGCCGCGATCTCGTCGTGCATTGCGTCAACGACCCCGACGCACCGCCCGGCCACTTCCAGCTGTCGACCGCATCAGTCACCATCAACGCAGCAGCCTTCACCGACATGGACCTGACCAGCCCACGCATTCGCGGTGTGCTGCTGCACGAGATCGGCCACGCCGAGCACACACCACGTCGGGGTGTGCCGGCCAGGCTCGCAGGATGGGTGGACTGCCTCGAGGAACCTCGCATCGAGAGGGCCATGCTCACCGCACACCCTGACGCCGCCGAATGGTTGCAGTCGTCAGCCGTCATGGCGACACCCACACAGGCCCCCCGAGATGCCGCCGAAGCGGCCGAAGCACTCATCCTCACCTTCGGGCGGATCGCTGCTGGCGTCGCCGCAGCAGATTTCGCCGGCGACCTCATCACCTGTTGCGCCGGCTGGTTCGCCGACCAAGAAGATATGCAGCACCTCGAGGCCGCTATCACCGCAGCAACCACCGTCGCCGACACCGACCTCGACAGCCTCCTCACTCATGCCTCCACGATCGCCGACATCGTTGACCGCACGACGGGCGGCAACGATGTCCCACCGCCCGGCGGGCACGGCCACAGCCATGCTCAGCCAGTAGACAACGACCACAGCAGCCCGCCGCCACACCCGCCCGCCGACACCTCACCCGAGGCGGGGATGCAGTCACATCGGGGAGCCACCACCGGGCCTGCAGATGAGCACACGGCGATGGTGTCGCCGATCGGCACGATCTCCACGACTCTCCGACCACCAACCAACGACGAAGTACGGCAAGCCATTCACGTCGGGTCGTGGTTGACCGGCCCCACCACACCCAGATCTGTTGTCAGGGGCCGCGCGGCGGCGGCGCCGCCGGGCCGACTGCATATGCCGGAACTGGTGCGCGCTCACGCCCAACTCGACATGGGTTTACAAGTGACCGCACGTCCCTGGACGCGTCTACACGTCGAAGACATGCCCACAACACCGATCGAAGTCGGTGTCATCATTGACCGCTCCCACTCTATGCGCCATCACCTCGACCACGTCGCAGGCGTCGCGTGGATCATCAGCCAGGCGTTGACCTCTTCGGGGCGTGGCCGCAGCTGCCTGTGGGGGTTCTCCGACTTCGCAGAGATCATCCCCACCAGTGACATGCACAGCGTTGTGGTGCCAGACGAGGGGAGGGGAAGCTCTGCTCTGCCTTTCGCGTTGGCCGACTACTCGAAATGGTCGAGCAGGCAACCGAACACGGCACGGACCTTAGCCATCATCTCTGATGGTGCACTCCAAGGACCCGCGATCGACACAGACGTCGACCACCTCGCCAGCACAGGGGTACGTGTCGTGTGGTTTACGCCTACAGGGAACACACCAGCACAGTTGCCGGCATCAGCGACGCACGTGGCTCTCGACGAAGCGAACCTGATTCACGAACTGCTGTCGGCGACACGGGGCGCGGATTGACCAGCAGCTTGCTCCGCGGCCAGCGCTTCGGAAACCACATGATCGTGGAATCTGGCAGCGAAACTGGCCTGCTCGTCAAGGTGCTGGCGGAACGCGTCAGCGGTGTCGAACACGACCGGCACCGGGAACTTGTCGAACTGGCCGACGTTGTACGACAACGTCCGCGCCGCCTCCGCAACATCGGCAAGCCACTCGGAATGGATCACCACTTCGTTAGGGCCCACCCCGGCCTCCGCCCATTCGGCGGACGAACGGCTACCCATGAACGTCATCTGATTCGCCGCATACCGTGTCAACCCCCGCAGCTGCTCAACACTGATGTCCTCGTGGTCGGCGCCACGTTTACGCAGCATCCCACCACCAGCCAGGCAAACCTCGGCGACGTCACTGAGCGTTCCCAGCAGGGCACCCATCGACGAGATCTCGATCTTTGTGTCCAGCAGCTGCGACAGCCAGTCGGGCATCACGTAATTGAACCGATCCATGCACACCATTATGCGAACCAGTTTTGGCCGGACCACCCACCCGAACATCGGTGCGCGATGAAACCCGTTTCGTACGGTGTGCCGGTGAGAATTGGTTCTGCCGCCAAGCTGTGCGTCGGCACCAGCGTTGCGCTGGCTGTCGTCTCGACCACAGCATGCTCGCGACCTGCCGAAGCTGACCGAACACCAACACACAGCGACATCGCCCCAGCCGCACTCGTGACAGTGCAGCTTGATGTCACCGGCACCGGCACCGGCGACATCACCTACAGCACCGCCACCAGCCTCACACGCATTGCTCGAGGAACTGTGTTGCGTGGCTGGCGATACAGCTACGACACCGACGCGAACGCCCCGATCACACTGCGCGTAACGCAATCGCCCGGAAACACCTCCAACTGTGCCGTGCACGTGGACGGACAACTGCACGTCAGCGCAGAAGGCCCCGCCGCGGACTGCTCGACGGCAGGGGTGTAGCCGATGGCGCTGCAACGATGCTCAGCTGAACCGGTGACGTTGGCCGGTCTGCGCGCCGCGCTCGGAGATCCCACAATCCTCGACGGCGTGCATCTGTTGGTGACTGCACGCGCCTACAGCACCCGATCACTCCGGCGGTCGCGCATCGACACAATCCCGGTCGCCACCCACCCCAACGGCATCGTCGAGATTGTTGCGGTGTCGGGGCACTACCGATACCTCCTGCTCGGGCACGGGCAAGCCAGACTCACCCTGCGGAACAGTGTCACCCACGTCGACGTGAAAGACGGTGTGTCAGCCAACATCACCGTCGACCAGGGGCGTCTCGTCGCCCGAGTTGCCGCAGGCAAGGTGACCATCACCCGCGGAACGAAACCGAGAGACGAAGCGCTGGCGGTATCGGGCATAGTCCGCTACCAGCAACCCGCAGTCGTCGAATGCTCCATCCCGGAAGTCGCTGTGGTGGAACAACATCCACCCATAGGAATGCGGGAAACGTTGATCGCTCTTGACGTCGGCCTGCAGCGTGAAGCCACCGAATCCGGCACCGAACTAATCCAGCAGTGGGGGTGGGTACAACGTGCATAGCTTGTCAGAAGCTGCGATCCGAACCCTGTTCCTAGTAGCTATATCTGTGTACTGGCTGACCAGCATGTTCATCCGTCGGCGTCACCGCGCACGATGGCACCTGTGGCGCATCGTCATCGCAGCCTATGTGGTGGTTGCTGTCGTATCAGTCGCCACTTTCGCGCTTACTGATACGCCACCCAACTGGGCGTACGCGGGCCTGGCAGTGATGGTCCTGACATGGGCTGCTGCGCGCACGAGCGCGACGACCGTCAGCGCCACCAGCATGAGGCAGTTGGCAGCACAGCAAGCTAAGTGGCTCGCACGGACAGAACGCGACCGCGCACGCACCCCGCGCGACTTTCCCATTGACACCGACGCCATCGCCAACTTCTGCACCTCCACCGACCTTGTAATCGTCAACATCGACGGCGGCCAAGGCGGAAACGACGGCGCCTTCGTGTCACCCAGCCTCACCGGCTACATCCTGCCCAAGCACGTCAACGCGGTAGCGGATGCAGCCTCAGATATCGGTGCACGCGTACTGATCCTCGACAGCACCGAAACCGCACCCGCAGAAGTGCTCTCCGATTTCGGCTTCAACTCCGCCGCGTGCTTCCCCCCTGACGCCGCACATATTCCTCTACCTGACGACGTGTCAATCTCCCCGCACCTCGCAACCGCGATCCGCCATTCAGTGCTGATCGTGGTCGCCACTGACCGCAACGACGTCAACTCCGCCTACGCGGCCTGGGCTGAACTTGCCGCGGCCGGCCGACGGGAGACAAGCCGATGAGCACACCCACCCCAGCTGTGTACAGCGACGACGACATCAACATATTCAGCCTCGAACACCAGATGTACTTGCTCAACGTGTGCGGCGCACACACCACATGGGCCTACGAGTACCCGAACAACATAACCCTCACAGGACTCTCGACGTTGCGCTGCGACGCACAGATCCTCGGAACCGTGAACTCTGGCCGCTGGCGGTGGGCATGGTCGGATCCGCGACTGCCCAGCTCTGCCTCACGAAGCGCACACACGGTGCGCGAAACCTCGACGGACCC
>NZ_BAFB01000075.1 GCF_000248075.1 Gordonia otitidis NBRC 100426 | reverse complement strand
TGCGAGTGGTCGTCGGGGTCAGTCGGACCGCCGGTGGCGCGCGGGGCGTCGTCGAGGTCGGTCTCGTCTCGCGCAACACCGAGGGCTGGGTGACGATTCTGCCGATCTGGTTGCGCAGCAGTGGGTTCACCGAGCATCGTGCGGAGTTCGACGCACTCGTCGAGGAGCGCCTGTGAGTCTCGTGCTCGCGGCATTCGCGATCGCTGTGACGTGGTGGCCGGCGAGTCGGATCGAGAGTCGCATGGAGTCGGTGGCCGGACGCGTTGGTGCACAACGAATCCGTGTGTCCCCGGCCGTGCTCGTTCTGCTCTGCGCGCCGATCGTGGCGCTGTCGGTGGGCGGGTTCGCAGGCGCAGGGGCGTCGTCGATCGTCGTGGCACTTGTCGTCTGGCTGCGTCGGCGTAGGCGTCGGACGGCCGAACACGAGGAACAGCGCGACGACATGCTGACCGCATTGGGGTTGATGATCGCCGAACTTTCCGTGGGGGCACCCCCGGCTCGCGCGTGTGCTGAGGCAGCACAGGAGCTCTCGCGTCAGCGCGGTGCGACCTGCGAGGTCGCCGAGGGGCTTACGGTATTGGCGGCTCGCGCCGAGCTGGGCGGTCGCATCGTCGTCGACCAGGACGACGCGCATGGCGTTTCACGGTCCCGGCAGTCCGCCTCGACGTCGACGTTGCAGTCATGGCGGCGTATCGCGGTCGCGTGGCAGACCGCTGAGCATCGGGGGTCCCCATGGCGGACCTGCTCGAGGCGCTACGAGCCGATCTGGTCGCGCGACGCGCATTCACCGAGCGCACTCGCGCCGGGCTCGCCGGGCCGAGGGCGACTGCGGTTGTGCTGGCCGGATTGCCTCTCCTCGGAATCGGTCTGGGTCAGGCAACCGGCGCGCAGCCCGTTCAGGTGCTTCTCGGCGGAGGTCTCGGTGGTGCGCTGCTGGTGATCGGGACCGCACTGGTGGCTGCGGGCATGATCTGGACCGAGCGCATCACCGACAAGGTCGTGCGCGGATGACGGCGACATCGCTGGCGTTGATGCTGCTCGCCGCCGCAGCATGGCTTCTGCCGCCCCAGCGCTGGTTGCTGTATCGGGTGGTCGAGCCTCCCGTGCGCCCGCGAGGTGAACCACGGTGGCTCGGTGCATCGCGTGACGTCGACGACCCATTCGCCGTGGCGGCGGCGCTCGACCTGTTCGCGGTGTGCCTGCGTGCGGGGCTCACGGTGCCAGCAGCGGCGGTCGCGGTTTCGCACACAGCGCCTGCGGCATTGGCGCGGCCGCTGACGGAGACCGCGGAACTCCTCGAACTCGGTGCCGAACCCGAGCGCGCGTGGTCGACGCAACCGGTGGGTGAGGGTGCTCGTCGCAAAAAAGGCGCGGCGGATCATTTCGAGCAGTTGTCGATGCTCGCGCGCCGGTCGGCGAGGGCGGGGTCGGCGCTGTCGGTGCAGGTATCCGAACTCGCCACGGAGACCAGGCGTCGCGCTCACGACGATGCGCATGCACGCGCCGAGCGCGCCGGTGTGCTGGTGAGCGGTCCGCTCGGTCTGTGCTTCCTACCCGCGTTCGTCTGTCTCGGCATCGTGCCCGTGGTGATCGGTCTGGCAGGCACCACGCTCGCCGGGCTCTAGACATGCACTCCGTCGAGACGTCGCCAGGTTTTTCCAACCCGATGGATCTCTCGCCGGGGTCTCAACGTCAAAGCACCACCACACCAATCAGTTCCACCCGAATGAAAGGTCGACCCATGAAGATCAACGATGCCACCCGTACCGCGGCGCAACGATTCACCACCCGCACCAATGCCACTCTGACCAGACTGATGACCGACGACGAGGGGATGAGCACGGCCGAGTACGCGATAGGCACGATTGCTGCCGCCGCTTTTGGTGCGATTCTGTACACGGTGGTCAGCGGCGACAACATCGTCAGTGCGTTGACCGGAATCATCACCAAGGCGCTCAACACGTCGGTGGGCTGAGATGCGTCTGCGACGGATGGTCGACGACGAGTCGGGGATGGTCACCATCGAAGGGGCGTATGCGATTTCGGCTGTCGTGGGGTCGTGATCCTGGCGGTCGGCGTGATCACCGCGGTGACGGCGCAGATTCGCTGCGCCGATGCTGCGCGTGAGGTGGCCCGGTTGACGGCTGCCGGTGATGATCACGCGCGTGCTGTGGGTGAGCAGATCGTGCCCGGTGCGCAGATCTCCATTGCGGTGCAGGCCGACCGGGTCGTTGTCGACGTCCGCCGGAGCGCTCCGATGATGCCGGGATTGACGTTGTCGGCGCGGGCGGTCGCGGTGCCCGAACCCGAGGGCACTGATCAGGTGATCATCGCGCCCGGAGTGTCGCGGTGAGGTGGCCACGTCGCTGCCTGTCACCCCGATGCGCGGAGAGGATGTGTGCCGAGCGACTGCCTGTGTCGATACGACACATCCGGCTGCTTCGCGACGACGACGGCTACGCGACCGTGGCAGCGGCAGGTGCGATCGCCGGTATCGCGGCGCTGCTCGTGTTGGTGATCTATGTCGGCGCCGCGACGTTGGCGCGGCACCGAGCGCAGTCGGCGG
This sequence comes from Gordonia otitidis NBRC 100426, assembly GCF_000248075.1. Lineage (GTDB taxonomy): Bacteria > Actinomycetota > Actinomycetes > Mycobacteriales > Mycobacteriaceae > Gordonia > Gordonia otitidis. Next base: position 18,442 of record NZ_BAFB01000075.1, on the reverse strand, counting down.
CCGACCTCGCGGCATTGGCTGCCGCGGCCGATCATGTTGCGGCGCGGGCTGATCCGTGTGCTACTGCCAGATCGGTCGTTGGAGAGCAACGACCGCGCGCCGAGGTGTTCGAGTGCAAGGTCGTCGGCGACGACGTGGTTGTCGGTGCTCGGGTATCTGTCTCGTTGGGGGCCTTGGGAATCCACGCCGCGTCCGCCCGCGCCCGGGCAGGGCCGGTCGATGACCCGTAGACGTCCTGGTTGCACCAGGTGAGCGAGTGTCCCGCGGCCGCGAAGCCTGACATCTGCAGCACCGACACGTGAGGGGGATGGTGGTGTCAGAGCGCGTCGTCGCCGATGTGGATGCGCTTGGGGTACACCCGCGTCGAATCCATCGGGGCGAACCACACATGGGAGAACGAGACCTCGGCGTCACCCCGATAGGCGAGGCGCAACCGCTCGCCCCTGGTGTTGGGGATGCGTGGCTGCACGGCGTCGACAAAGGGCGCCCAGTGCACCACTTCGCTTTCGGTGAGGAAGGCGCCCGCGGCGGCGTGGACGTCGCCGGAATCGCTGTCGGCAGCGAGGTAGACCTCGCCGAGTGCGGTGGCGATTCGCGGACCAACCATCGCACTCTGCAGGTACCACTGCGCGTTGTCGACGAGGTCGGCATCCAAACGTGCCGTGCACCACGCGAAGTGGATATCGAGCGCGTCGAGGGCCTGAGCCTCTGAGAAGAAGACGTCGGTCTCGCCGATCGACGCAGGCAGCTGATCGGCGGAGCCCGTCGGGCGCGCCAGCAGGAAGAACGCGGGACGCGCACGGGTAATGAGTGGCGACGGTGTCACGCGGTCGGGGGTCCCCTCATGCATCGTTCAAGTATCCCTGAGAACAGCCTGTGACAGGAGGTCATGGCGGGATTCGGTCTTTTTCGAGTCTTCGCGCGACCACACAGGAATCGGATCGATCGGTCTGCCGAGACCGCGAAGACCGCGAATACGCTGGTCATCGGTGGCGACGGCGAGGGTGGTGAGATCCCCACCCGTTCGATCGGGCAGTGGCCCAACCGGCGATGACGCAGGCGGCGGGGGTGGTCCGATATGTCCGCGATAGGCTGCGTGAGCAGCGGTCGGGTGCTCTGCGGGGAGTGCCTGTCCCGGTCCGCTCTCGTCGATGTCGTCTGGCCTGCGGGAGATGAACGGGGTGTCAACCGAAACCGTCACAGAGTCGTCCGGCAACGTCGCCGACGCTGTCGCCCGAGGTGCGTGCGGCCAGATGAGGCGGCTCGGGTCACTGATCGGTCGTGAAGGTGAGCAGGCGGCGCTCGCCGATCTCGTCGCAGCTGTGATCGCCGGCGATCCGTGCGACGCACTCGTCCGGGGAGCGCCCGGTACGGGAAAGACGGCGCTGGTGACGGCCGCCGCACACGAAGCACGACGAGCTGGTGCGATGGTTCTCCATGCGCGTGCGGTCGCTGTCGAACAGAGCCTGCCCTACGCAGTGCTCCAGGTGCTGCTGCTGCAGCATGTGGACGGACCGGCGTACGCCCGGCGACCCGATGTGCGACCGGACTACGTCTCGACCATTCGCCTCGCACTCGGACTCGACGTCGGACGGGTTCCGTCCGCAGCGGAGACCGGGTCTGCAGTCCTCTCGCTGGTCACCGAAATCGCCTCCGATACTCCGGTTCTCATCGTCGTCGACGACCTGCACCACGCCGACGAGGAGTCGGCAGTAGTCCTCGAGAGCATCCTGTCGGCACGATTGGCGAGGGTCGGTGTGCTGGCCGCGGCGTCGACAGACATTCGATGCGCCACAGGGCCGAGCACCTATATCGACGTCGGACCGCTCGACAACGATGCGGCGGCTGTCGTGCTGCGCCGAGCTCATCCGCTCATGGCTGCGCAAGTTCGGCGCCGCATCCTGCTGAGCGCCGGAGGCAACCCGCTGGCACTTCGCGCATTACCCGCGGAGCTACGCCACGATCAGCTCGACGGCTCGGCGTCGTTGCCCACGGTGCTACCGATGTCGACTGCATTGCGCACCAGACTGTTTCCGGACACCCCGGTGCTCCCGAGCGCGACGCGACGCATGCTCCTGATGCACGTCATCGACCCTGCTCTGCCAGTGGACGAACTCGTGACTGCCTTCGACGGGGCGTCGTTGCCGGAGCTCATCGCGCCAGCCGCGCGCGCAGGACTCGTCGAGGCGCACGGGTTGGCGTCGACCGCGGGGCCGGGTGCAGCCGAATTCCGTTTCCGGCGACCGCTCCTCGGCGCAGCGCTGATGAGTGCGGCCACCGACGACGAGCGGTCCTCTGCCTATCGTTCGCTCGCACGGTGCGCGCGACGAGCCACCACGGACGGGTTCGAGACGCACCTGGACGAGCTCGAGAGCTGTGTGATCACGGGGTTCGACGACGCGTCGGCTGCTCGGCTGGAGCGCGACGGCGAAGCCGATCTGTGGACAGGGAATTGGTCCCGAGGCCTGTTCCGGTTGCGACGTGCGAGCGAGCTGACCAGTGACCCTCGCGAACGTCATCGCAGACTCGCGCGTGCCACGCAGATTGCCGCGCGCGTCGATCACGCTGCTGCACAGCGGATGTTCGTCGACATGCAGACAGGGCAGCGACACTTCGAGGACTCGATGACCGACGCACTCGCAGCGTCGGCGATCATCGTGACCGACGACGACGGCGACGTCGACACCGCCTATCGGATGCTGCGGGAGGCACTCGAACGCACTGCCCCGCACGACCCCGACGATCCGCTCGTCGTCGAGGCGGTGGAAGCTCTTCGTGAGTTGTGCTGGCTCGGTGGGCGGACGTCGTTGTGGGAGGGATACCGACAGGTCGTGGGTGCCTCGTCGTCGAGTTTGTGGTCGGCGATCTGGAATGGGCCGGCGACGCTGTCGACCGACCGTCGCAAGTCCCTCGACATGCTGATAGCCCGACTGTCGGTTGAGGATTCGCCACTGCGGATCGCCGGGATTGCAGAGATGGCGGCGACGTTCGATCGGATCGACGAATGCCGCGGAGTGCTCGAAGACCTAGTCAGCATTGTCGACAGCGGTATCCGCAGTAATCTTCGCACTCCTGTCGGCGCGTCGATCGCTGCCGTCTGGGCGATGTTGTTGCTCGCGCAGGACGCTTTCCACCGGGGTGAATGGGACAGGACGACGGAACTGGCGCAGCAGGCCAGGTATGTCTGCGATGTCGACCGGCGCGCTTATCTCGGATGGCTCGCCGACTATGTGCTCGGCACGGTCGCCGCCGCGCGAGGAAACGTCGACGAGGTGGAGGATCTGGCCGCTCGCATGTGCTCCTGGGCCCTTCCGCGACGCGCATTCGTGTTCATCCGACTCGCTGAACACCTGCGGGCGCTGGTCGCCGGTGGGCAAGGAGATGTGGGCTCGGTCTACATCCATGCGACTGCTGTCAGCCCCGTCGCAGAGCTCGACCCCTACGTCACGATGTCGGCAACGGTAGCGTTCGATGTCGTTCGATCGGCGACACGCACAGGCCGCGACGACGAGGCGCGAGCACATGTCGCTGCCATGGACGAGATGCAGCTGTGGCGAATCTCGTCCCGGACGGCGATGATCCACCTCGCATGCCGAGCACTCGTCAGCAGCAGCGACCCGCGTCGGTTGTTCGAGCAGGCACTCGCAGTTCCCGGGGCGGAGCAGTGGGTGTTCGAGTACGCGCGCATCCAGTGCACCTACGGCATGGAGCTGCGTCGTGGACAAGAGCTCGTCGCAGCGAGACGCCACCTCGAGGCTGCGCGGTCGACGTTCGAGTCGCTCGGTGCGACCTCGTGGGCTGCGCGGGCGCAGGCGGAGCTCGACGCCACCGCCCCCACGCGCAACGTATCCGTGGATGAGCCTGCTTTGACCGCATACGAGCGGCGTATCGCGTCGATGGTGACGTCAGGGCTGTCGAACAAGGAGGTTGCCGAGCGCCTCGACATCTCTCACCGAACGGTCGGAAACCACCTGTACCGGATCTACGCCAAATTGGGTGTCGCGTCTCGCGTGGAGTTGCGCGACGCTCTTGCCGCGTCGAGGTAGGCCGGCGAAACGACGGCCCAGGGCGCGAGAGGCCGGGTGATTCGGTGTCGCCAGATCAGGCGAACACTGCGCAGTCACGCAACGCGGTACGAGACCGTACGCCCACGGCACGGTAAACGTGTGAGAGGTGACTGCTGACCGTGCTCGGGGAGATGCCCATCCGGGATGCTATGGCGCGGTTCGACATTCCCGACACCGCCATCTCTGCGATGCGTCGCGCGGTCGCAGAGATCTGGGGAGACGAGCCAACCGACGAGATGGCGGCAACCGGCTCGCCGAGCAGGCGCAGTTCACCGCTCGCGCGTGCCGACCAGTGTCCGGCTCCCAGCACGGTGAAGGTCGAGAGCGCTTGGTGGAGTTGCTCTCTCGCGGCTCGGACATCGCCGCTCATGCGCAACCGGTGACCGAGGTGCAAACGCACTCGCGCGAGGTCGAACGGCCAGCGATCGGCGCCGGGAGTACCGACAGCGCGCGCAGCCACCTCGCTGTCGTCGGTGAGGATCGCAGACGAACACAAGCGCAGAAAGGACAGGCGAGGGTCCGCGGTGTCGGCGACGTCGCTCAGCCCTGCGAGTATTGCCCGCGTGGCCGACTGTGATCCGGTTTCCCGCGCGGCTTCGGCCAGATCGATCATTCCGCGGTCGCCGCGGGCGATGATGTCGACCGGCCCGTCCTTTCCTGCGCGGAGCAGTCGTAGTGCTCGTCGTGGATTGCCGGTACCGATCGCTGCTGCGGCGTACAGAAGGTTTCGATGCCGCATGACGCCGACACCGTTGGCCATCCAACCGGGGGCGGTGCTCGTGAGCAGTGCGATGTCGAGTTCACCGCGGTAGGCAGCCAACAGATGGCGCGATCGTGCCAGGTAGGCGTGCGCGTACAGTTGCAGACCCGACGCCGCGCACAGGGCCATTCCGTCGTCGAGTATTCGCTGTGCCTCGTCCCAGCGACCCGCACCGAGATAGTGCGAACCGAGCATCCATGCTGCGCACACCGACGACGTCACGGATGACCGTGGATCCGACCACACCCTGTGCAGTGCTGCACGCCACCAGTAGCTACTACTGCGGGAGGTGGCGACGAACGCACTGCGCACTATGTCGGCCGCGTCCGCGGTGTGCTGCAGTGTGGCGATGAGTCGATCGAGCCAGTTGTCGAGAGGGTCCGCTGATGCCGGGGAACTCGAACACATCTGTGCCGCAACGCGTGCCCACTCGGGCGCCACAGCTTCATGCTGTGCGACGAGTGCCGCGAAGTCCGCCCAGAACTCGGGCCGGTCACCGAGATGGCACAGTTGCAGAAGTGACCAGAGCGCGTCGTCGAGCATGCGATCGCCGGGGCCCGGCGGGTGCGCGCGGATCGCTGTCGCGAACGTGCGCTGCGCCTCACGGATGGATTCGGGGGCCTTCGCCGACAGATATGAGCGTGCAACGACCGCCTCGAGTGACCGGGTCGCACTCGGGTCGACACGGAGCGCCTGCTCGAGAAGAGATGTGGCGGTGGGGATGTCGGCGTTCGCGGCGGACACGAGCGCCGACGCAGCAGCAAGTCGCCGAGCCTTCGCAGCAGGATCGACGGTGCTGGCGGCACTGAGTCTGAACGTCTTTGCGGCGGTGTGGGAATCGCCGTGTCGCAGTGCTTGCGCTGCGCAGCGCTGTAGCAGGTCGGGGCTTCCATCGTTGCGGAGTCCCACACCGGCGTGTTCGCTCCCGACTGTCGCCGACGAGGTCGCTGCGATCGCGAGGTAACCGGCACGAACGAGTTCACGCGGAAGGCCGTCGGAGCGGCGAGTGATAGAACGTCGCGTGGGGGCGTCGATTGTAGGAAAATGCTGTCGCAGGAACAGATCTGACGCATGCCCGTCTAGCGAAGTGATCGGCAGCGCGACGTCGACTGCGTGTCTGGGCAAGCCGACGGCACCGGGCGAGCATGCCGTGACCAGTTTGACCCCGGTTCCCGCAAGTCGGCGACTCAGATAGGAGAGGGTCTGCGCGGCAGCGTCGTCGAGCCTGTCGGCGTCGTCGAGACAGATCATCAGGCGATCAGAACGTGTCGTGCGTGCCAGGCTCAGGAGCATCTGGCGCGATGTGATGTCGGTTGCGTCCGAGTCGTCCCCGCACCGCGTGGGTTGCACCGGGACAGGATCGGCGGAGTCGCGAAGTTCCGCGGCCACCGCTGTCAGCGCCGCGTGGGAACCCTCTCTCGCGTCGATTCGTACGACGCGTGTCCCCGCGTCGGCTGCCATACGTTCCGTCGCGAGCAGCAGGGTGGTGAGTCCGGTCCCCGCCACGCCGACGAGTGCTGCGGAGTGGTCCGTCGTGGACGTGACGAATTCGGCCAACTGCGCCAGCACATTGTCGCGCCCGACGAGACCGTGTGACTCCACCGATCACCACCCGTGCATGTGAGTCAAGTTACTTGTCAGTACGAATCACAAGATAGACCACAGCGACGGTGGCGAATTGTCCGGGTTGGTGACCGTGCGGGCAGGACAGACATGCGACGGTGCCCACGACCTTCCCGAGCAGGTCGTGGGCACCAGATCGCGGGTCAGTCCGACGCAGATCCGCCAGACGATCCGCTGGTGCTCGCCGCGCTAGCCGTGGTGGGAGATGCGTTCGAGGACGCGGGAGGCTCCGCCGAAGTGCGGCCACTCTCTGCCGCTCCGCGGTACGCCGACCCTGCGTCCGCCGAATCGCTGGGTGCCGGGGTAGCAGACTCGGGCGAAGCTTTCTCGCTCGCGGAATCCCCGGCGGAGGACTGCCCGGTCTCGGAGATGCCGGCGTCCGGGGTGTCCGTCGCGGCAGTTTCTGGCATGGTCGCCGTCTGCGATGTGGCGTTGTCCGACTCGGCGCTACTCGAGTCGGTGCGTTCCCGGTCGGCATCGTTCGACGCCGGATCGTCGGATGTCGACGTTGTGGACGGCGAGTTCGACGGCACGGCAGATTCCGGTACGGAAGTCGACTCCGATGTGATTGTCGAATCCGAAGTGACTGCGGAATCCGATGCTGCTGAGGCAGAGTCGGCGGCTTCGTGTGACTTCTCACCCGACGTCGCGACGACGGGTGAGCTTGCGACGGCCGATGCGTCGACCGTGTACGAGGACGTCGACGAGCTCTGGGGCGCCAGGGCGTCGGCGATTCTGCCCTGGATGTACTGCAGCGCACCGAGTGTGCCCGGCAGGAAGATCTTGATCTCGCCGTCGTCGAACGTGATGTTCAGTTTCGGACCCAGCAGGCCGCCGTTGACCACCGGGTAGTCGCCGAGGCCGATCATGTCGCCGACGCTCGGGCCGTAGCCGCCGTTGAGGAGACCGTCGAGCATGACTCCCGGCGCCTGCAGCAGTGCAGAGGCGACAGCATCCATATCCCCGGCAGCAACGCCGTCGACGACGGTCTGGACGGCGTGCCCAAGGGCACCGATGCCGCCACCGAGCGGGCTGATGATGCCCATGCCCGCGAACAGAGCGACTTCCTGGAGTTGGCCGACGACCCGCTTGCCCGCGTTGAACGGTTCGGACAATGCCGCACTGATCTGATCGTTGGGAACCGCTCCGGCCAGTGCCAGACCCAGATCGAGCGGCACGTCCAGGATCTTCCCGAGCGCAGGCAGCAACGGGCCCGACGAGGGATTGATCGCCGCGAAGATCGGAACCACCGCGACCATCAGCATGTTGTTCATCGCGGATTCGATGTCGCCCGCCCGTAGCGCATCGGTGACCGCCTCGAGCAGCGGCGGAACGTCGTCGCGCAGTGCGTCGGCCACGTCCTGTCCCGCGCCCGTCAGCCCCGTGCCGAGGTCGGTGACCGATGCGGTTGCTTCCTTCCACAGGGCAGCGAAGTCGGGCGACTTGCCTGTCGTCCACTTGCCGTCGGCGACCCCGCCGGCGACGCCGGTGATCAGGTTGAGCTGGTTCTGCAACACCTGGCTCAGGATCGGGAATGCCTTGTCGGACGAATTGGCCTGCAGTTGTTTGATGTTCGCGAGTGCCCGCTCGACGGCGTCGGCGTAGATCCCGGCCGGGTCGACCGCGGCCTCGGAGGCGAGCGCCGCTATGCCCGTGGACCCGGACAGAGCAATGCGAGCCGGTGACGACGCTGTCACGGGCTTGTCGGCGATCGTCGCCGCCTGGCTCATGGTCGGTACTGCTGCGATCACCGCCGCACTCGCGACGGACATTCCGGCGAGGGCCAGTGCGCCCACCCCCGGGCGAACGGCAACGTTTCTCATGCTCACTCCTAGTCAGCGGTGACAGAGGTCTGATCCGCGTCGGCCCCCGACCGTCCGCCGCTCCACCGCGTCCCGTCACCACCCGGACGCGTCGACGTCGAGAATGCATCGTTAGCGCAACAAATTGAGTCGGAATCTGGAAGCGCGTAGCCGTATGACTCAGCTTGTGGCCCACAACTCGGCGCCCACGACAAGAGGTCGCGGGCGCCGAGATACTGATAGAGGGGGTGCGATCAACTCCTCGTGGCGGAACCACTTGTCGACGACGAGGCGGTACCTACCGACGTGCTGCTCGACTGTGTACCGCTCACCGACGTGTCGTTCGACGTGCTGCTCGACGACGTGCTGCTCGGTGGAGTGCTGCTCGATGACGTGTCGTTCGACGTCGACGGTGAAGCATCGGACGAACTGCCGCCGCTCGGGGACTCGACGGCCGGGGATTTCACGTCGCCGCCTATCGCGGAGTTCGTACCGGACTCGGATGTCGAGGTCGTCGGCGCGGTGGCGGTGGAGGCCGGTGAGTTGGACTTGTCGGCGCTCGATGATTGCGAGGTCGAATCCGTGTGATCGCTTGTGGCGTCGGCAGATCGGCTCGTAGCTGCGGACTCGTCGGCGGCGTTGCCGGGAGTGCCGGGTGCATCGGCGACGGTCACCGTCGGCAGCACCGTGTTGTCGGCGGTCTGTGCCTTCACCAGCGCGCCCATGTCGGCGCTGACGGTCTTGGGCGGAACCGGCGTGATGGCCTTCAGAATGTCCTGCTGGATCCTCTGCAGTACCCATCCGGTGCCCGGCAGGATGGCCGCGCGGTTGCCGTCCGCGTCTTTGCCGAAGAGTTGCATCGGTCCGCCGAGCAGACCACCGCTGACCACGCGGAGGCTGTCGCCGAAGCCGACCAGGCCGGCGACACTCGGTCCGTAGCCACCGTGCAGGAAGCCGTCGAGCGTGATGGCAGGCGCCTGGATCAGCGCATTCAGCGCAGCATCGAGGTCGTTGTCTCCCAGCGCGTTCACCACGTTCTGCACACCACGACCGAAGCCGCCGAGTCCGCCCGCCACCGGGCTGATGAGGCCCATGCCGATGTAGTTGAAGTCGTCCTTGAGCACGACATCGAGCACCTTCGACGCGTTCTTCAGTGGTTGTGACACCGCGCCGGCGATGTCGGCGTTGGGAATCACGCCGGCCGCGAGAAGCCCGGCGTTGAGCGGGATGTTGAGGATCTGTAGGAGCGACGCCGTCGCACCGCCGTTCACTCCCGGCTTGATCAGTGCGTATACGGGCGTGATGACCGCCATCATCAGGTTGTTCATCGCTCCTTCGATGTCACCTGTGGCAAGTGACGTCGATACAGCGTCGAGCAGCTTGGGGAGTTGCTCCCCGAGTGCTTTCGTCACGTTGTCCTTGATCACGGTGCCAGCGACGTCGAAACCGTCGAGAACCGCCTGGATCTGGGTTTGCAGTGACGAGAAGTCCGGAGCCGCCCCGTGAGTCCATTCTCCGGCGACCGCACCGTCGACGACTCCGTCGACAAGCGCACTCTGGTTCGCCAGCAACTGGGTGAGAATCGGGTACTCGTCTTTGGGGGCTGTCTTCTGCAGCTTGTCGATGGCGGTCTGAGCCTTGGCGAGCACCGTCTGATAAATCGCGAGCGGATTGGTGGCGGCCGCAGGTGCTGCGCCGGCGAGTGTGGCCGCCGCTGTCGTAGTGGCGGTGTTCAGCGCCGTGGCCGCGGGCGAGGCCGTGGCGTATGTGGCTGCCTGGCTCATCGATGGGACGGCCCCGATCACCGCGGCGCTCGCCACGGAGACCCCGGCGAGGGCCATCATGCTCGCCCGAGGGCGAACGGCAGCGTTCGTCATTGTCACTCCTTGAAACCGGTGGCGTGCAGTCGAGACGTCGACGTCTCGATGCGGACGCCGACGGTTGGGGGGCCGTCGCCACATCCCGGCGCCTCACCGCCGATGACTGTGCACGGCGGACTGCCAGAAAGGACGAATCGCCGCAAGCGCGTGGACGAATGACTCAGCTTGCGAGGTGAGTCATACCCCGGATCAGGTGTGTGATAGATCGCAGTACGTCCAGGGCGCCGGCCTTGTCGAGCGGTTCGTTGCCGTTACCGCACTTGGGTGACTGCACGCACGACGGACAGCCCAGCTCGCAGCCGCAATCGGCGATGGCATCCGCGGTCGCGGCGATCCAGGTCGCGAACTCGCCGAACCCGCGTTCGGCAAAGCCGGCGCCGCCCAGGTAGCCGTCGTAGACGAAAACGGTCGGTAGTCCCGTGTCGGGATGCAGGTTGGTCGAAAGTCCGCCGATGTCCCACCGGTCGCACGTCGCGACGAGGGGGAGCAGGCCGATGGCGGCGTGCTCGGCGGCGTGCAGGGCGCCGGGCAGTCGCGTCGCATCGATGCCGATGTCGGCGAGGGTCTCCGGGGTCAACGTGTACATGACCGCGCGCGTGTGCAGGGTCTGCCGCGGCATGTCGAGTTCGACCGCGTCGAGCACTTCGCCGGACGGAAGCTTCCGCAGATAACCCACCACCTGATGGCTCACGTCGACGGCGACGAAGGCGACGGACAGTGGCCCGTACGACCTCGATTCGATCACCGATGTCACCGACACCTCGGTGGTCTCACGTGCCGACGTGGTCCAGTCGGGTTCCTCGGGGTGCGCCAGCGCAAGCCCCTCCTCGAGGTCGAGTTCGTCGACGACGTAGCTTTCGCCCTGGTGGATGTGGACGGCACCCGGATGCACCGTCGCCGGTGCGCGACCGGCGTCGACCGTGCCGAGCAACTCCGATGACGACTGGTCGACGATGAGTACCTGCCCGCCGATGCCGCCGCGAATGTCGATGTCGCCGTGGGGTTCCACGCCCGCCGCGGGATACCAGCCCGCCTTGCGTTTGCGGAGCAGGCCGTCCGCGGCGAGTTCGGCCACTGCCTCGCTCGCTCCCCACCGTTCGATCTCGTTGTCGCCCAACGGATACTCGGTTGCCGCACACAGCAGGTGGGGTGCGAGGATGTAGGGATTTGTCGGGTCGATGACGGGTGCTTCGACCGGGGTGTCGAGCAGTGCGTGCGGGTGATGCACCAGATAGGTGTCGAGCGGATCGTCGCGGGCGACGAGCACCACGAGGGCGTCACCTGATTCACGTTGTCTGCCAGCACGTCCCGCTTGCTGCCAGAACGACGCGATGGTGCCCGGGTAACCGGCGATGATCACTGCGTCGAGTCCGGTGATGTCGACGCCGAGTTCGAGTGCATTGGTGGTGGCGACTCCGACAAGACTTCCGTCGGAGATGGCCGTCTCCAGCCGACGCCGATCGTCCGCCAGGTACCCCGCCCGGTAGGCGGCGACCTTCTCCACGAGCTCGGGAGCGCTGTGCGCCAGTAGATTACGGGCACCCAACGCTGTGATCTCGACGCCGCGTCTGCTTCGTCCGAAGCTCAGTGTGCGCGCGCCCTCGATGACGAAGTCGGCCAACAGGCGCGCCGACTCGGCGCCCGCGGATCGGCGTACCGGAGCGTTGTTCTCGCCGGTCACGCCCGGCAGGAAGTCGGGCTCCCACAGTGCGACGGTACGTTCGCCCCGCGGCGATCCGTCGTGCGTCACACCGACGGCAGGCTCGCCGATGAGTCGTTCGAGCGCTGCGGCCGGATCCGCGACGGTGGCGCTGGCGGCGATCACCGTCGGCTCCGACCCGCACGCACGTGCCAGACGAAGCAATCGACGCAACACCATCGCCGTGTTCGACCCGAACACCCCGCGGTAGTGGTGACATTCGTCGACGACGACGTAGCGCAGGTGCGCGAAGAACTGTCGCCACTGCCCACGCGACGGGCCGCCGGTGTGCGTGCCGGGCGTGGCGACGCCGGTGAGAATGCCGAGGTGCAGCATGTCGGGATTGGTGAAGATCCACCGTGAATGCGCTCGCGCCCACTGCCTGATCTCGGTCTCGGTGTCGCCGTCGTAGGCGCACGGTTGAAGATGAACAAAGTCTCGGCGTCCGGAGATGATCGACGTGAGTGCCTTGAGTTGATCGGCACCGAGTGCTTTGGTCGGACTCAGATACAGTGCGGTCGACTGTGGTTCGGCGAGAAGAGTCGTCAGAATTGGCATCTGGTACGACAATGATTTGCCAGATGCTGTTCCGGTGGCAATCGATACATGCCGACCTTTGAATACATGATCCGCGGCCACCGTCTGGTGAATCCACGGTTGCGTGATTCCACTATCGATCAGTGCGCTGCGTACCTCGTCTGACAACCATTCAGGCCATGGCGCGAAAGTCGGTGGGCGGGAATCGATTACCGAGAGGTGGGTTACCGGACTGGAGTCCGGATCGGTACCGGCGAGCGAGCGCCGAAGAAGTTCGGTGCCGAAAGTGGAGTGGTGCATAGACGAAATGTCGTGGTGACCGGGCGATCTCGGTGTCCGAGGACCCAACGGGTTCGAGCTCGTGATTATGTCCTATGGGCGGCCGGATTTCAGTGCACCTGATGTTACCTTTCGGTCTCGAAGCGCCGAAAATCGGGTGGTTTTGACTCAGAGTGATTGCGACGACTATCCAAGTCGCCACGAACATGATTGACTGATCTCGGCCGCAGCTCCCGGGCGGCCATCGCTCATTGCGGTGATCGCGCGGGATCGGGTTGCAGCCGTGGTACTGAAGTTGTCAGGCGGAGCGGTGTTCGTCCACGAACTCTCCCATCCGCGTTCTCCGAGGTATGGCGGTACGACCGGCCGCGACACGTGACCAGCGTGTCGGGACAGTTTGAATGTATGTAAAGGATTGCAGGAATGGCACAGGGGACTGTGAAGTGGTTCAACGCGGAGAAGGGCTTCGGCTTTATTGCTCCCGACGAGGGCAATGACGACGTGTTCGTCCACTACTCGGAGATCCAGGGCAACGGATTCCGTACCCTCGAGGAGAACCAGCGCGTGGAGTTCGAGGTCGGACAGGGCACCAAGGGTCCGCAGGCGACCGGCGTCCGCGCCGTCTGAGACTTCGGCTCATCTGACGAGCTTGATCGACACAACGCTCCCGTCCTCTCATGAGGGCGGGAGCGTTGCGTTGTCCTGACCCGCACATCCATCAGCAGTCCCACCCCGAGTTCTGCGCACCTCCCGACCGGCGCCGGTGCGGCACAGTAATCTCGTGCCGTGGGCCAATTGGCGTTCTTCTCGGCGGAACTCGACGAGCCGTCACTCGACGACCTCGGCGGCCTTCTCGCAGCGCACGGACAGTCGTCGCGCGTTGCCGGTAGCGGCTCCGGTGTGGGTGGTACGCGCGTATCGATCGTGCTCTCCGCACCGTGGCGGGCCGGCGCCGTCGTCGAGGAGATGCGCGCATGCGGCCTCGACACCGAGGTCTCGGAATCCGACGAGGGAAACCCGCTCGCCCGCAGTCAGGTCACCCCGCTCCTCGACGCCCTCCACGCCACATGGTCGCGAGGTGCGGTGAAGGCCGTTCCGAACGGATGGGTGCCGAGTGCGCGTGCGCTGCGGCTCTGGACCATCGCGGCAGGCTCCCACGACGCCGGGCACTACCAACTCGGACTCGACCCGCACGCGCCGGACACTCACGCCCAGCTCGCGACTGCGCTGATGCGAACCGGTATTGCCCCTACTCTGGTTGGCACACGAATCCACTCGCCTGCATTGCGGATCTCGGGTCGGCGTCGACTCGCCCGCCTCCGTGAGTACGTTGGTGAGGCGCCCTCGTATCCGGGAGCACGCGCTGCGTGGCCGGATAGCGGGGACTGACGAACGCCACATTCGTTCGCCCTCGGCATATTCGGTACTGACCTGGCGTTTTGATGGACGGCGTCGTCGAGTGCGGGGCCGAATGGTCGCTCATCGCAAATTCTGATGTGCAAATGGCGCTATACATAAGGTACAAACCTCAGACGAGACGAGACCTCACCCGTCGGCCGACCGGCACACGACGGGCAGGTCCAAAGCGAAGGACACCCGTTGGCCGAGACCAGCACCACAGCACCCCACACGGGAGACGCGATCCGACGACTCGTGATCGTCGAGTCGCCGACGAAGGCGCGCAAGATCGCGGGGTATCTGGGGGGCAACTACGTCGTGGAGTCGTCGCGCGGACACATTCGTGACCTGCCGCGCGGAGCTGCCGACGTACCGGCGAAGTACAAGGGTCAACCGTGGGCGCGACTCGGTGTCAACGTCGACGACAATTTCGAGCCGCTGTACGTGGTCTCGGCAGACAAGAAGTCGACGGTCTCCGAACTGAAGTCGTTGATGAAGGACGTCGACGAACTCTATCTCGCCACAGACGGCGACCGTGAGGGCGAGGCCATCGCCTGGCATCTGCTCGAGACGCTCAAGCCGAAGATCCCGGTCAAGCGCATGGTGTTCCACGAGATCACCGAACCCGCGATCCGCGCTGCGGCAGAGAACCCGCGTGACCTCGACATCGACCTCGTCGACGCTCAGGAGACCAGGCGCATCCTCGACCGCCTTTACGGCTACGAGGTCTCACCCGTGCTGTGGAAGAAGGTCATGCCGAAGCTGTCGGCGGGCCGCGTGCAATCGGTCGCGACGCGCATCATCGTCGAACGCGAGCGGGAGCGCATGGCTTTCGTGTCGGCGGAGTACTGGGACGTCGACGCGACGCTCGACGCCGGTGAGTCGACGACGCCGCGCACCTTCTCGTCGCGGTTGGTGTCCGTCGACGACGCGCGGGTCGCGGCAGGCCGCGACTTCGATTCGCGAGGCAACCTGAAGCGCGCGGACGGTGTCGTCGTGCTCGATCGCGAGCGGGCGACCGCGCTGGCCACGGCCCTCGACGGCGCCGACATGACGGTCACGTCGGTGGAGGAGAAGCCCTACACGCGCAAGCCGTATGCACCGTTCATGACCTCGACGCTGCAGCAGGAGGCCGGTCGCAAGCTGCGCTTCACCTCCGATCGCACGATGCGCATCGCACAGCGGCTGTACGAGAACGGCTACATCACCTACATGCGTACCGACTCGACGACGTTGAGTGAGTCGGCGATCAACGCTGCGCGTGCCCAGGCCCGAGACCTTTACGGCGCCGAGTTCGTACACGCAACGCCGCGGCAGTACAACCGCAAGGTCAAGAATGCGCAGGAGGCGCACGAGGCGATCCGTCCCGCGGGTGAGACATTCCGAACCCCGGGGCAGGTGGCCGGCCAGCTCGAGGCCGACGAGTTCCGCCTCTACGAGCTGATCTGGCAGCGGACCGTCGCATCGCAGATGGCCGACGCGCGCGGAACCACGTTGAGCCTTCGTATCGCCGGAACGGCGAGCGGTCCAGGCGGCAACGGTGAGCGCTGCACCTTCGCGGCGTCGGGCCGGACCATCACGTTCCCCGGTTTCCTCTCGGCATACGTCGAGACCGTCGACGAGCAGGCCGGTGGTCAGGCCGACAACGCCGAGACGCGCCTGCCGCAGCTGACCGAGGGACAGCACCTCACCGCGACCGACCTCGAGGCCGACGGGCACTCCACCAACCCGCCCGCGCGCTACACCGAGGCGTCGCTGGTCAAGGTGCTCGAAGAGCTCGGGATCGGCCGACCGTCGACCTACGCGTCGATCATCGGGACCATCCAGGACCGCGGCTACGTCGTGAAAAAGGGCAGCGCGCTGGTGCCGTCGTGGATCGCGTTCGCTGTCGTCGGGCTGATGGAGGCGTACTTCGAGAACCTCGTCGACTACGACTTCACGGCGTCGCTCGAGGACGACCTCGACCAGATCGCCAACGGCAACGAGAACCGCACCCGCTGGCTGACCGAGTTCTACTTCGGCGACAAGGCTGCAGACGAATCGACCACCGGCACGCAGGGCGAGCAACCAGAAATCTCAGGCTCCGACATCGCCAAGCACGGGGGTTTGAAGAAGCTCGTCGGGGTGAACCTCGAGGAGATCGATGCTCGCCAGGTCAACTCGATCAAGCTGTTCGACGACGAGCAGGGACGTCCGGTGTACGTGCGGGTCGGTCGATTCGGGCCCTACCTCGAACGGAATCTCGCCTCCGGGAGCGCAGCGAGCGGAGCGAATGTCACCGCCGGGAGCGGGGCGGATGCCACCGCCACGGCGTCGGATGCGGAGCCGGATCTGCAGCGGGCCAACCTGCCCGCGGACATGACTCCCGACGAGCTCACGCTCGAGGTCGCCGAGAAGCTGTTCTCGACACCTCAGGAAGGCCGGTCGCTCGGCGTCGACCCGGTCAGCGGCCACGAGATCGTCGCGAAGGAGGGGCGTTTCGGCCCGTACGTGACGGAGATCCTCCCCGATGAGGACGACGGCGATTCGGGCGGGGCTGCGCCTGCCACGATCCCTGCGGGTCCGACCCCACGCGACGGCGGTGAGGGTGGCGTGGTGCCGCTCGACGACGCACCAGCGGGCGGCGGGGGCACCGCGACCAAGACCGCTGCCAAAAAGACCGCGAAGAAGGCTGCCAAGAAGGCGGGTCCCAAGCCGCGGACCGGTTCGCTGTTCAAGTCGATGGACATCTCGACGGTGACGCTCGACGACGCGCTCAAGCTGCTCTCATTGCCGCGTGTCGTCGGTGCCGATCCCGAGTCGGGTGACGAGATCACCGCGCAGAATGGCCGCTACGGGCCGTATCTGAAGAAGGGCACCGACTCACGGTCGCTGGCCAACGAGGATCAGATCTTCGGGATCACGCTCGACGAGGCGCTCAAGATCTACTCCGAGCCGAAGCGTCGGGGACGGCAGGCAGCCGCGCCGCCGCTGCGCGATCTCGAGAAGAACGACGAGGTCAGCGACAAGCCGATGGTGATCAAGGACGGCCGCTTCGGACCGTACGTCACCGACGGTGAAACCAACGCCAGCCTTCGCAAGGGCGACGACGTCGCGACCATCACACCTGAGCGGGCGATGGAACTGCTCGCCGACCGTCGCGCCCGCGGACCGGCGAAGAAGGCCACGAAGAAGAAGGCGGCACCGAAGAAGACCGCGGCCAAGAAAACTGCGGCCAAGAAGACTGCTGCCAAGAAGACCGCGGCAAAGAAGACCACGGCGAAAAAGACAACGGCCAAGAAGACTGCGGCAAAGAAACAAGCACCGCCGGCCGAGGACTGATCTCGACAAGCTCGATCAACGGGTGGGGCTCGATCAACGGGTGGGCTCGATCAACGGGTACCCCCGCTGGTTGAGCAGGCCGCGAGCGCAGCGAGCTGCCGTGTCGAAACCACGCCGCTACCGCCGGTACGGCGACAGGTGTGGGCGGGCCAGCAGCGTCTCGATGCCCCGTCCGCGGAGTTCGACGCCCTCGCCGATGTCCCAGTTCTTCGCCTCTTCCGTGGATGAGAGGAACACCGCGCGGGCTGAACCGAGTACGCGGGTCGGTTCGTCCTTGGCCAGTTCGGTCAGGCGGGCGGCCTCGTTGACCGGGTCACCGATCACCGTGTACTCGAGGCGCTGTTCCGAGCCGATATGGCCCGCGATCGCCTTGCCCGCCGACACCCCGATGCCGATGTCGGTGTCGCCCAGCGTCTCGTAGAGTTCCTGCCGCATCTCCCGGGCTGCGGCAAGTGCCTTACCCGCAAAATCGTCGAGATTCAGGGGCGCGCCGAAGATCGCGAGCGCGGCGTCGCCCTGGAATTTGTTCACGAATCCACCGTGGCGTCCGACGACCGCGACGACGACGCGGAAGAACTGGTTCAGTAGGTCGACGACCTCTCGTGGCGGACGATTGACCGCCAGCCGCGTCGACCCGACGATGTCGACGAACAGCACACCGACGTAGCGCTCCTCGCCGCCGAGTTCGGTCCCGGTCTCTATGGCCTTACGTGCTACGTCCTCGCCGACGTACCGACCGAACAGGTTGCGCAACTGTTGTCGCTCGCGGAGATCGGCGACCATGTCGTTGAATCCGGCCTGTAGAAGCCCGAGGTCGGAGCCGTCGTAAATCTTGACCGAGGTGTTCAGGTCACCGTCGCTGACTCGTGTCTGCGCGCCACGGAGTTGCTTGATCGGGTCGTTGATGGCGCGGACGACGCGCACGATCGCCAGCAGACTGAACGCCAATGACGCGAGACACATCCACAGGATCGGGCGCAGCAAACCGACGGCGTCCGTGGAGATGAAGTGGATGCGCTGCAGCAGGATCAGTCCGACGATCACCACCATCGGCGCGACGACGCTGATCACCCAGA